>JACQZL010000159.1 GCA_016213865.1 Candidatus Rifleibacteriota bacterium
TGCCCTGCTCGCCCCCAGCTTCCCAATGACCGGCCCACCGGGCCGCCTTCATCCGAGCATCAACAGCAATCCTCGAAAGCGTCCTGCCCCAACGGGCCCACCACCGTCACGTCTTGTACGGGCCCACCGTCAGTGAAGGCGGCTTGCCGTGGGTCACCTTCAAGAGCATGAAACGATGAATCTCCGGGAGTTCGAGACCCTGTGTCCAGGGGTCACCCGTCGAACTCTCCAGCGCGAGCTGAAAGAGCTGATCGAGAAGCGGGTGCTGGAGGCCACCGGCGAAACGAACCGGCTGATTCACCGCCTCTCGACAAGCAAGTGCTGATCTTGCGACAGACTCGCGACAGAACTTGGGAAACGCTGGCGAGCTGCGCCGGCACACCGTGGCGAAGAACCTTCGCGAGGTTGCTCCGCTTTCCCTCCAACCGAAAAGAGGCGTGAAGCGCCCTCAGCCGCGGCCGCTCCCGCGCTCGAGCGTCTCGATGACCGCTCTCGACAGGTTGCGGGGCGCCTCCGGCAGGTCCAGGTTCTCTCCCAGGAGCTGCATCAGGTAGCGGGAGTTGGCCAGATCGCGCGCGCAACCCTTGCACGTCTTCACGTGCTCGAGCACCAGGTCTTGCTCGGGCCCCGTCAGGTGGCCCTGCAGGTACGGGACGATGAGGTTTTGGACGGGGGTACAGGCCATGATGCCACCAGTTGCGCGTTCGTCCTCTAATACGAGCCCGATGGGGCCTAACGTTCCTTTGGGCGCGAGATTTGGCCGGCGGCTCAGCGCTTCACCGCCGGAGCCACCTGCCTGAGCATCCGTTGCAGGAGCTGCCTCGCCCGATTGATGCGGGACTTGACGGTACCGATGGGGATTTCGAGCGTGCGCGAGATCTCCTCGAGCCGCATGTGGACCTCGTAGCGCAGGTGGATGACCGAGTAGTAGTCGCCCGGAAGCGAGTAGATCGCCTCGAGGATCACGGCGCGCTGGGTGCCGTCGTCGGCAGTGTAACCGACCGAGCGCAGCGCCCGCCCCCCATCGGTGGTGCCGTCCTCGCCGCCCAGCGAGTCGTACGAGACGGTCTGCAGCCGGCGCTTGCGGATGTGATCGATGACGTGGTTGTGCGCGATCTTGAAGAGCCACGACTTGAACGGGTAGCAGGAGTTGTAGCTCCCGGAGCACTGGTACACCTTGACGAAGATGTCCTGCGTCAGGTCCTCGGCTTGATGGCTGTCGTGGACCATGTTGTAGACATAGCGGAAGACCAGGTTCTGGTAGTCCTCCACGACCCGCGCGAAACGGCGAGGGTCCGTCAGCAGGGGCCGCTGCTCGGGCGGTTCTGCGGGATGGGACCAGCGCAGTCGTCGCTTCTTTCCGGGCATGGGCTACTGGACCGTAACCCGGGCGGCGGCGGGTGTGCCTGAGTTGCCCTGGGACGTGTAGACGACGATCGTCGCGGGGCCCTTGGGGTAGTCCGAGGGAACCTGCACGCGAACGGTGTTGAAACCGTTGGAGCCGCCAGCCACCACCGGTGCCGTGCGGGTGGCGGTGGAGCCCTCTCCGAGGAGGTCGGCCCGCAGCGAGCTCCTGGGACCGAGGTTGTAGCCCCGCACGTCCACGGTGCCGCCCTGGGCCACGGCCGCGGGGCTGAGCCCCGTCACGACCGGCTTTCCGAAGCTGGGCCGCTCGAAGAAGGCCACGTCTCGGCAGCCGTCCTCCAGCCCCACCATCGAGATGACGTTGAAGGTCCTCGCGTCCAGCAGGCGCACCTGGCCCGCATCGTCGCCGACCAGCAGGAGCGTGCCGTCCCGGCTGACGTCGAGCCCGGAGACCCGGCCCGTCGCCACGGACGTGACCGCGAGGATTGCCCCGGTGGAGACGAGCACCTTCGCGACCCTCGTCCCGCCCTCTTCGGCCACGTAGGCGTGGAGGCCGTCCGCGGAGAGCTCGACATCCGAGGTCCGCATCGTGCCCATGTCCACGATGCGCGACGAGGTGATTTGGGACTCCCCGCTGGAGGTCGCCAGGTGAGCCAGGAGGAGGCGCGCCGCACCGCGATCGGTCAGGGCCAGGAGGCTGCCGTCCGCGGAGAGATCAGCGTAGCCGGGCAACGAGAGCGCCAGCGTGGACGTGGCCGAGACGCGCGGTTGCGCAAGGTCCAGACCGAAGACGTTGGTGAACAGCGGGCCCCCCGCGTCGATGGCGACCGCGCTCTTGCCGTCGGGCATGATGGCGACGGCAGTCGGCTGGCCGGGACCCGGCGTAGGGCTGCCGATGCCCATCGAGAAGACCGTGTCCAGGTTGGTCTGCGAACGGTAGTTGAACCCGGGGTCGAGCCGCACGCGCCTCAGCGAGCGGGCCCCGCCGCGGCGATTGGAGACGAGCAGCGTGATGACGTCGCTCGCGACCGACAGGTCGTCGGAGAGGTCGTCGGCGCCCTCGGTGGCGATCAGCGAGGGCTGGGCGGAGTCGAGGTCCAGCCGGTAGACACCGCCAAGGGCCGCACCGGCGCCGGCGGCCGTGAAGAGCAGGAACCGTAGCGAGTCGCTCAGCTCGATCAGCTTCATCCTCGACGGCACGACACCCGCCGGCGAGAGGAGCGGGCGCATCAGCGTCGCGAGCGAGGGGTTCAGATCGACGGCGCCCACGGAGGCATTGCCCAGGACCAGGGCATAGGGCTGCGGCAATACCTGGACCGAAGCAAGAGCGAAGGAGCGATGACCCTGGCTGTCGACGACCTGGCCGAAGCAGCGGTGGCTCCCGATCAGAGTGTAGGTGTGGTTGCCGATGACGCTCGTGAAGGGGCTCGAGGCAACGGACTGGGTGGCTGTGTCCAGGGGATTGTTGCTGAACGTGAAGGTGAAGTCGAACGGCCCCGTCCCCCCGACCACCTCGAGCTTGAACTCGACGGATAGCGGCTGGAAGCCGGCGACGGGACTGGCGCTCAGGCGGCTGAAGATGTCGGTGCGGACCAGGGCCGGCGCCGAGTAGGTCTCGATGCTGGTGCTGTTGGCGCAGTTGGTGGCCCGTACCACCAGGTACACCGTGTCCCCATTGGCCAGGAGGTTCGTCTGGTCGATGCTGCCCGAGATGTTGGTGCCCGCCTGCTGCCAGCCACCCGGAGAGCGATCGGGGATGCCGCGGATGGGCTGGGTCGTCGAGATGCCCCAGTCGAACGAGAGCGGCTGTCCGCTCTCCTCGTTGTCGATGAAGACGTTGTCCCAGCGCCCTTCGAAGTGGTTCGGGTCGGTGAGGATGCCGTTGGTCAGGTTGGTGATGAGAGGGCGTGCCAGAGCATACGGCGGGGTGTTGTCGACCCGCACCGTGAGCGAGGTCGCCGTGAGGGACTCGTTGCCGGCCGCGTCCCGGGCCTTGACCGCGAGAACGAGGGACTTTCCGGCCTGCCCCGTGATCGAGAGCGCGTTGACCTCGCTGGCACGGTAGTCGCGGACGTCGAAGAGGGTCTGATCCGGCGGATTCGGGTTCTTGGCCACGAGCGTATAGGACCAGGCGCTCAGCCCCGAGCCCCCGGCGTTGTCGGCCGAGTTGGGCCAGCGCGCCGTCAGGCCGTTGATCCCGTTGATGACCGGGACGAACGAGGCGCAGAGCGCCGGCGTGTCGACGAGGATCTGGCCGACGGTGGGGGGCGTGGCATCGAGCGCGAAACCGTTCTGGAGGCACCCGGTCGAGGGGTTCCGCGGCGGCGAGAAGGTCCGGTTCGCGAGCGGCGGATTGGCACTGTTGACGGCCTGGACGCCGAGGTAATAGCGGCGCCCCTCCTCCAGGGTCGTCATCTCGCCCCGGGCGACGCTGAACGTGTAGCTCTCGGTCGTCTCCGGACTCGGAGAGGCCCAACCGTAAGCTCCGCTGTTTCGGTCGATCGTGATCGCCCCGGGGACCGCGATCTTGCCCTCGGCATTGGCCTGACAGACCCTGCCGGTGCCCGGGTCGACGACGGTCGCGTTGGTGGCCGTCGTCCAGGACGTGACCATCGACGTGGCCACTGCGATCTTGTACTTCACGGGAGGCGTATCGACCTCGAAGGAGGACCACGTACCGGTCAGGTTGCGGTTGTCGGTGACGTACCAGTTGTTGACGCCGATCGCCCTCGAGTCGTCCAGCTCGCAGCGAAGAGGGTGGGCGGTGAGATACGTGTTGGCGTTGTTGAGGCTGACAACGGCTGTCTCCGGCGGCGTCTCGTCGGCGTATGGAACGATCTCGAGAGTGCCCACGGTGACCGCGCCGACCAGGTCCAGGGCCCTCGCCGTGAAGACGACCGCGGTGCCCGTCGTGCTGACGGCGAAGGTCCGCGACAGAGTGCCGGTGTTGCTGGTGTAGTTGTCGGGGCCCTTGTTCCAGCCCAGCTCGATCTCCTTGAGGTTGTTCTCGGCGTCCTGCGCATCGACCGAGATGGTCACCGTCGTCAGGCACTTGGGCGGGTTGCTGCCGCGGATGATCGCCGTGCGGTCCGAGCGGAAGCTCGAGAGCACCGGCGCCGTGTTCGTCACCACGATCGGTTCGGCCAGCCGGCAAGACGACGTCTGATTGGCGGCGTCCTTGGCGATCAACTCGACGTCCGTGATCGCCCCGACGCTCGAGAGCGCGAACCCGCCGGTGGGCTGCCAGGACAGGCTCGAGACGTGGAAGCGGTTGGACATCTCGGTGGCGGACTTCCCGGAGGTCGGCCAGACCGTGAACGGCGAGCCCGCGATGCTGCCGAGCTGCAGGGTGACCTCCTGGAGGTCGCTGTCGCTGTCATAGACCTCGTACTGGAACGTGAACTTGCCGCCCTTGTTGCCGACCGGAGGCGTATAAGAGGACGGGACGAAGCGATCGCACAGGACGACGGGCGCCACCTTGGCCGGGAAGTAGACTCCGATGTTGCCCGAGTCGTTGAGACTCTCGATCAGCCTGCCCGCGGGAGTGCGGTAAAAGGCCTTCACGCGATACAGCCCGTTCTTAGCGCTGCTCGAGATGCCACGTCCAGCAGGCTGCCATCCTCGAAGGTGATGGGAGCGGGCCATCGCAACTCCTTGCGGGCGAGGTCGAAGGTGCCGGTGGTCGGCGCTCGGGGCGGCACGTCGACCTGGACCGGCGCGCTCGTGACTTCCGTGGTGCCGGTCGGACGGAAGGGGTATCGCACGTCGTCACCGTCGCCCTTGTCGTCGACGCCGTTGGCTCCCCACGAGTAGACGAACCCGCGGCTGCTTTCGACGGCGAACGGCTGGCCCCAGGGGTCGGTCCCAAGGTTCTCGAGGTACCGCCCCGCCAGCGGTTCCAACTCCTGGTACGGGTAGTAACGCCGGTTGGCCAGCTCCCAGCGCTTGACGGCGCCCGCGATCTCGGCGAGGCGCGCCTGGGCCGCCTCTTCGCGAGCGCGGACCGAGTCCTCCTCATAGAACGTGATGGTCAGTCCCGCCAGCAGCGACAGGATGAACATGCCCAGGATCACTTCGACGAAGCTGAACGCCGGAGAGACCGGTCCTAGCTGGGGGCGTGTCGGGGGCATCGAAGTCTCGGCAGCAGCGAACCCGCGGGGCCGTACGACCCCGGAGTTTCGTTAACGCGCCGAGGTCGGCGTGTCAAGTCGGGCCTGTGCAAGCGGGTGCACGTCCCGTAGGGGGTGCAACTGAACCTGCCGTTGAAACCCGAAGCCAGTGAGCCACGCGGCTCACCGCCCCCCGGCCGCGAGCATCGCCCGAATGTGGGGGATCGCCCGCTTGGCGGCCGCATAGCCTCGGTCCGCCAGTTCGGGCTGGAACCGAAAGAGGCTGAAGGTCTCGATGGCGGGGTCATAGATGACGCACTGGGCCAGTTCGAGGCTCGAGGCGATCTGGGCGGACGCAGTGATCTGAAGGAAGTTGCTGAAGACGCGGATGGCGTCGTGGGCCAGCGGGAAGTAGGGCACGAACCCGATGTAGACGGCCAGGATGCGGTCGCACCCGGCCCGGATGAGGGGCTTGACCGGCACTTGCTCTCGAAGGCCGCCGTCATTGAGGCGCCGCTCGCGGCCACCCGTGTGCAACACCACGCTCGGCAGCAGGGCCGGCACCGCCGAGCTCGCCCGGACGGCGACGCCCAGGTCCTCGAACTCGAGGACGGTCTCTCCGCCCGGCATGGTCCAGCAACCGTCCGGCTTGGCGTCGATGGGCGGCCTGGCGCGGAGCTGGGGTGCCATCTCGGGCGAACAGAAAAGGACCAGCTCTCCGGTCTCGATGTCGGTCGCCGTGACGATCAGGGGCGCGATCGAGCTGAAGGTGTTCCCGGCCGCGTTGCTGTTGACCAGCTTCTCGAGCTTCTCGGCCACGAGGAGCCCGGCGTCGGACCGCGCCGCGAACTTGCGGGCGATGGTGCCCAGCGTCTGCCAGCAGAGGTTCGAGAACGACCGCGGGATGCTGACGATGTCGCGGACCACGCTGGTCTTGCGGCACATCTCGACCATCTGGTCGGGAGGCAGGCCCGCCCGATACAGGCTGCCCACAATCGCGCCCGCACTGGTGCCCGCCACCACGTCAGGGACGAGGCCCTCCTCGGCGAGGGCACGGACGACTCCGATGTGGAAGATCCCACGGGTCCCGCCTCCTCCGAGGGCCAGTCCGAACCTCCCTCGTTTGACCTCGCCGTTCGTCTCCACTGGTGCGTTCTTCTCCGCGACCGGAGCAGTGTAACACGCCGGCGACCCAGGCCCGGAAGCCGGCGGCCGATCGACGGGTGACTCTCGACAACGGAGCCTCGACCCGGGGGGCGAATCGTGCGCCCGGGTCTCGCCGGCGGTAATTTGGGGCGAGCAGACTGGCCCTGGAGGGACCATGAACGGACGCAACCAGGCACCGCCGCACGCCAACGCTCCCACCGACATCATCCTCGAGAGCATCTCCGACGGTGTCTTCACAGTCGACGGCGACTGGCGCATCACGTCCTTCAACCGGGCTGCCGAGGAGGTCACGGGCCTGCCTCGCGCGGTCGCGCTGGGGCAGCGATGCTCGGAGGTCTTTCACGCCAGCGCTTGCGAGACGGACTGTCCGCTGCGCCGCGCGGTCGCGTCGCGAGCGCCGGTCGTCAGCCAGGCCCTGTTCATCGTGGACGCCCATGGCCGCCGGGTGCCGATCAGCGTTTCGGCGTCGCCGTTGATGGAACCCGGGGGACGAATGGTCGGCGGCGTGGAGACCTTTCGCGACCTGAGCGTCGTGGAGGAACTGCGAAAGGAGCTGGAGGGCCGGTACGAGGTCGGCGACCTGCTCAGCCGCAGCCCGTCGATGCGCCGCGTGTTCGAGGTGATGCCCCAGGTGGCCGCCAGCTTCAGCACCGTCCTGATCGAGGGCGAGACGGGGACGGGCAAGGAACTGCTGGCCCGCGCGATCCACGAGGCCAGTCCGCGCCGCGGCAGGCCCTTCGTGGCCGTCAACTGCGCCGCGCTGCCCGACACGCTGCTCGAGTCGGAGCTCTTCGGCTACAAGGCCGGCGCCTTCACCGGGGCGACGAAGGACAAGCCCGGACGCTTCGCCCTCGCCGAAGGAGGGACGCTGTTCCTCGACGAGATCGGTGAGGTGAGCCCGGCCCTCCAGGTGCGCCTGCTGCGGGTGCTGCAGGAACGCGCCTACGAGCCGTTGGGTGGCGTCCGCACCGTGTCGGCCGATGTCCGAGTGATCGCCGCGACGAATCGGGGCCTTGCGGGCCTCGTCGAAAAGGAGCTGTTCCGCCGGGATCTCTTCTACCGAATCCACGTGGTGAAGCTGGCGCTGCCGCCCTTGCGCAAGCGGAAGGAAGACATCCCGCTCCTCGCCGAGCGTTTCATCGAGAAGTTCAACCGCGTCAGGGAGCGGCGGGTCTCCGGCATCGGCCGCGAGGCCCTGTCGGTGCTGATGGCCCATGACTTCCCGGGAAACGTGCGCGAGCTCGAGAACCTGATCGAGCACGCCTTCATCCTCTGCGGCGACGGCCCGATCGAGCTGGCCCACCTCCCCGACGAGCTGGTCGCCAAGGTGGGGCCCCCCAGGGGTCCGGCCAGCCTGACGGCGGCCGTCAAGTCGGCCGAGGTGCACGCGCTCTCCGAGGCGCTGAGGCGCAACCACTTCAATCGGCTGGCGACGGCGCGGGAGCTGGGCCTCCACAAGAGCACCTTCTTCCGCAAGCTCAAGGCCCTGGGGATCTCCGTCCCCGTCGTCGACGGCCGGTCGCGCGTGCGGGTCTGACGGCCCGGGGTCGCGCTACAGCGACTCTGGACCACGAGGCGGGTCGCGCGATTGCGACTCCGCAGCGGTGGCCCACGAGGCGACGCGAGGGCCGCTGACCAGTCCGGACCGGGGAGTTGCTCCCTTGTGCCGCATCGCGTCACGGATGGCACACGCTCTGCATTGGCGCGAGCCACCATGACTCGGCCCGAGAGGATCGCAATCACGGTCTGGAACGGCCGCGTCTCCCCGGTGTTCGACGTGGCGCGCCGCGTGCGACTGCTCGATGCAAGGGAGGAACGCATCGTGTCGCAGTCCGAGGTCTTGCTCGAGGCCCCGGGCCCGTTGGAGAAGGCCCTCGAGCTGACAGCCCTGGGGGTCCGGACGCTGCTCTGCGGAGCGGTCTCCCGACCCGTGGCCGGGGTGCTGGCGGCTTTCGGGCTCCACGTGGTGCCGTTCCTGTTCGGAGACGCGGAGCAAGCAGTCGCAGCCTACCTGGCCGCGAGGCGGTCCGGGCGTCTGGCAGGCGAGCGACCCGGGGCGCTGTTGCCGGATCCGGCACACCCCATGACGACGGGCCGGAGAGCTCGTCGGGAAAGAGGAGGAGCACGATGTCTGCAGTCCATTTCACCAAGAACGCGGCCTGTTGCCGTCCCGGTCGGGACCGGGAGCAAGCCGGCTGGCACCCCTGGCTCTTCGTCGGGGCCGTTGTCTGGCTCGCGGCTGCGCTGGCCGGCTGCGCGGGGGGCGGTGGGGAGCACGCGGCGCTGGCGGGCGTGACGAACACCGCGGGAAGCAACTCGACTGCCTCGAACCCGGCACCGGTCATCGGCGAGCAAGCCATCATCACGACCCACCTCAGCCAGGCGCTCCTCGAGGCCGGCGAGGTGCCGCTCGCGACGCTCGTCTCTCACGGCAAGTTGCTGTTCGAGTCCCGCTTCACGGTGCTGGACGGGCAGGGCCGTCCGGGCTCCACGGGCGGCACCGCACCGCGAACACCCACGCAACCTGCCTTCACCCGTCTGTCCGGGCCGGACTCGAACTCCTGCCTCGACTGCCACGATCAGCCCAGCTCCGGGGGCGCCGCCGGCTTCGTGGCTTGCGTCTTCCAGAAGGCCAACCTGGCAGACCCGGTCCTCACGACGCTGGACCCCACCAAGAGCCTCGAGCGCAGCCCGATGCCCATCTTCGGGTCCGGCGCGATCGAGATGCTGGCCCGCGAGATGACGGCCGAGCTGCAGCGCCAGCGCGCTCAGGCCCTCGCCGGCGCTGCCTCGAGCGGTAGCTCCGTGACCGTCTCCCTGACCGCGAAGGGGATCGACTTCGGTTCGCTGACGGCCCTGCCGGACGGCCGCATCGATCCGCTGCGCATCGAGGGGGTCGACTGGGACCTCGTCATCAAGCCCTATCACTGGAAGGGCGGGATGACCAGCCTGCGCGAGCAATCGAACGGCGCGATGAACCAGCATTTCGGGATGCAGTCCACCGAGCGCTTCGGCGAGGGGCTCGACGCCGACGGCGACGGCAAGGCGAACGAACTGACCAGCGGAGACATCACGGCCCTCACGATCTTCCAGGCCAGCCTGCCGGTCCCGCGCCCGGTGGCGCCCGAGACCGCCGAGGAGAGGGCGGCCGCCGCCCGTGGCGAACAGCTCTTCGGGACGATCGGCTGCACGACCTGTCACAAGGCGGAGATGATCCTCGACAGTCCCGTCTTCACCGAGCCAGGTCCGTACAACCCTCCGGGGAACCTGCGCAGCTCCGACACCACCGGCACCTTCAGCTTCGATCTGACCAGCCAGTGCCAGGGGAACTGCCTGGAGCGGCGCTCGGACGGCAAGGGCATCGTGCGCGCCTTCACGGACCTCAAGCGGCACACCATGACGGATGCGCAGCTCACGTTCTTCGGAAACGAGAAGATGATGGCCGGGATGCTCAACGGCTCGGCGCCGGCCTCGATGTTCACGACAGCCCCCCGCATGCGGCCACCACCCCAGTTCCTCACCCGGCGGCTCTGGGACGTCGCCAGCACGGACCCCTACGGACACCGCGGAGACGTGACGACGTTGACGGGCGTGATCGGGTACCACGGCGGCGAGAGCCGCGCCGCCCGAGACGCCTTCTTCGCGTTGGCGCTGGCCGACCAGGCGGCCGTCATCGAGTACCTCAAGACGATGCAGGCTCCAGAGTGAGAGCGGACGGGCCGCAAACAGACAGAGCTGAACGAAATCCCGGAGCCCGGCGGTCGGCGTCGGGTCTCCGCCGGCTCCGGGGTCACGCGCGCGAGGCGCGGTTCAGCTCGCCAGGAACGCCTGGTCCAGATCCTTGAGCAGGTCCGGGAGGTCGTCTTCATTCCTCTCTCTGGTGCAGGCGCTTCGACATGTAACGCTCGGCCGGGTCGGCCAAGAGGCAGACCACGCGCTGGCCCGGCGGCAGCTCGCGAGCCACCTCCAGCGCCCCGTGCGCCACGGCGCCGGAGGAGCCGCCGACCAGCAGCCCCTCTTCACGCGCCAGGCGCTTGAGCATCGCCAGGGCCTGACGGTCCGAGACGGTCAGCACCTTTTCGGTGAGCGACATGTCGAGCGTCTTGGGGAACCAGGCGTTGCCTATCCCCTCGATGAGGTGATAGCCGGGCTTGCCGCCGCCCAGCACCGAGCCCTGGCCCTCCACCAGGTAGCACTTGAGGGCCGGGGACTTCTCCTTGAGAAAGCGGGCCGTTCCCGTGAACGAGCCACCGGTCCCGGCGCCGATGACCAGGGCCGAGAGGTTGCCGCCCGTTTGCTCCCAGATCTCGGGACCCGTGGTGAGGTAGTGGATCTCGGGGTTGGCCGGGTTGCTGAACTGACGGGTCAAGAAGCCCCCGGGGGTGCTGGCCGCCATCGACTCGGCCTTCGCGACGGCACCCGTCATGCCGTCTGCAGCCGGCGTTCGCACCACCTGGCCGCCGAGGGCTTCGATCAGGATCTGCTTCTCGACGCTGTAGCTCTCGGGCATCACCGCGATGACGCGGTATCCGAGTTGCACTCCGCACAGCGCCAGACCCACGCCCGTGTTCCCCGCCGTCGGCTCGATGATCGTGCTCTTGGCCGGGCTGATGAGGCCCCGCGCCTCGGCGTCGCGGATCATGCCCAGGGCAGTGCGGTCCTTGAGGCTGCCGCCCGGATTGAGGTGCTCGAGCTTGGCCCAGATCTCCCCTCCCCCGGAAGGCGAGAGCTTGAGGAGCCGGAGGATCGGAGTATTGCCGATGAGATCGAGGACCGAGCTGGTCACGGTGAGAGCCATCGCTGATGCCACCTTTCGAGGAACGGATGAAGCCGGGCATTTTACTCCGACCCGGCTCCCCGCCTCAAGCCTCGCGGCCGCGTCGGGTGCGCTCGCGAGATGCGGGGATCCGCTCTGGCATGGGAAAGAGGGGAGAAACGGGGGGCTTCGCCCAATGGCATTAGCTCCAGCGCCAGAAGAGGCATGACCGGCGTCGGAAGGGTAGAAGCGGCATCTTGCCGCTTCCACAGTTCCGGGCAAGGCGCCGTCGTGTGACCGGGCGCCCAAAAAGCGGCTGGAAGCCGCTTCTACCTTGCGGCGTGGCCATCGTTGCGGCCTCGCCGGCAAATCCATGGCAGGAGACGGGAACCATCACGATCAAATGCCATCGGCAGCCTCCAGCTCCAGCAGAAATCTCTCGCGCAGAATACGAGCCGTTTCACCTGCTCTATCGTTTGCCTCCAGTAGCAGATCCGCGTAGGCAAGCAGCGGGTGAACTGTGGTCTCGACGGGGCTGCTGAATGCGAGCGGGCCAGGGGCTTGCGCCAGAGCAAGCGGCCCGTCGCGATCCGGAACGAGCCGAAGGCGCCTGGCCACCTCTGCCGGTGGAGCGTCCTTGAGGTAGATGAGGGTCTGCTCTCCACGGTAGAACTTGGTGAGGCGCATGGCCGCAGCGCCACCGCCCCAGCGCCACTCGCCGAGCTGATCGAGCAACGGCGCCAGCTTCGTTTCCAGAGTGTCCGTGTCGGGAGCCGCCGACCGGAAGCGACCTATCAGCAGATTCGGGAAGAGCGTCGTGGAAAATCCAGCCAGCCACAGTTCCATGGCTTCCTTCCGCTTCCCTGTCGCCCAACGAAAGCCCGCCGCCGACCGTAGAACCAACCCCCTCTGGACTAGCCGATCTCGCACGTCGTTCACGGTCTGCGGGCTTACGCCTCCGGCAGCAACGGCTGCGGCGCGGGTCGTCGCCGCGATCAGGCTGGGTTCGACCAGCAACGCGAAGAGGACGCGGAACGCGGCAGCCCGAAAAGCCTTGTCGGCGGCCTTCGGCGTGACCGTTCGTCGGCCCTGGATTCTGGCGACGAACTGATCGCTCAGGTTCAGGTAGCAGTTTCCGGCGAGATCCACGAAGTTGACGCTTCCATGCTGAAAGAGATCGCCCACCTCCTGCCCGATAGCGGGTGCGAAGACCAGGAGGCCAGGAACCTCCTTTGCAGCATGAACGAGGCGCTGGGCGGTTTCGCGCAGGAGGTGGCTTCTCTTGATTTCGCAGGGAAGCGTCGCGCTATCGGTCGGCGTCTTCACGGTCACCAGGGCGTCAACCTGGTACTTGGTCGATAGGTTCACCTCGCCCCTGGTGACCTTTGCTTGCCGGACAAAGGGAAGCCGCCTCAAGTGGCCAAGGTACGGTTCGAACAAGCTGCTGTCGCTTCTCATTGTCCACTATAATACAGCGTCCATTATAAATAGACAAGCCATTACAGTGGACAACAGCGAGCCTGTTCGTTTCCTTCTCGGCGTGGCAAATTCCGCAGACACTGCCTGCGGAATCTACAAGCCCCTGCGACCCGCAACCGAGTTAGCTCGACGGCGCTGCCGTCCGCCACTTGGCGCTGCCGCCGTCTTCAGTCTGAAATCCAGTGCGGCCGCGGTGCCTGGCGCGGCGGCCGGACGCCCCGATGTGCCCTGCAACCAGAGGGGTCTGGACGCATCCGGCATGATACAGGCTGAGCCGCACGCCAGTCAGCCTCCGGATCGCCTCGGGAGCGATGCAGAGACACGGGAGGTCGCACCGCTGCGAGGGACCAAGGAGACCAAACCACGAAGACATCAAGACCCGAAGAGCCACACCAAGGGCCTCATTCGATCAGGCCTTTCTTCGGGCAGCTCTTTGTACCTTCGGGTCTTGGTGGTTCCAGAGCCCGGCGATTCCCCCTTGAGTGAGGGTCGCTCCCATCGCCTCGGGCCCGGGCTTTCGGGTTCCCGGCCATCGTTGATGGGTGACGTAGCAGCGGGCCCGAGCGCAGCGATCCCCGGGGCGGGTGACCGCGCGGGCGTCACGGCGGGTTGTTCATCGTCACAGCCGAGGAGAAGCCTCGGGGGCGCTGCAGCGGGTCCAGCCCCGAGTCGTCCATGTCGGCGACGCCGACGACGATCGAGTTGGCCCCCGCGCGCAGGTACTCGTTCCGGACGACGATCCGGTTGAGGAAGTTGGCGACGACCGCGAGGTTGGTCGCGACCGAGGTCAGGACACCCGACTCCTGGCGGTAGATGGTCGCCGTACCGCGGAAGCTAGACTGGAAGGCGAGGACATTCATCCGCTGAGTCACGGGGAAGCCGCGGCTATCATTGCCGATGACGATGTCACGAATCTCGGCCGTCGCGGTGACGAGGATCAGCGGGTGGACCGAGGTGCTGTCGGGTGTCTGGCCTGTCGAAAGGGGCGCCTCGAGGAGCACCTCGAAGAGGAGGGGCTGCTCCCACGGAACGCGCAGGTCCATCGTTCCCTGCAGGTACAGGCCGTTGGTCGCGCTGGAGAGGTTGCCCCTGTCGAGGACCTGCTGGAACATGGCCGCCAGGGCCGTCTGGGTCACGGGCGTGGCGGCATGGCGGAGGTCATAGATGTCCTTCGGAGAAGTGCCGGCGCTCCAGGGGTCGAGCACCTCGAACATCTGGGTGTTCGTCAGGAAGGTCTTCTGGACGACCTGGGTGACGCGCCAGCCTCTCATGGACGTGACGGGTTCGGTGAAGACCGGCCGGACGACGGCTCGCCGCTCCTCGGGGTCGGCCAGCAGCGTGCGGCCGTGGGCGCGGTCGTCGCGGCTCAGGTTGTCCGAGGAGGGAGTGAAGAGGCCGACGCGCAGGCCGGCCGTCGACATGTCCTGGTAGACGACGGCGGTCTTGCGCGTGATCTTCGAGACGCACCGGAAGGTGTCGAGCCCTCGCTGGTCGCCGGCGCCCATGAGGCGCACCTGGTGGCTGGCCCACGCCGCGGTCGCGGAGAGACCCAGGAAGAGCCCCAGGGCGAGCAAGCCGGACACGAAAGAGGAAGTGGCACGCATGGGGCTCCAGGTCTCCTTCGCCGCGGGTCGCCACAGGACTGTGCTCTGGAGAGGACTCGGAGCCAGGCAGCACTTCGAGGTCCGACCAGCGGCCTTCGTCCTCCATGTTAGCGCGCCGCTCGTCGCCGGCAACCGCGAGCGTCGCGGCAGGGTGCGAACGCAGAACCCGGGGAGCCGCATGGCTGGGTGCATGGTCCAAGGAGATGCAGCGCGGGCCTCCTTCGACAAGCTCAGGACGTGCTTGTGGCCCGCTACCGCCGAGTCGCCGCTCCACAAGCGGGGGACAAGCCCCCGCGCTACTCGACTCCGGAGGCCATCTGTGCCTGTCAACCCACGAACCGTGCGCGCACCCCGCCAAGGTAGAAGCGGCTTCCAGCCGCTTTTTGGGCGGCCGGGCTCGCGTCCAGCTCCGAGGAAGCGGCAAGATGCCGCTTCTACCCTACCGGCTTCTGTCATGCCTCTCCCGGTGAGGGATTTAATGCCATTGGGACAAGCCCCCGCGCTA
>JACQZL010000160.1 GCA_016213865.1 Candidatus Rifleibacteriota bacterium
ACACGCGGCCTGACGGCCGCTGCTCAGGATGCACGGGCACCCGCTACCACCAGTTCACCCACGAACTGCGAACGCACCCCCTTCGAGCGCCCCGGGTGCAGCCAACTCGGCCTCGTGGGATCCTCCCGTCGAGAGGTGGCTGCAAGGTTCATGTACTTCGTCGAAACCGGACTCCGTAAGGGCGAAGACGTGTAGGCATCGCTGGGCCTGACTGACGCCGGACGCTACCGGATCGTGTTGCTCATCCAGAAGCCCGGCCATCTGGCCCTCATCGTCAGCGCGCGCGATATGGACCGCAGGGAGCGTCGAGAAAATGAGCGACGGTGACAAGAAGTCGACGACCCCACTTTCGAGAGCCGGTACTGCCCAGGAAGTCGGCGAGTTCTGGGACACTCACAGCCTGGCAGACCCTTGGGAGCAGACGCGAGAGGTCGCAGTCGAGACTCGGGCGAGCCGTCGCAGGCGGGTGACGATCGATCCTGAGCTCTACGACCGGCTCCAGGCGGCAGCGAACACCCGCGGCCTCTTACCCGAGACCCTCGTCAACCTCTGGCTCGCCGAGCAGTTGAAGAAGGGGAGCAAGACGCGCGCAGAGCGTACGCCTCGGTCTGGCGAGGGCCGCCCGGCCCCGTGTCAGAGCGGGTTCTCGCCGAGCGAGCCAACCTCGCCGACGGGCAGCTTGCACTGCTTGCAGTGCAGCTCGTGGAGGCGTTTCTGACAGCCGGGGCAGATCACGCTGTCCAGATCGAGCACCAGTGCGGTCCCACAGTCGAAGCAGCGGGCCTCGCCGCAAGAGTACCCGCACTCTTCACACCGATATCCGATGGGTCCCATGTTGCCCTCCCGTGCTGCTGGGTGCGAGTGTACTCGCGCGGCGCGCGAGTCCTCGGCATGTCCAGATTCGAGATACGAGGCCAGACCCGTCGACGACCGGTCTGGTGCCCTGGGTTGCGGGATTTTCCCCGCGCTCTTGATCACTCCGAAAACTCGTTACAGCTCGCGGCCTTCTGAGCCGGGTGGCCGGGTGTCTGGTCCTGCACGTCCTTGTGCGGAAGGTCCAGCGGCAAGCAGGCCACGAAGGTCGTCCCGTCGCCGGGTAAGGACGAGAAAGCGATCCGGCCCTCGAGATAGCGCTCGGCCAGGAGCCTCATCCCGTAGGTGCCGAGGCCGCGGCCTGGTCCCTTGGTCGAGAAGGACCTCTGGAAGATCTGCAACTGGACCTCTCGAGGCATCACGGCGGCGTTGTTGACCCAGAAGCGAGCCATCTCACCCACGGCATGGCACCCCAGCCGAATGCGCTCGCCGGGCTCACTGGCCTCGAGGGCGTTCTTCAACATGTTGCCAATCACTCGGGACAACAGCCCCTTGTCCGTCCGGAGGTGGACGTCTTCCGATCCGGCCTCGAGGACCATGTGTCGGTCCTGGGCGATCTCGCGGCTCCCGTAAACGGCCACGAGGTCTTGCAGGAAGAGGAGGCTGCGGACCCCGGAGATCCGGAGGTCGAGCTCGCCACGCTCGGCGGCGGTCAGCATCCGCTGGCTCACGATCTCGTCGACCAGCCGCGACGAGGCGGTGATCAGTCCCTGGCGGAATTGCTCCTGGTCACCGGTGGGCGCCACGCAGAAGGCCTCCGCCAGTCCCTTGACCGCGGACGCCGTGTTGAGGATGTCGTGGAAGAAAAGGCGCTCGAGGACCTGGCGACGCTTCTCGTCGCTGATGTCCCGGATCGAGAGGACCGTGTACTTGATGCCGCTGATATCGAGGGGTGTAGCGTGAACGAGAAGGTCGAGCGCATCCCGGCCGTTTCGCTGGATGATCCGGCACTCCTGCGTGTCGACCACGCCCGTGATGCTCTTCAGGATGGCCGCGATGGCACCGCACTGCTCGCAGAAATGGGTCGTGCCGCACCCGCCGGGCGTTTCGAAGGCCCGGATGCAGTTCAGCGCCTCGCCGGGGCGCATGCCCCGGATCTCGGAGACGTCAGCCCGGCCCAGCAGCTTCAGCAAGGACTTGTTCGCGAAGACGACCTGCCTGTCCGAGTTGAGCACGGCGACAAGCTGATCGACGGCGTCGAAGAGCGTGGGCAGCAGCTTTTGTTCGAACAAAACCTGGTGCTGCCTGAAGAGGTCGTCCTCGGAGGCGCGCTCGGCGGAGGCAAAAAAGGTGGGCGGCGGCAGTGCGGTCATACCCTTGGTCGCCCACAGTCTAGCGCGCTTGCCGGGCCAGCGTCCACAGCCCTCGATCGGCCGGGTGCGCTCGCGGAACGCGGGGAGGCGCATGACCGGGAGCTCGGTCCAAGGAGTCGTAGCGCGGGCCCCCTTCGACGAGCTCAGGACATGCTTGCGGCCCGCTCGGGTCGAGTCACCGCTCCACAAGCGGGGGACAAGCCCCCGCGCTACGCCACTCATGAAGCCAGTTGCAGGTGGTGACCCATGAGCCGCGAGAGCGCCCCGATCGGCTGGCGCTTTTCGCCCGCGGAACGACACTTCCCCTCCACCGCCGGCGCAA
>JACQZL010000102.1 GCA_016213865.1 Candidatus Rifleibacteriota bacterium
GTCCACCGGTACGTGAGCGCATCGCGGTCGAGGGCGGCGGCGGTGGCGGCCAGCGTGACCGGCGCCGGGGCAAGGGCGGTGGGGATGGGCGGGATGGCCACGGACGGATACCGCTGGGGCCGGGGGCCGGCGGGGCGCAGGATGAGGTCCGACATCGGCGCGTTGAGGTACGTGACGCGCTGGATGTCCGTGCCGTCGGGCTTCGCCGAGAAGACCTCGAGGACGGCCGTGGTGCCGGGGTAGGCGCGGTCGGAGAGGAAGACGATGCGGCTGCCGTCGGGGAGGGCGTGGGCGTCGGTGTCGAAGTGACCGGAGGTGAGGCGCTCGCAGTTGTACGCGGACAGTCCGAGTGTCTTGGTTCGCCAGATGGCGCGAATGCCGTTCGGCTCGGTCGGGTCCCTGCTTGCGAAGAGCACTCGGTTCTGGTCAGACGCGAAGAAACAGCGAGGGCCAAATCCTCCTCTCATCCCAGCCCCGTAGGATCGATTCCCGGAGGCCATCTTCTCCCAGAAAGACGACCGGATCTGGAATGTGCCGTTCGTGGCCTCGACGCACTGGAAGGTGAACCACCTGCGGCCGTCGAAGCGCCACTCGCCGGCGTGGCTGGAAACGCTCTTCTCGTTGGTCAGCCAGCCACCGCTACTGTTCAGATTGGGATACCGGCCAGGGTAGTACGAGTGCGAAGCAGGGAGTTCCGCGTCGTAAATGAAGTCCTTCCCATCCGGTGAGTACGTGGCACCTCGCTCATGCTCTGCTGTGTAGCTCTGGCAATTCGTGACCCTCCTCTGCGGCGCCAATCCGCTCCCGGCTGTCTTCTCGAACAGCGACGCCCTGCCCTCCCACGTGGCGTTCAGCATCAACCGACTCCCATCCGGCGTCCAGTCGCACGGCCGCGCGTCCGTCAGCGGACTCGTGTCCATGACGCTCTTCACGACCCCGTCGAGCCCAATGTTGGTGACCACCCCCGACACCAGCGCCGTCAGCTCGACCGACGCGTCCGCCCGCACCACCACGCGTTGCGTCGCACTCTTCGTCAGCCCCTCCGGGTCGCGCGCGGTCAGCTCGAAGTCGTAGAGCCCGTTCGTCGTCGGAGTGAATCGCGCCTCCGAGGAGGTCACGCCGAGCAACGCCACGGGGTAGGGTGTCACCTGCCGCCACGAGCAGGTCAGCGGCGAGCCCTCGGGGTCGGCGACGTTCGGTGACAGCGTCAGCGTCTGCCCGACTACCCCGTTCATCCAGCCCGGGAACGGCAGCGTTACCCGCGGCGCCGTGTTCGGTCCCGCGGCCGGCCTCACCTCGACGGCCACCGTCGACGCGGTCGCCGCGCCGCGGCTGTCCATCGCCGTGAACCGGAACCCGTACCAGCCCAGCGCCGAGGGCGTCAGCGTCGCCTGCAAGCTTGCGGGCGCCGTGAGCACGACCGTCGCCGGTCCCGACACCTGCTGCCACGAGGTGGTCATCGCTTCGCCGTCGGGCTCGTAGGCGCTGGCCGCGAGCGTGGCCGGCCGGTTGACCGCGAAGACGCGTGTCGGGCCCGCGAAAATGACCGGAGCCCGGTTGGCCGGCGCGCCGGCCGGCTCCACACAGGGGTGAGCCTCGTCCACGTCCGTACTCGAGGAGAGGCGCCGGACGTCGCTCCCGTCCGGCAGCATCGAGTACAGCTCGCACTGTCCGTCGCGGTCCGAGACAAAGGCGATCCGGGTCCCGTCGGCAGTCCAGGCCGGCCACCGGTTCACCGAGCCGCTGGTCAGACACGTCTGGCCCGAGCCATCGGAGTCTCCAATCCACACCTGGGTCGTGGCCGAGGTGGGCGGCCCCGGGCGGTTCGACTCCCAGACGATCCGCGGTCCGACCGGGGACCAGTCGGGCTCGGCGTCCCGCCACGGGCCGCTGGTCAGCCGAGTCTCCACCGCCGCCGCCGCGTCGAGGACGTAGAGGTTCGACATGCCCCCCGCCATCTGCCGCGCCGTCACCATCCGTTTGCCGCAGGGCGACAGGCTGGGATGGAGGTCCTGGGCGGTCTTGCTGCGCAAGACGTTGTAGATCTTCGCTCCCTCGGGTTCCATCCGATGGACGGTCGCGTAGTCCTCGAGGTCGGTCTGGAAGTAGAGCCCCGACCCGTCCGGCTCCCAGCAGGGCGCGTCCTCCGTGTCGATGCTCAGGATCGAGGTGAGGTTCACGCGGTTCTGGCCGTTCTCGTCGACCTGCTGCAGGTCGCCCTTGGTCGTCGTGATGTTGGAGTGAAACACTGCCTTCAGTCCGTCGGGCGACCAGGCCGGCCGGCGGTCGCCGACCAGCGACGCGAACAACCGCGTGGCGCCGCTGCCGTCCTCACTGGCTCGCCAGATCTCTCCCCGATCGTCCGGCGCCGGTCCCCCACCCGGCCGGGCCCGCGCCACGTACGTCACCCGCGGCACTCCCGCCTTGCGCACCACCACGCGCTCGGTCGCCCACCCGCTTCCGCCGCGGCCGTCGAACACCGTCAGCACCAGCGTGTAGACGCCCGCCACGGCCGGCGTGAAGGTCACGGTCCACGTGTCGGCCCCCGCCAGCGCCAGCACCGCCGGCCCGTCGCCCTGGCGCCATCTGTATGTGACCGCGTCGCCGTCGGGGTCGGCGCCCTCACCCGCGAGCGTCACGCCCGCGCCGGCGACCGTACGCACGAACGGCCCCACGATCGCCACCGGCCAGTGGTTCTCCTGCGCCGCCGCGCTCGCCGCCAGCACCGCGAACAGCGCCGCGGCAAGCAGCCAGCGCCCGCAAGAGCGCGGTAACTTTACCCCCCCCCCGAGACCCTCCCGGATGGGACGACAGCGAGCGTCCGTGCAAAGCCATATCGCCAGATGTCCCGGAGGTAGGGTGCATGAACCCTTCCAAGAGCGTCACCTGCCGGCAGCCACCTCGCAGCCGCAGGTCGAGTGAAAGCATAGCACGGGCCGCGCCAGAAAACGGAGACCCGCGACTCAATTGGGAGCGTCCCCGAGAAGTTGGGTCTTCTTGCCATGGCGGAACCCCGCCAACAAGACTGGATGGCGGGGGCGTTCCCCTCCGTTCGTCCTGAGGAGCGCTCCGCAGGAACTGATCAGCAATCTTCAGGGTCAGGAGCGCGTCTCGAAGGACGGACGGAGGGGGAAGCCATGCGGTCTGAGCCGTCGGCCCTGAGCTTGTCGAAGGGGCGGGATGACTGGCTCTGCCACCCGTGCTTCGACTCGGAGGCTCGTCAACGAGCCTCCGGCTCAGCACGAACGGATCCGGGGAACCCCACTTTCCGCCAACGCACTCTCAGAGACTTTGCTGCTCCCCAGGCACTGACTGCTGACGACTGCTCAATCGCCTCCTCACGCCTCGTCAACGTACCCGCGCAGATAGGGC
This sequence comes from Candidatus Rifleibacteriota bacterium, assembly GCA_016213865.1. The sequence goes on from JACQZL010000102.1 coordinate 3,373, forward strand.
CACCTGAACGATCCGCCGCCCTTGCGGTACAGTGAAGTTGGGCTCGATCACGACCATCCGTACAAGCTCCTCTTCTCCCACCCGGAGATGATCCGCGACCTCTTGCTCACCTTCGTCAAGGAGGACCGGGTCCGCAGCTGACCGGCTGGCTGCGGGCCCCCGAACAGACGGGTCTGCGGAAGGACTTCTCCTCGTGGTTTACCCGGACGTTCTTGCCCGGTCGGGCACCGGGCCAGAGCTTCCCGGAGTTCAACGAGCTGCAGGAGGTCGATGCGATGCTATCCGAGACTGTCCTCGAATGGACCAAACAGTGGAAGGAAGAGGGCCTGCTCGAAGGTCTGGAGAAGGGCCGTACCGAGGGCCTGGAGAAGGGCCGTACCGAGGGTCAGCTCGAGGAACGACGCTTGCTGGCGCAGCGACTGCTCACCCGCGGGATGAGCGTCGCCGAGGTGGCCGAGCTGACCGGTCTGTCAGCCGGCGAGGTCGAGGGCCTCCGGAGATGATGAGGACGGCCGGGGGCCACTCCCTCTGGCGCGCCGGCTGATGGGTGCACGACGAAGCCGAACATCACCGGGACGATTCGATCAGGCTTCTCTTCGTGCAGCCCTTTGTGCTTTCGGGTCTTCGTGGTTCAAGGGTCCGTGGATTCTCCCGTGAGTTAGCGTCGCTCCCTGGCGGGCCTTTCGACTCTCGAAAACACTCTCTCGGAGCTATGCTACAGGGGCGTGTTCTACGTCGTGCTCGACGGAAAGCGGTTGTTGCCTCCACGTGAGATCGCCTTCGTGGGGCGCGATGCCGGCTGCGACGTCAATCTCCTCGGCGAGGAGGTGTCCCGCCGGCACGCCTGCATCCTCGACCTGGGAGACCGCGTCATGGTGCTCGACCTGAAGAGCTCCAACGGGACGTTCGTCAACTCGGCCCGCGTGGACCATGAAGTGGTGAGAGCCGGCGACCGGATAGGGATCGGGCAGGCCGTCCTCACGATAGAACCTCTGGACGGCCCACTCCCCCGAGAGGCCTCGGGTCATCCGTCCGCGGCGCTCTGCAAGCGGTTCCTGAACACCGAGCACCACACGGCCGCTCTGCGCAAGAGCTATGCGCACCTCGCGGAGGCGCCCGACCGGCAGACGCTCGAACTGCTGCGCCGGTACGTCTCCGAACTGGGGACGCTGAACGCCGCCGCGGACCTGTGCCGGCTGGCGCTGCAGGTTGCCATGCGGACCTCGGGCTCGGACGGGGGCTTCGTGATGCTCGCCGGGCAATCGCGCGAGGGGCTGGAGGTGATGGCCCGCGAGGGAGTCGCCGACCTCCGGTTCTTGAGGCGCAACCTCCACTACGTCCTGGTCAGCGAGGCGCTCGAGAACCTCCGTGTGGTCATGACGCAACCCAGGTTCTTCCAGCAGGTCGTCGCACCCCACACGAACGTGCTCGTGGATGTCGCCGCCGCGGTTGCCGTTCCTCTCGTCTACCTGGGCACTGCCATTGGCCTGATCTATCTGGAGCGCAGATTCGCCTCCGGGCGGTACGGAGACGACGACTTGCACGTGCCGGTCTTCGTCGCTTACCAGGCGTCCATGGTCCTGGGCAATCTCAGGGTCCTGTCGGCCGCCTGGCACAAGCCGGACATGCTCCTCGTCCTGGAGCAGACTCTGCACGGAGGCGACTTTGCCGCTTGCGAGGTTTGCGGACAGGCCCTGGACAAGGATGAGAGGCAGCTCGTGAGCTGTGCGGCTTGCGAGACCCTGCACCACGCCGATTGCTGGGAGTACAACCGGCGCTGCTCGGTCTACGGATGCAAGAGCACCAGGTCGAAGCCAGCTCCCGGATCGTAGCCCGGAACCCGAGAGAGACGGCACCGGCCAGTCCGGTGTGGACACTCCGCACCCGAAGCTCACAGGAAAGGTGGGGCAGGGCCTGTCCACTGCGCGGCCAAGAGGGGAGCGAAGCCAGGAAATGGGAAGCCGCGTCGCTGCGATAGGCAGCCAGGAACGGTAGCGCGGGGGTCCTTCGACAGGCTCAGGACATGCTTGTGGCCCGCTACCGCCGAGTCGCCGCTCCACAAGCGGGGGACAAGCCCCCGCGCTACAGACGCGAAACACGACTGGTAGTCGTCTTCCCATGAGTGAACATCGCTCCCCGCCACGTCGGGAGCGTCCCCGGATCATGGGGCAGAGAGGACCAAACGCAAAGACGCCAGGACGCAAAGACGCCAGAAAATGCCGATCAATAGGACCTTCTTTGCGTCCTTGCACCTTTGCGTCCTGGTATGAAAACGGATCTCACGCGAAGACGCGAAGACGCGAAGGAGGGTGCGGTCTACCCCACGGTCCAGAGCCCTATGGCCCGTTTTCACTTCTGGGGGCGAGCTGGAGGCCCGTCGTAGCTGCGTTGAAGACAGGCACCGTGGCCACTCGACGACGCGGCTTCCCACGTTTCAGGGACGCCCCCGCCACGTCTCCGTCCTTGCAGGTCGCATGGTCGCGTTGCTACCCTGCCGCCCGTGCCGCGAATTCGTTACAGGCCCGAGACCGTCTCGTATGCGGTGCTGGCATTGGCCCTGCTCTTGGCTGCCGGCTTCTCGGGCCACTTGCAGCACGCGGCCGCGCACGGCCAGTGGGTGGAGCACGAACATGGCTGGCCGGCCCTGCCGCGCCACGACCCTCCCGTGGTCGACCACGACCACGGGACGCTCCCTGCGCTGGGCTGTTCACTTGCCCAGAACGACGTGCCGGCGGGGCCACCGCTCGCGGTCCGCACCGTCTTGCCGGCCGAGCCTTCTTCGTGCGTGCGGACCGAGCTCGCCGGCGATCCGATCGCTCCGCCCGGCCGCTTCCAGCTCTCCCGGGCGCCTCCACGGCTGGCCTGAGCGTCAGCCGACCCGCCTGCCCTGGTAGGAGCGGGTCCGTCGTCTCGATTCGCCGGCTTTGGCCGGCAACCCTCGACTCGTGGAGGTTCGATCCGTGTCGTCTTGCTTGCGGCCATGGTGCCGCTCAGCCCTGTTCCTCTGTCTGCTGTCCTGCGGCAACGCGGTCTCGTCCGCACAACCCCTCACCTCCGGGACGCTCGATTCCGATGCGGCCACGGCGTACTTCTTGGCTCACAGCCCCCACGTCCGGGCGCTGCGTGCCACCGGCCAGATCGCCGAAGCCGGCGTCACGACCGCCGGCACCAGGCCTAACCCCACGTTTGCCTACGAACTGGAATCGCTGCCGGGAAGAGGCGGCGTCCAGGCTTCGACTCAGCAGGCCTTCAAGCTATCGCAACCACTGCTGCTGGGCGGGAAGCTCGCCGCCCGCAGGGAATCCGCTCGCCGGGAGGTGACTCGTTCGGCTGCCGAAGTCGAGCAGCAGGTCTTCGTACGGACCGTGGATTTCCGGCGACGGTTCTTCGAGACCCTCTCGGCTGCTCTGACCGCCGAGTCGCTCAGCGAGAGCTTGGCCGCTATCCGCAAGGTGCAGGGGCTCGTCGAGCGCCGGCTCCGCGAGGGCCTTGCGGCTCGCTACGACTTCCTGCGACTGAGGGCCGAGGCTGGCCAGCTCGAGGGTCAGCAGCGAGGCGCCGAGCTCGACCTGGCCGGCCAACGGACGCTGCTGGCGGGCCTGATGGGTTTCACCTCGGCCGCTGCCATGCCTTTGCCAACTGGAGAGCTGGAACCTCCCGGGCTGGGGCCCGAGGCCCTGGGCCCGCTGGAGGACCATCCGGAGCTGGTGGAACTGGAGTGTGACCTCGCGCTGGCCCGCTCACGGCTCCGCCTGGCACGGTGCGAAGCCGCGCCTCAAGTGTCCGTCTTCGGCGGCTCCCTGACCTTCGACCAGGGCCCCGACCAGCGGGGTTTCACGGCCGGGTTATCCGTCGACCTGCCTCTCAGCGATCGCCGCCAGGGAGAAAGGCAGGAGGCCAGCGCCCGCATGGCCGCCCTGGAACTGAAACGGGCCTCGCTGGCGCTGGCGCTGAAATCCCGCCGGCAGGCCTGCCTGAGCGTCTATGAGGGCGAGCACCGGCGAGTCCATGAGTTCCGCGAGCACTTCATCGGCACTCTGGACGAGGTCCTGCGAACCGTGTCGGCCTCCTATGCCGAGGGTCGGCATTCGCTCATCGACCTGCTCGACGGACTGCGGCTCCATCGAGAGTCCCGCCTCACGTATCTGCGGCAAGTCGCGGCCGCCCGCAAGGCCTTCCTCGAGCTCGAAGAGGCCTGCGGCCACCTCCTTCCCGAGTCGGCCCGTCCGTCCGGTCCCCGCTGAAAGGAACCCCCGATGCTGTCCCCCAGAGGACCCGTGTTGCCGTTCGTCCTGCTCGGCTGGCTCCTGGCCGCAGCTCCTGCGCCCTGCTGGGCGGAAGAACGCGAGCCTGTCACCCACACCGAGTGGGGACCCCAGGCCGAGCTGTTCCTCGAGTTCCCGCCACTGGTCGTCGGGCGCCCGTCCCGCTTCGCGATCCACTTCACGGACGTGCGGGAGGCGTCGCGTTTCCTGCCGGTGACGACCGGCTCGGCGAGCGTGACGCTGGAGGTGAGCGGCGCGGACCCCGTCACCGTCTCAACCGCGGCTCCCAGGAGCCCGGGGATCTTCGGCGTCACGGTCGTTCCACGTCAGCCCGGGGCGGCCCGCCTGGCCCTTTCGCTCGACGGCCCGGGGGCTCGAGACACGTTTCATCTTTCGACGCGTGTCCACGCCGGCGACGCGACGATCGAGCCCCCGCCTGAGACTCCCGCGCGCGGAGAGCCGGTCACCTTTCTCAAGGAACAGCAGTGGCAGCTCCCGTTCGCGACCGAGAGCGTGGGATTGCGCCGCGTCGGCCGTTCGGTCCATGCCCTGGGAGAAGTACGCGCCAAGTCGGGCAAGGAAGTCCGCTTGCACCCACCGAGACCGGGTCGCCTCGAGCCCGCACCAGGCAGACCGTGGCCGATGATGGGCCAATCCGTCCAGGCCGGAGAGGCACTGGCCGTCGTGCTGCCCTACGCCCCGGCGGAGCTGGATCGCGCGAAGGCCGAAGAGGAGAGCCGGCAAGCCGTCGTGGAGCTGGAGTGGGCGACGCAGGCCCTGGGACGCGCCGAGCGGCTGGACCGGCAGGGGGCCATTCCTCGACAGGACCTGGCGGATGCTCGGAGGCAACTCGGTCTGGCGCGCGGCCGCGTCGGGACGGCCCGCACGCGCCTCGACTACCTGCGAGCCCGGCAAGAGGGCAGCTCGCCCGCAAGAGCTTCCGAGCGAGAGGAGTACCAGCTCCGCTCTCCCATCGCCGGAGTCGTCGTCGCAGTCCACGCGACCGCCGGGGAGCACGTCGCCGAGTCAGCCGTGGTCTTCACCGTCATCGATCTGACGAGGGTGTGGATCGTGGGCCGCGTCTTCGAGCCCGACCTCGAGGCCGCCCGGACTTCCACGACGGCGACCTTCAAGTTCCTCGGCGTCCCGCGTCCGGTCAGCCTCGAGTCGCTCTCGGGCGTCCGGGTCACGCTCGGCGATCTGGTGGATGCCCGCACGCGCACCGTCCCCATCATCTTCGAGGTGGCCAATGCCGAGCGCCGGCTCAAGCTGGGCCAGTTCGTCGAGGTGGAGCTGGAATCCGCGGGTGGCGAGCCGACCCTGGCCATCCCTGACTCGGCGCTGCTCGACGACGGGGGCCGGGACGTCGTCTTCGTGCAGAACGGGGGCGAGAGCTTCCTGAAGCGGCGGGTTCGCACGGGCAACCGCCAGCGCGGGTTCGTCCAGATCCTGGATGGCCTGGAGCCGGGGGAGCGGATCGTCACCACGGGCAGCTACGAGGTCTACCTCCAATCCGTGTCGAGGGCCATCCCCGAACACGGTCACGCCCACTGACAGGAGGCCCGGCCCATGCTGTCGCACCTCATTCGCATTGCCCTGGAAGGGCGTCTGGTCGTGCTGTTCCTGTCGGTTGCGCTGCTGGTCGGCGGAGGGCTCGTGGCCGTCGGGCTGCCCGTCGACGTCCTGCCCGACCTGACGGCCCCCACGGTCACGATCCTCACCGAGGCCCACGGTCTCGCCCCGGAGGAAGTCGAGACCCTGGTCACCTTCCCCATCGAATCGGCCCTCAACGGCGCCGGCGGCGTGCGGCGAGTCCGCTCCTCGAGCGGCATTGGCATCTCGGTCGTGTGGGTCGAGTTCGACTGGGACACGGACATCTTCATCGCGCGTCAGGTCGTCAGTGAGAAGCTGCAGATGGTGGCCCCGTCGCTGCCGCCCGATGTCGGCCGGCCCCTGCTGGCCCCCATCTCCTCGGTGATGGGCGAGATCCTGTTCCTCGGCCTGTCGAGCGAGACCGTCGATCCGGTCGAGCTGCGCACCACGGCCGACTGGTTGGTCAGGCGCCGGCTGCTGGCCGTTTCGGGCGTCTCCCAGGTGATCCCGATCGACGACGTGATCTACCTCCGGGAGCCGAGCGGCGCCTTCCGGCCGCAGATGCCCATCCCCTTCGAGGTGCTGTTCCTGGAGGTGGGCGGCGTGCGGCAGTACCAGGTTCTGGTCGCGCCGGCCAAGCTGGCCGCCTTCGGGGTCTCGTTCGACGAGGTTGCCGGGGCGCTGCGCCAGTCGAACGCCAACTCTTCCGGAGGGTTCCTGCTCGCGGCGGGACAGGAGTACCTGATCCGCGGCATGGGACGCGTCACCTGCCTCGACGACCTGGCCGAGACAGTCGTGGCCGAACGCGACGGCGTTCCGGTGAAGGTCGGACACGTGGCCGTGGTCACCCTCGGGGCAGCGCCTCGGATGGGCGTCGGGTCGGTGGATGGGCGTCCGGCGGTCGTGCTGGGCGTCCTGAAGCAACCGGGCACCAACACCCTCGAGGTCACCCGGCGCATCGACGCCGTGCTGCAGGAGTTGCAGGGGTTGCTGCCTGCTGACGTCGAGCTGCACCGCAACCTCCTGCGTCAGGCCGACTTCATCGAGAAGGCGGTGACCAACGTCGAGAAGGCCCTGCGCGACGGGGCCGTGCTGGTCGTCCTGATCCTGCTCGCGTTCCTGGCCAGCAGCCGGGCGACGCTCATCTCGGTGAGCGCCATCCCGCTCTCGTTGCTGGTCGCCATCCTGGCCTTCCGCCTGGCGGGCGTCACCATCAGCACGATGACGCTGGGGGGACAGACCATCGCCATTGGGGCCCTGGTCGACGACGCCATCATCGACGTCGAGAACGTCCTGAGGCGCCTGCGCGAGAACCGATGCCGGCCGCCGGAGAGGCGTCACTCCATCCTCGAGGTCATCTGGCGCGCGTCGAACGAGATCCGGCCATCGATGGTCCTGGCGACGTTCATCATCATCCTCGTCTTCCTGCCGCTCTTCTTCCTCTCCGGGGTCGAGGGGCGACTGCTGGCCCCTCTCGGGTTCTCCTACATAACCGCCCTGTTCGCCTCGTTGATCGTCAGCCTCACGCTAACTCCAGTGTTATGCTACTACCTCCTGGGCAGGTCTGCCGAGCTGGAGCGAGGGCGCGACGGGCCCGTGCTGAGGCTGCTCCAGGCCCTCTACGGGCCGCTCCTCGCGCTCGCGCTGCGGCGGCCGTGGCTGGTGATGCTGCCGGCCGTGGCGGCGCTGGCAGCGGCCGTGGCGACCTTGCCTCAACTGGGCCGGGCCTTCCTTCCGGAGTTCAACGAGGGCGCGCTCACGCTGAGCGCAATGACGCTGCCGGGCACGAATCTGATCGAATCGGACAAGCTGGGCCGCCTGGTCGAAGAGCGCCTGCGATCGGTGCCGGAGGTGAAGTCGACGGCGCGGCGCACGGGCCGGGCCGAGCTGGACGAGCACGCGATGGGCTCGAACGGGGCCGAGATCGACGTTCGGCTCGAGCTGGGGAGTCGCTCCAAGCAAGCGATCCTCGCGGACGTGCGGTCAGCGCTGCGCGGCCTGCCGGGGCTGATCGTCAATGTCGGTCAGCCCATCTCGCACCGCATCGACCACCTCCTCTCCGGAACGCGCTCGGCCATCGCCGTGAAGCTGTTCGGTACGGAGCTGCCCGAGATGATGGCGGCGGCCAACGCGGTCCGGGACCAGATGGCCCGCGTACGTGGCGTGGTCGACCTGTCGGTCGAGCAGGCCAGCGACATCCCAGAGCTGCGGCTCGAGTTCGATCGCCGGGCGGTGGCCCGCTACGGGTTGCGCGTGGGCCAGCTCGCCGAGGCGGTCGAGGGAGCCTTCGCAGGCCACGTGGTCGGTCAGGTCCTCGAGCAAGGGCGAACCCACGATCTGGTCGTACGCTACGAGGACGCGGCCAAGGCCGACCTCGCCGCCATTTCGAAGACGCTGTTCGACACCCCCGCGGGGGCCAAGGTGCCGCTCGAGGTGCTGGCCAGGATCGAACGGCGGGCAGGGCCCAACACAGTCAACCGAGAGAACGTCCAGCGCAAGGTCGTCGTCTCGTGCAACGTGCAGGACCGGGACCTGGGCGGCGTCATTGCCGACATCCGCCAGGCCGTGGAGGCCAACGTCCGACTGCCCGCCGGGACCTGGGTCGCCTACGGAGGGCAGTTCGAGTCCGAGCAGGAGGCCCGCCGTACCATCGGGATGCTGTCGCTCGCCGCGATCGCCGGCATCTTCGTGTTGCTCTTCCTCGCGCTGGGCAGCGTGCGGCTGGCGGCGATCACGATGGCCAACCTGCCGCTGGCGTTCATCGGCGGTCTGGCGGCCGTGGTCCTCTCGGGGGGCGTGTTGAACGTCGCCTCGCTGGTCGGCTTCATCACGCTCTTCGGGATAGCGACGCGCAACGGCGTCCTGATGATCACGCACTACCAGCACCTCCTCTCGGAAGGGAAGACCCGCCAGGAGGCGGTGCTGACCGGCTCGAGGGAGCGCCTTGCGCCCGTGGTGATGACGGCACTGACGGCCGGCCTGGCCCTGGTGCCGCTCATCGTTGCCGGTGGGGAGCCCGGAAACGAGCTTCAAGCGCCCATGGCCGTGGTCATCCTGGGCGGGCTCGTCACCTCGACGGCGCTCAACATGTTCGTCGTGCCGATCCTCTTCGACCGCTATGGCAAGGGGACGCACGGCCGGGATCGGCGCGATCCGGCGCGCGGGGAACGCCGCTCGGGCGAGGATCGGCGGCGCGCGGCCACGTGAGACCGTGCGGGCCGGGGCCTTTCAGGTATACCGGCGGCGTCCTGCCAGAGAACAAAGGTGCAACACAGTGGGAGCGACACCGGTCCCGCGAAGCGTGCTAGACTTGTCATGGGTTGCACAGCGCGACAGGCGTCGCGCCGTTCGCCCCAACTCAACTTGCTGCCCCGAGGGGCTCGCCCATGCGCCAGACCACTCAGAGATGCAAAGAGAAGCCGTCAGAGCCGCTGACCACGTGTCGCTGCAAATCGGGGTGCAGCAAGGGAAGGTGTGCCTGTCTCAAGGACGGAAAGGCATGCTCCACTTCATGCGGGTGCAAGGATTGCAGAAACCCCTTCAACGACCTCACGGTGGCGGACCCCACCAAGTGCTTCATCCAGAACGTCCACAGGTACAAACAACTCTCGGAGAGCGAGCGTGCGACCCGCCACCGCCTCCCCTGTGAGCACGGAACGGCCCCCCTGTCCGAGCTGCTGAGCGAGTACCGCTGTCCGAAGTGCCAGGAGAGGTACTGGTTCTCGTTTTGCGCCGGTGAAGTCGTCCAGGACAACTGCACATGGCACTGTACCGTTTGCCATACCTGCAGGGACTGGAGAGAGTGGCACTGTGACGACTGCAATCGGTGCACGTATGGGGTGTCCCTGCCGTGCGAGAACTGCAGTGAGGTGGATGACGATCTCTTCTAGCGAGGCCCCTCTTTGCACCGACGGGTGCCATGCGGGAGTCTCGGAGTCGGTGCGACTCGCCACGACCGAGTCCCTGCAGGCGGCGGTCGTCGGCCCCTGGACCTCGTTCCTGGCCAAGCCGGTGGCCCCGCTCCCGGCGCAGGCGGTCTCTTCCCCCGAGGGGAGTGCCTCCCGAGCCCCCGGCGAGATCGACTGACACGCACTCAGGGCAAGCGGGGCAACTCGGCCAGTCGCTCGAGCCCGACCACGCGGAGCCGCGGCCTCAAGATGGCTGCCGCGGCGCTCCTCCCCGGCCGAGCCCCCCCCGTTTGTACCTTCATAGCGCGGCCGCCGGCCGCAACCAAAGGACAGGGCGAGGCGAGCGTCCGCGCTGTCCTTGGTCCCTGGTCCGTAGTCCTTGGTCGGCAGACCCAGAGCGACATCTCGCGCTTCGTCTCTCCAACTTCTTGCGCAAAAGCGGAGAAGTTACAGCGGAAGACTCTATGCGCACGGCTGCTACTCTGTCGGGCCTGCCAGTGCCTGAAGCGCCTGCAGGAACTCAGCGTCCGTCGAGCATTCCAAGATCCGGACTCCCACCTGATCGAGAGGATCAGGCTTGTGGAGATGCTCCAGGAGTTCCTCTGCCCGGGTGGCGCACTCGACCCCGAACCGTGCCTGGATCTGATGGAGCAGCACCCTTCGCTGCCCTTGGGCCAGTCCCTGCTTGATTCCAAGACGTTCAACACTCGTCACATAGCGCATCTTCTTCTCCTCCTCGAATTCTCGCAGGTCGTTGCAGAACTTCGCGTCCAGCTCTTCCGGCAGCGTCATGACCCAGTCGATGAACCGGAAAAGCTCCAGGGTGTCGGCGCGGGTGAAACCCCGTTCGTGGAGCCGCCTGACCAGTTCGAACTTCGATCGGCAACGAGCCTGGGGATCCCCGACCGTCTGGAGCGCCTTCAGATGCGCGATTGCCACAACGGCAAACGGGTTTCTGCTCTCCTCGAGCATCTCCTGGCGGGCGGCGAAGTCCAGCAGCTTCACGGCCGGAAAGGTGAGACCCGCCTGGCTCCCCCAGAGCTCGTACGCGAAGTGGTCCGGCCGCCAGTTCGGGTCGTCGTCCGTCAGGACGGCCAAACTGGCCACCTTGCGGTCGTAGCGGTCGAACAGCCTGTAGTTGTAGACGTACATCCTCCGGGCGAGATCCTGCGCCTTGCACCCCTGGACCTCGACGTGAACGAGCACAAACTCCTCCTCCCCGTCTTTTCGCTAGACCCGCACGAGCTTGTCCGCCAGCCGCCGTCCCAATTCTGCGTCCCGAACGACCTTCTGCAGTTCCTTGTCCAGGAACTCGTGACCCTTTCCCCAGTCGATGCCCTCGTGGGCCACGGGAAAGAACAGCGCAAGAAACGGTTGGAAGTACCGTTCGAGAGCCTCCTTCCAGGGGCTGTCATAGTCCGTTCGTTCGCCCCTCTTTGCAGCAGTTCGTGGCAGCTTCATACCACGAGAGTACACCTGCCTCCAGCCGTGGGCAACGGACAGGGGACGGAAGTCCGCCGGGCATCGCCGGGCGGCTGCGGATATGCGCTGAGCCTGTCGGGAGAGTCCTTTCTCCTCTCATTGCGACCGCACCGCGCGCCGGCCCAGGCTCCAGCTCTCGGAGCCCTCGGCGCAGCCTGTTGAACCAAGAGCGTGTCCGGGGATTTGCGATTTCAGATTTCGGATTTGCGATTGCAGAGGACGCCGCCCCCCTGCTCACGGGCCGCAGGAGGGAAGCTCGAGCGTCCGGGCGGACGGCACCGAGATCAAGGTAAGGCCTCGCCGCAGACGGACCTCGTGGGTTTCGGGCGGTCCGGCCTCCGCCACCGCGAGCGCAGGGTCGGACCTGTGAAACAGCGCCGGCGACCGAACCTCGGGCAGGTTCAGACCCTGCAATGAGAGCGTTGTGTTGTTCTGTTCGTCCGTCTCCTCGAACCGCCCAGGCCGGTCGACTGTCGCGCCCACGAGGTAGTCGCCAGCCACCAGCCCCGCCGG
>JACQZL010000161.1 GCA_016213865.1 Candidatus Rifleibacteriota bacterium
ACGGGCACAGGATCTTCCGCGTCGTCTCGGTGCTTCGCCAATCCCATTCCGGCCGGCAAATCGCGATGGACCTTTGCCTGACTGCATCAGCGGTGTCCCGCCCAGACCCGACGGGTCTGCACGAGTCGGGGTGCGTGTCTGGCAGGTGGTCCCACGCCTGTTGGGAAGGCCCTGGCTCGACTCTTCGACACAGAGACACGGAGCCACAGAGCCACAGAGAAAGAGAGACCGTGAGTGGCGACGTCCATCGGATGACAAGACGAGGGAGACTCGAGGAGTCCCGGCGCCTGCGAGCGAGGCAGAGAAAGACCCCTCTGTGCCTCTGTGTCTCTGCGTCTCTGTGTTTCTGCTGCAAGGGGGGGACCACCTACGAGACCTGCACCCCCACGAGTCGGGTACGCTCCCCCCCCACGAGTGCCCATTTGAGGACCACCGCGACTCGTCGGGTATACTCGGATGAAGGAGGTGCGCTTCTCACGCACGGTCGCGGCTCGATAGGGACTCGAGGGAGCATCGTGTTGTACCTGGTGCTGGTCCTCGTCGTCCTGATCGGCTCGGTCGTCCTGCTGTACGAGGCGTCTTTCCGGGTCCGGGACAAGGAGGCCCGCTACGACGCGGACCAGGTGCTCGCGCGCTACCTGACACGAGGCGCCGTCGAGACCCTGGCCTACGCCGTCGAACTGGAGCTGGACGAGCCGCTGCCTCCGACCGTGGGCGGCCACTCGCTGCGAGACGTGCTGGCGCTGGACGCCAAGGGGCTGTCGGCCATCCTCGAGCGCACGACCCGATCGTCGACCGATCACCGGCCGCTCCTGGAGACGCTTCTCGGCGAAGCCCCGTTTCGGCTCATCGAGGAGATGAAGCGCGCCTATCCCAAGGCGGTGCTCACCTACCAGCTCGACGTGACGGTCTCGGGACAGCCGTTCAAGGGGCTCACCGATCCGGTCCAGAAGTTCGTCGAGCTGGGCCTCCAGGCGCACTGCGAGCTGGGACACGCCGATGCGACGTACCGCAACGTGCTGACGCTGGTCGTCTACAGCGAGCTGCCGTGGGTCGTCTCGCGCCTCGTGGCCGTCTGGCCCCAGTCCGCGCAGGACGAGCTGAACACCGTCTCCAACAGCGTGCAGGGGGAGCGGCTGGGCGGGCCTCATCCCGTCGTCGTGTTCAACGCGCCGGAAGACCTCGACGTCAAGGACCCGTTGTTCGGCGGGCAGCCTCAGCCCGAGGGTCGCTTCGGCGCCGGGCAGCTCGGCGGAAGCGTGGCCGAGCTGGAACAGAAACTGACGCAGCGGGGCGCCTCGTACCTGGGCTCCTCGTCCCCCGACCACCGCCGCATCCTGCGAATCGCCTCCGGAGGTCCTCCGGCGGGCCAGTACTTCCAGGTCTACCCGAGTCCCACGGGGCAGACCAATTACCCCCAGGCGCAGCGGCTGGTCGACCAGCCCCGCCTGATCGAGAACTTCCGGCCACCGACCCCGGGCGGCGGTCCCAACCAGAGGGTGTGGATCCAGGGGGCCGTGCTCGGGTACTACCGGGGCATCGACTCCGAGGCCCTGCTGGGCGTTCCGACCCCTGGCGAAGATTCCGGAGAAGGAAGTGGCATCCTGCGACCCCTGGGGACGGCGGCGCACCCGTCCGCGGGTCTGCTCTACGGCAATGTCCGGGCGGGCCTGGCCGCGATCTCCGATCTGGCGGTCGACCGCGACGAGTCCGACGCGGACGAGGAAGCCCAGCGGGCCGTCTGCCGCTGCGAGCCGCCCGAGCGCGAGTCGATCGACCCGTTCCTGCGCGGCGTGCAGTCACGGGACTACCAGGAGGACCTCGTCAACGAGGCCGGAGGCCTGCCGTACCGGCACCTGCTGTCGTTCAACAGTCCGGGATGGCCGCCCGGGCAGGTCTGGAACCTCAATGCTCCGATCGAGCCGAGCCCGGGCATGGTCCACCTGCAACTGGACCTGCAGCGATATCGCTACGCCAACCTGTTCGAGACGTGGGGAGAGTATTCCCGCGTGAGCTCGCACCGCCTGGCGCTGCCGTACAACTCGCTGATGACCTTCGCCAGTCAGGGAGCGGGGGCAGCGGCTTCACGCCTCCTGGACGTGGCCTTCGGCGCGGGTGACGCCGGCCTCGAGGCGGACGTGCTTCGCGCGGCGCGCTGGCCGTGCAGTGATCCGCTGCACAAGGCAATCGAAGCCAGCGCGGGCACCCTGATGTACCTGGAGACGACCGGGCTCGACCCGGCGGCCCTCGACCAACTGGTGCTGGCAGCCGGAGGTCAGCCGCGCTATACGCGTGCGACCATCGTCTGCAAGGGCGAGAAGCTGTTCCGCGACAGCTTCGTCGACGGAAACGCGCTGGATCTAGAGGGGTGTGAGGTCGCCGTGGTTCCCGAGAAGGTCGGGGCCCCGTCGCCGCGGCTCGACCTGGGGGACCTCCGGGTGGCCCCGGGTGGCGGCGGAGGCATCCTGCGGGCGCCTGAAGTCACTCTGCGGTCGGTGACCAACTCGGCGAGCGGAGCGTCGTTCGCGCCGCTGGTGATCGTCGCGAACCGGCTGGTGTTGAAGGGAGCGGGGCCTTTCGAGGCCTGTTTCATCCTCGAGCAATCGCTCTCGCTGGAGGGCGAGGAGAAGCCGGTCGTGGTCAAGGGACTGGTGTACGACCTGACGGGGCGGCTCCTGGCGGCGCTGGCCAAGCCGATGGCCATCGTCTGGGAACCGCGCCAGAATCCGCTCGGCCTCGACGCGGACCAGCACTACCGCTCCCACCTGCTCTACGGAGCGGGCTCCAGAGTCGGAGGTATCGGAGGCCAGCTCGTCGACTTCAGCACCTACCGAAGGCCGGCGGCACAGTGATGGGAACGCGAAGATCGAAAGACGAGACGGCGGGCGGCACCGGGCAAATCGGTCCGATTCGGGCGGACAGTCCGCAAGGTAGAAGCGGCATCTTGCCGCTTCCAAGG
>JACQZL010000162.1 GCA_016213865.1 Candidatus Rifleibacteriota bacterium
CCCGGCGGCAGCGTCGTCGGAGGCATCAACTATCCCGGCACGATTCCAGCCGGCACGATTCCAGGCTCGGTCGGGACGGTCCCGGGCTACAACGTCCCGGGCGGCAACGCCGGCTACGGCATCCCGGGGACGCAGACCGGCCAGCTCTACAACCCGTACGATGATCCGCGCTATTCGCGGCAGTACGGCAACCGCTACTTCAACAACACCTATCTGAACGCCGGCCTCTCCCCGGCCATCGTCCCCGCCCTCATGGGAGCCGTTGTCGGCGCGGTCTTGGGCGCCCACTTCGGGTTCAAGGGGATCGTCTTGGGCGGCATCGCCGGCTTCCTCATCGGCAACGCCGTCTGGCAGCACTTCACCGGCTATTCGGTCTTCGATGCTCTGTTCTACGGCTCGTACTACAACCCCTACGGTTACGGCAATAGCCAGTATGGTTACGGCGGCACCCAATACGGCTACGGCAGCCCCTACGGCTACAACAACGGCTACGGGTACGGATACGGCTATGGCTACGGCTATCCGGGCACGCAGACGGCTGGCCAGCAGGTCTTCGGTGGCCCGCTAACCATCAACGGCGGCCTCCTCAAGGCGCCCGCGGCCCCCTCGACCGACCTGGAGACCCTTCGCAAGGCGTACTTCGACGCCGTGACGGCCTACCAGAACGCCCTCAAGGACAAGAAGGATGGCGCGGCCGAGCGGACAGCGATGGAAGCTGCTCGCGAAGCCTATCAGAAGGCCCTGGCCGCTGCCTCCAGCGTTCCGGCCCCTGCCTCGAAGTAAGCCGCTCGCTCCTGATCTGCTCTCCCTCTCTCCCGCCGGTGGGACTGCCCGCCGGCGGGGGTTTCCATTTCTCGGCCCAACCCGCGGCGGCGCCTCTGCGGTTCGAGGCGCTCACCCGGCAGGTGGGTGGTTCCGGTTGCTTCCCAATTCCCGGTTCCCTGTCACGTCTGCAAGTACTCCGAATCTCAGGAGCGCCCGGATCATGTTGACGCATCCGGGGGCGGATGCTACACTCCCGTTTCCCATGCCTGCGACCAGGTCTCGATACTCGGCCCCCGAGCGACGGGGAAGCCGTGTCAACTGTCCCGCCCTGAAGCGCTGGATCAGCGAGCGAGACTGCGAGGTCCGCCGCACAGCCAGCTACTGTATTTCGTGCAACGGCTGTCCGCTCAAGGACGCCGGATGCGCCAGTTGCGGCAAGGCCTTCGCGCCCAAGTCGCCGTTCCAGGTCTACTGCTGCCTGCGCTGCAAGCGCGATGCTACCAACCGCAAACGGCTTGCGATGCGTCGCCAGTGGCGGCAGCAGGGTATCTGCATCTACTGCGGCAAGAACTCCGTCCAGGCCGGCCGCTCGCAACTGGGGTGCCAGGCCTGCCTGGACATGCACAGCACTGCCCGCAAGAGCCGCACGTCGACGAAAGCACCGGAAAAGAAAAGACCTCCACGGGCTCAGGCCGGCGTGGAGGCCTCTTCTCTAAGCTGACCCCTCACGGGTTCTTCGGACCCTTTTGTGAGAAGTAAGCATCACGAGCCGCTTCAAAGGCTTGTCGGGCTTGCTGTTTCTGCTGGACCGTACCGGACTTCAGAACGCCTTCGTAGTTGGACGTCGCCTTGAAGAAGTTGGTCCGAAGGACTCCCAGGTTGCCCGCCGGCGCGACGGCCGAACCGGCGTAGGGGTAGTACCCTTCCTGGACCGAGCCCACGGGCGGATAGCCGGTCGTCCCGCCGTAGTAGCCCGTCTGAGGATACGTGTTGGGCGACTGGAACGGCGTGGGGAGCGTGCGGAACGAGTCCCAGGGGTAGTTGCCGCCGGCGTAGTAGTTGTCGTAGTAGTTGCCGGGGAAAAGCACGCGGGCGAAGACCTGGCCCACGAGGAAGCCGGCGACTCCGCCGACGACCAGCCCGAGGGTGCCCCCGACACTGGAGCCGACCAAGGCGCCGAAGACGGCCCCCGCGATGCCAGGCAGGATGCCCAGGTTGGAGCGCTGCTGGCCATACTGAGCGTAGTAGTCGGTGTAGTACTGATCCAGCCGATTGTTGTAGTTGTCGTAGTAGTTGCCGTACGCCGGCTGGCCGATCTGCTGGCCGACGAAGCGTCCGACGAAGCCACCGACTGCGGCGCCGGCGAGGGTGCCGATCATGCCGAAGTGGCTTCCCAGCAGACCCCCGAAGGCCGCCCCGATGACGGTCGGAAGGATGCTGGTCTGCCCGCCGTGGCCGTACTGAGCACCGGTCGGGTAGTAGCCATACGGGTAGTTGCGGGGATCGTTCGGGTTGACGGCGGGCACGCCGCCCCCCGTTACGGAAGCCTGGCTACCTCCGGTGACGGTCGGATTGGTGCCAGGCTGAGTGTCCGTCACCTGGCCGTTCGGGGTCGGGATCTCTGCCGCCATCAGGGAGACCGGCAGCAGGCTCAACGTGAACACGAACATCAGGGACCAGGCCGTGGCCCGGTGGATCCTTCGCATCATGGCAGTCGCTCCTTCACATGCCGAGACGGTTTCTGGCCGTCCCGCTTCGAATTCGGCATGAGTATAGGAACGGTCCGGGGCTTCGTCAATCCGTGTTCTCAGGGGCTTGGGGCTTGGGTCGCGCTCAGCGCGTACCGAAGTCCCGACGGCCGAGAGCCGAGGAGAGAGGCTCCGCCTCACTCGCCGTAGAAGTCGAGCAGCTTGCTGGACCGGCTCGGGTGCCGCAACTGCGACAGGGCCTTCGCCTCGATCTGGCGGATGCGCTCGCGGGAGAGGTTGAACCGCAGGCCGATCTCCTCGAGCGTGCTTTCCCGGCCGTTGATGAGGCCGAAACGGTACTTGATGACCATCTGCTCCTTGAACTTGAGCGTCTTGAGCACCTGCTCGAGCTGCTCGCGCAGGAGCTTGTGCTTGATGATCTCTTCCGGTCGCGGAACGCGGCGGTTCTCGACGAAATACTCGAGCTGGTTGGTGCCGTCTTCGTTGAGCGGCTTATACTCGAGGCTGATGGTGTCCTTGTTCAGACCCATGACGTACTGGATCTTGGACTTGGGCATCTCCATCGTCTCGGAGAGCTCGGAGAAGGTCGGGCGCTGCCCCGTGCGAGTTGCCAGGTTGCGGCTGACGCGCTTGATCTTGGCGATCGTCTCGACGACGTGGACGGGCAGGCGGATGTTCCGGGCCTGGTTGGCGATGGCGCGGATGATGGACTGCTTGATCCACCAAGAGGCGTAGGTGGTGAACCGGAACCCCTTGAAGGGGTCGTACTTCTCTATCGCCCGGATCAGGCCCTTGTTGCCCTCCTGGACCAGGTCGAGCAGCGGGATGCCGCGCGGCGCAGGTTGCGCTTGATCAGCTCGTCGAAGGCCACCCGGTCGTTCTTGAGGACCCGCTTGGCCAAGGCCAGCTCTTCCTCGCGGCTGAGGAGATCGTGACGGCTGACCTCCTTGAGGTACGAGGTCGTGATGTCGGGGTCGACCGCCTTGGAGAAGGGGTGCGGCTTGGAACCGGCAACCCCCGCGGGCCGGGCGGGCTGAGGGCCGGGTTTGCGGAGCGCCTTGAGGAATGGGATGCGGTCTCCCACGGGCACGTCATGGGCCAGAGCCTGCTGCGCCTTTCGCAGGATCTTCTGGTGCGTCTTGCGACGCGCCTCGTGTTTGTCCGTCTTGGTGACTTTACGACTCATCGGTTACCTGGCTGCTCCTTTACCGGAACCCCGGCCCTGTTCGGGCATCCCTGTCGGGGCCCCTCCCACATCACTATTTTCGCAATGCCTTCTTCCTGGGGAGCTGGCGGGCCTGGTCCTGCGCCGGCCATAGCTTCCGGGGTCTCTCTGCCCCTCCGGCGACTTGGGAAAGTCTCCCCGTCATGGACCTTCCCGAGCTGCTACTACCTTAATACGAAAAACAGGGGCTGGAAAGATCGGCTTTTTTCGTTGACAGATCCGCCAGTCCGAGAGCTACTCTGTTGGACAGTGCCTGCCCTGTCATGTTCCCGTGACCAGCCAGGAGACTCCTCTGACGACCCGCACCTGGCGGCAGGACAGCGGCATCGATTGCACCTCGTGCCATGTCCTGCGCAACGCGGCGCGCGGTCCGCACGAGCTCGACGGCGCCCACCGCACCGTCCAGGACGTGCGCTTCTCCGATCGCCGGGCCTGCCAGCAGTGCCACGCCAGCACCGTCCGCGAGCAGCTCGAGGGGCCCTCCACCAAGCTGCGCGACCGAACGTGCCAGCAGTGCCACATGCCCAAGCTCCCCCGGCACCTTGCCGTCGGGCTCTACCAGGTCCTCCGCAAACGCAAGAAGAGCACCGACCACAGCTTCGACCTCGCTGCCCTCCTGCGGTCGGCGGCAACACTCGACTGGAAGTACGACGACAGTCACCGCCTGCTCTCGGTCGTGGTACGCAACGTCGGCTCTCCCCACTTCTTGCCGACGGGCAAGCACGGGGCCCCGGTCGTCCGGCTGGTCGTCTACCTGGAGAGCGACGAACGCGGCAAGGTCCCCGTCAAGCGCACGATGGAGTTCTGTAACAAGAACGGCACCGCCATCGGGCCCGCCGGGACCGGCACCTTCGAGCTTCCCTTGGCCAGCATCGTCCCGGCCCGCTACTCCGTTCATGCCCGGTTGCTCTTCCTGGCCAACGAGGACTCCCTCGAAGCCGAGGCCCCGGTCATGGCCCAGGCCGACTTCGCCGTCGACTACGTGCCGCCCGCCCCTGCGGAGGAGTGACGCCTCCCCGGGGGCGACGACGGGTCATGGGGAAGAGGAACCACCAAGACCCCAAGACACGAAGGACTGCGCGAAGAAAAGCCTGATCGAAGGAGGCCCTTTGTGCCGCTCTTCGCGTCCTCCGTGCCTTCGTGTTTGGTCTCCTCGTGCCTTCCCGGTGATGAGGCTTGCCATCTGTCTGCATCGCTTCCCCTTCTTCTCCCCGGGTGCGCGGAGAACCGTCGAAGTGGTATCTTTGGCGAGCACCGAGGTTCCGGTCACGTCGTACTCGCCCGGGGTGTTTTCGATGATGAGCCGTCCTGCCCGTCCCATGGTCGTTTCGCTGCTTCCCGCTTTTGTCGCGCTCGCGCTGTTCTGGGGCCCTCCGGTGGCCGCGGCGCAGCCCGGGTCGATGCCCGACTCGGGCCAGCGGCTGCTGTTCGTCGCGTACGGCGACACGCGGCCCAACCTCTACCCGTTCGGGAAACAGGAGAAGCACCAAGCCTTGACGCGGGCCATCCTCCGGTATGACGCGTTTCACAAAGGCGAGGTCGACGCCGTCCTCGTCAGTGGCGATTACATCTTTGCCGACGTGCCGCTCACGGATCGGGACTGGAACGCCGCCCACGCCGCCCTGGCCAACTTCCGCTCGGGGCCACGTCCACTTCTCCTCTACCCCACTCTCGGCAACCACGAACTGGTCACGCTCTCCGATCACGTCGACGACGACAAGACGCGTCAGATGGTCGACGCCCTATGGCGATGGGGCGGCTCGCCCGTGGCCGTGGCTGCCAATGGACCGCTGCTTCCCGTCGTCCTCGCCCAGGAGACCCACCTCGCCGAGCTCCATCCCTGGCTTTCCCGTCACTTCCCGTCCGACATCACCGCCAACGACTGCCGGGTCCTCTGGAACCAGCTCGCCTCGGACGCGGTCGGCCGCCTCCCCGACGCCGACCGGGAGGGCCTGGAGAAGGCCCGCCGCTCGGCACGGATCCTCGTGCGCCTGGCTGCGGTTCGCGGCGACACCCCGGCTGCCCTGGCCGCCGAGCTGGCCTCGCGGCCCTCGCGCACCCTCCTCGAGTCCTTGCACGCGGCGCTTCAGCTCGTGGCCCAAGGGGCCTCCGAGGCCGCTTCGACGCGTCTGGGTCGGGCGGCCCTGGCCCGGCTGGGTGACCCCTCCACACCCGAGTTCCAGCTCCTGCACCGCAACCTCGGACCCGTCTTCGACCACCTGAAGGGTCTGCGGGCGCTGGCCCAGCAGGCTGGCTCCAAGCACGAGAAGACATGGCTGACCGAGCTCCAGGGGGCGCCCGACAGGGCCTTCGTGAAGAACTGGGCGGTCTTCAAGAAGCACCTGCTCGACCCCTACAAGTCCAGCGTGCTCGAGACCACCAGTCTCGCCCGGGTCCCGGGCCTGGGCGCCGGCGGCGTGGGCCCGTCGTGGTACTACACCGATCGGCCCCTTCCCGGCGCCGGCGACCGCTCGGTTCGATTCATCGTTCTGAACAGCAACCTCGCCACGATCTCCAACGCGCCCGGCCTCCCTCCCGTACTGGCGCAGGAGGACTTCCTCGCTGACGCGATCCGCTCCGCCTCGGGGCCGGTGGTCGTCATGGCCCATCACTCGCCGGTCAGTGTCGGCCCTCACGGCGGCCTGCTCGATCCCGAGAACGACCTCATCTCGGCCTGGCGCGAGATGGTCTACCGGCGGGTCTTTCCGCGCCTGACGGTCCAGGAGCAGCACCGTGTCTGGGCCTTCATCGCCGGTCACGACCACGATCTCCAGCGCCTGATCGACCGCGCTCGCGGCACGGTGCTCCTGGTCTCGGGCGGCGGCGGCGTCCCGCTCAAGGAGAAGGGCGTGCCGGCCGACCGCGTTCCCGCCTACCTGGAGCAGGCGGGCCGCCTGATGGACACGACACTCGACCCCCATCCCATGCGAGACCTGGCGTATCACTTCGTGGCCTGCGAGGTGACTCCCGGAAAGATGGAGTTCCGCACGTTCGGCCTTCGCGAGCCCGCGGGCAAGACGATGGACGATCCGGACTTCGTCCGCGAGCTGCCCGCGGTCATCGAAGCGCAGCTCGCCGACGACTCCAAGCTGCTCGACCACTTCGTCATCCGCGAACTGCCTGACGGCACTCGCGTCATCGAAGAGCTCGCGTCCCGGTGAGCACGACGCCAGCAGCCTGCCGGCCTGTCGAATTCGACCGCCCAGACGGGCACCCGCGAGTCCCTGTTCGCGCGATGCGAGCCCTCAATCCCACCGGTCGCGCATCGCGGCCCCGAGCGCGCTGCGTGGCTTCGCGACCGGGTCCTTGAGCGTGGCGATCAGCTCTTGCTCGGTCCCGACGATCACCTTGCGGCTGGGATCGGCCCGATCCTCGGCCTGAATGGCGAACCGGCTGACCAGGATCCGGTTGTCGTCCTTGTCGATGCGCACCTTGTAGCGCACGAGCTGCGACCAGAGGGTCACCATCGGGACAGCGACCCTGCAAATGGGCACGCCCTTCGGGAAGTCGAAGACGGCCTCGCCCTTCTCCAGGTCGAAGGAAAACGCGGCCGACTCGGGGTCGTTCTTCGAAAGCTGGACCTTCTCGAAGACGAGTTGCGTGTTCTCGTACAGGACGATCCGGCTCTCGCTGACGCTGGGCAGCAACGTTACCTTGCCGTTCTTGCCGGTGCGGACCGTCACGCCCGATCCGACGACCGCTCCGGTTTTCAGCGCCTCCCATCCCGTGGTGCTGGTCGAGGTCTCGACCTCGCCCGAGACGCCCTGCAC
>JACQZL010000202.1 GCA_016213865.1 Candidatus Rifleibacteriota bacterium
CGCAAGAGCGGTGAGGGGTGCGTGTCCCGTGGGTGGCCCCCCCCTTGCAAGAGAAACCCAGAGACGCAGAGACACAGAGGCACAGAGGGATCTTCCTCTGCCTCGCTCGCAGGCGCCGCGACCCCTCGAGTCTCCCTCGTCCTGTCATCCGATGAACGTCGCCACTCACGGTCTCTCTTTCTTTGTGGCTCCGTGTCTCTGGGTCGAGGAGTCAAGCCAGGGCCTTCCCAAACAGGCGTGGGACCACCTACGAGACATGCACCCGAGCGGCGAGGGGAGCGATGCAGACAGATGAGGGGCCCCACCGCTGCGATGGACCAAGAAGACCCAACCACGACGGCACGAAGGACACGAAGAGCGGCACAAAGGGCCTCCTTCGATCACGCATCTCTTCGTGCAGTCCTTGGTGTCTTGGGGTCTTGGTGGTCCCTCTTCCCCATGATCCGTCGTCGCTCCCGGAGGTGAGCTACACTGTCCCCGGGCCGCAAGCGCTCCGCCATCCGCACTCATCCCCCACCTCCCCATGGCTCATCTCGTCAATCCCGACCGCGAGTACCGACTGCTCCAGAACCGCCTGGATGCGACCGTGACGGGCGCTCCGGATTCACCCGTGCTGATGGAGATCCTCCGGCTTCTCTTCAAGCCGGACGAAGCGGATCTGGCCCGGCGCGTCCCGGGGACGCCGACCCCGCTGACCACGCTCGCACGCAAGCTGGGGCGATCCGCCGGCGAGCTGGGCAAGCAACTCGGCGACTTGGCCGAACGCGGCCTGATGTTCGACTTCGAGCTCGACAGCGTGCGCTACTTCGCTCTGCCGCCCGTGGTCATCGGCTTCTTCGAGTTCGTCTTCATGCGTGCGCGGGACGGGCTGCCAATGGCCGAGCTGGCCCGCCTGTTCGAGAAGTACATGACCGAGAATCGGGAGTTCGTCGCTTCGGTCTTCCAGGGTCAGACCCAGCTCGGCCGGGCGCTGGTCCGGGAGGAAACGCTCCCCACGGCGGACCACGCGGAGGTGCTGGACCACGAGCGGGCCAGCGAGATCCTCGAGAGGGCCTCGTCCATCGCCGTCGGTCTCTGCCCCTGCCGCCACAAGCGGCGCCACCTGGGAACGGCCTGCAACGCCCCGGAAGAGGTGTGCCTCAGCTTCGGCTACGCGGCGGACACGATGGCCAGGTCCAGCTCGACCAAGCTCATCTCGCGGGAGCAGGCGCGCGAGATCCTCCAGAGGTGCAAGGAGCATCACCTGGTCCAGGTCGGCGACAACGTCCAGCGGCGAGTCACCTTCATCTGCAACTGCTGCCGTTGCTGCTGCGGCATGCTGGACGCCATCAACCGATTCGGCATCCGGAATGCCGTCGTGACCTCGAACTGGCTCGTTGCGCTCGACGAGTCGGCGTGCGTCGGATGCGGGAAGTGCGTTCCGCTCTGTCCGGTCGAGGCCCTCGAGATGGTCCCGGCCCCGGGCAAGAGGCCGCCTTCACAGTGCGCCGTCCGCGAGCCCGAGCTTTGCCTGGGCTGCGGCGTCTGTGCGACCGTCTGCAGGAAGGGGGCCCTGCGCATGGTGAAACGCCCCAGGCGGGTGCTCTATCCCGAAACGATGCTCGAGAAGACCGTCGCGATGGCGATCGAGCGCGGCAAGCTGGCAGGGCTCCTCTTCGATCAACCCGAACGGCTGAGCCACCGGGTCCTGGGCGGCATCGTTCGCGGGCTGGAGCGATCCACACCCGCGAAGGCCCTCCTGGCCATTCGCCCGCTCCGCTCGGCGTTTCTCCAGATGATCGCCGCTGGCGCCCGCTGGCAGCTCGGACCGCTGGCGCCGGTCATGGCGCCGGCAAAACCCGAGTGACGGAGGCCGTGCAGATCCCTCACCGGGAGAGGCATGACAGAAGCCGGTAGGGTAGAAGCGGCATCTTGCCGCTTCCTCGGAGCCGGTCGTGAGCCCGGCCGCCCAAATAGCGGCTGGAAGCCGCTTCTACCTTCAGGCGTGGCCACCGTTGCGGCCTCTCCGGCAAACCCATGGCAGGAGATGGCAACCATCACGATTTAATGCCATTGGGCCGTGCCCCTCGACCCGGGCCGGCCTTCGAGGCCACGCCCAAGAGCCCCCGGATCGGCCGTCGGACTTCCCGGACTGCCCGGCCCCCGTGGCGCGTAACGCTCTCTCGGTCTACAGTTCAACTCGAGGAGGTCATCCCGTGAACTCTGGCTTTCGCCGCTGGCTGCTCGTGCCACTGGTTCCCGCCCTTCTCCCGGAGACCGTGTGGGCCTGTCCTGGGTGTAGCGCCCACGCCAACATCCTCGGGCTCTGGTCGTTCCTAGCAGCGGCCTTTCTGCTCGTCTCGCTCCTGGCGGCGGCGGGATTCAAGGCCGCGGCGTTCGCCGGTTCGACCAAGACAGCGGGTCCTCACGTGAAGTGGTGGCTGGCTCGCGCCGGTACGAGCCTGGGAGCCTTGTTCCTGCTGATGGCCGCGAACGTCAGCATGGGCAGCGTCTTCTCCGAGGTCTTTCGCGACCTGTACACCCCGGCGGAAAAAGTCGCCGCCCACACGGGCTGGGTGCTGTTGGTCCTGATGTGCTGGCTCGTTGCCGTGGCCGTGCTGGTACCTGCGGCCGCGCCCGGCAGGTTCCGGCCGGGTCCCGTGCGGCTGACGTTGGCCTCTCTTGCGACGGCCCTCGTGGTGATCCCGGGGCTCTCGTCCGACCTGCATGTCTTTACGAGCCTGGGGCTCTACGTGCTGCTGCCGCTCGCCCCTTACGCCTACTGGCGCTGTCGGGTCGGCCGGGAGCCGTCGCTGATGCGCCGGATGGCCGACTGGAAGCTGACCGCCGTGCCGGTGACGGCCTTTGTGCTCTTTCTCGGCTGCTTCGCGATGCCGGGCACGGCAGCGGCGCGCGCGTTGCTCACGGCCGTGGGCTATCTCCTCAGCCTCGGCGGCGTGCTCTCGGTGGTCAGTCTGGGCGTCGGGGAGCTGCGGCTTCGGCGCCGTCCGCCAATCGCGGGTGGCCCAGGGGCCGAGAGCGGGCCGCTGGCCGTGCATCCGGAGAAGGGGCTCTGCCCCGTCTGCGGCGAGCCCGTGGGCGAGGCGCCGGTCCTTTGCCAATCCTGCCAGGTCCCTCACCACGAGATGTGCTGGCGCTACACGGGCCGCTGCGCCGTCTACGGTTGCGGCACCCCCGACGCCTCGCGCCTGGCGGGTTAGGCAGGTTCAGGGAGCGCTCGCAGCTCATGGGGATCCTGGGATCCGTTCGTGCTGAGCCGGAGGCGAGCTTGCGAGCCTCCGAGTCGAAGCACGGCTCGCAGAGCCAGTTCTCCCGCCCTTCGACTCGCCTCGCTACGCTCGGCGGCTCAGGGCGAACGGAACGAGGGAATGCAGTTCCCCGCATCTCGCGAGCGCTCCCGCGGGTCCGCGCGGGATTGACGCGGCCCGGAGCCGGCGTGCATACTTGGTTCGGCCCGCCGACGTCCGTCGGGCAGTGTCACTCCCCGGGGAGGTTCTTCGAGATGCGCTCCTTCGTCCGACCGGTCTCCATCCTGGTTGTTGCCCTGTTGCTGGGTTCGACCTGTTTCGCCGCCGGCGAGCTCACCAATCCAACCGATCGGCAGGGTCGCATTGCCTTGCTGGGCGTGCACCAGGCCCTTTCTTCCATGAAGGTCTGCGACGGCCAGAGCCCCAAGGCGCCGATCGCGATCGCGGGCCTTTCGCGGTACACGGGCACCGGGACCGGGGGCGGTTCGGGCGGCACCGAGGCCTTCGACGAGGGCGCGCTCGGCCGGTTCCTCCAGATTGGTCTGCAACAGAGCTACGACAAGACCTACGAGCAGGGCTGGAACATCCTCCACAGCGTGACGAAGCGGGCCCTGAGCGAGCTGGGGCAGCTTCCTCCAGGCGTGCGACTCGCCCTCGAGAGCGGTCGGGACGCCTCGTACGATCGCTCCTGGCAGGACGCCTACACCATCCTCCACGAGGCGGTCCGCACCGTGGCCCACAACCCCAGCGACTTCACCGGCGCCTACCCCGAGACCTTCGCGGCGTACCTCCGGCTGGGCCGCCAGTCCGGCTACGAGAAGTCCTACGAGGTCGGCTGGAAGGTCCTCGAGAAGTACCTCGGCAACCTCGAGTCGAACGGCCAGCCGTTCTTCCCCAGCAAGGAGCTCCAGCTCCTGGTCCACGCCGCGCGTCAGGCTTCCTACTCCAAGTCCTGGAAGGCCGCCTACGAGGTGCTCCATACCAGCATCAAGTCGGCCGAAGGGCTGCCCACGGGCAACCTGGCGACGTTCTACTTCGCCAACGCGCTCCAGTGCAGCTACGAGAAGTCCTATCAGGAGGGCTACGAGATCCTGCGGACCTTCATCGAGCAGGCTCTGCCCAGCGGGCTGCTGGCCACCTTCGATCGCGCCAGTCTGCAGACGACTCTGGAAGCTTCGTACAACCAGAGCTGGCAGGCCGCCTACGAGGTGCTGAGGGACGGGCTGAAGGCCCTCAACAAGTAGCCGACTTTCCACAGGTCACCGACTCAGTTTCTCCCCCCACTCACGGCTTCCGTAGCACCAGTCTTGCAGCCCGCGAGTTCTTCTTTGCGGGCTGCGTGCTGCTTTCGCCTCCAGACCACCCGGAGGCTTGCCCCGATCCCCTAACTTGCCCTCAGCTCCGCGCCAACCAACGTGAAACGAACCCCCTCATTCTGCGCCAAGATCCGTGATACGTAACACCTCCACCCCATCCCGTCCCGTGAACCCGAAGCTCCCCAGAGCTGCCGGCGCGGGCGGCCCACGAAGTTGCCCGTACGCGGCAAACGACTGCGTTGCCAGCACGGCCCCCGTGAGGGTCACCAGTGCCCGCACGCTTCCCAGGTGGTCACTCACCGGCAGCGACAGCCAGTCCCCGGTGGCGGGGTCGACGTGACCCAGGAAGTCGTCCAGTCCCTCGCCGTGGAGGTGCAGGCGCGTGACGTGGTTGGCCGCGTCCAGCTCGGCCAGAGGGTTGCCGTCCGGCGACCAGAGCGTCCGGGTTTCCCGGCTTGCGACCGTGGCTCTCCATCGGAGGTTGCCGGCCGCCGCCGGAAGGCAGCTGAAGGCGAGAGTGGCTCCGTCGGAACGGGTGATACCTCGTAGCTGCCCCGATACGCTCCATGAGTACGTCGTCGGGGTGGTTCCGCCCACTTGCTCGCGCGAGAGTTGCCCGTTTGGGGTGTAGGTGAGGACCGTCGAGGGGCCTCCCGAGCGATCGATACGCACGATCGTGTCCGCGTCATCGACCGTGTACGTGTCCACCGTGGCCGGGCCGGTCGCGGGCGTGGTGACGTGCCGAGTGCGGTTGTCGGCCCCGTCGTAGCTGAAGCTCTCCCGCGAGCCGTCGTCGTACGCAGCCAGGATGAGCCGGTCGAGGGCGTCCGGAGTGAAGCTGCTGTTGGCCGCGTCATGCTGCGCGGCGATGACGTTCCCGCGTGCGTCATACGTGAGACCCAGGTGCGTCAGGTGGGTCCCGCCCGAGTTCCAGTAGTCGATCGAAGCAATGCGGCCGGCGGGGTCGTAGCCGTAGGAGGCGTGGGTGCCGTTCGCATGACCCACCGAGCTGCGCTGGCCATTGAGGTTGTAGTTGAAGTCGACGTGACGGCCTTGCCCCGCGTCCACCACCCGCAACCGGTGCATCACGTCCCAGACGTAGCTCAGGGTGACCCCGGGCAACTGGCCGACAGAGAGGGTCGTGGCCCTCACGTCTCCGGCCAGGTCGTACTCCTGCCGCAGGCTCGAGCCGAGCTGCGATTGGCTGAACGCAACGACCCGGTCCCGAACGTCGAAGGCCTGCGTCAGCACCGTCCCGGCGCCCGTGACGCTCGTGGGATTGCCGAAAAGGTCGTAGGCGGTCACGACCGTCCGCTCGATGCTGCCGTCGGCACGCTTGTAGACGGTCTGCACCGGCCGGTCCATGCCGTCGTACCCGGTCTCGATCCGCTCTCCGCCAGGCAGCACAGTCCACGCGACGTTCCCGTTCCCGTCGTGGCCGAGGGTCGTCTGGCGGCCCAGCGGGTCGGCCTGCGAGTTCAGCCGGTTGCGCGGATCGTAGCCGAACTGCCAGCTCTTGCCTCGTCCGTTCGTCAGGCGGATGAGGTTGCCCGCGTCGTCGTAGCCCAGCGAGAGCGTGCGGGCCTCGGCCCGGTCCACGGCTTCGCGGACGCTCACCACGCGCCCATACACGTCGCGGTCGTACTCGGTGCGCACGGCCGCGGCAGGGTCGTTCGACGCCACCACTCGCGCGGTGCGCCGCCCCGCGTCGTCGTACTCGTAGCTCGTCACCGAACCAGCGGGCATGGTCACGCTCGTCAGGTGCCCGGCGGGCGAGTAAAGGTAGCTCGTCGTGCGGGCCTCAGCGGTTCCGTGGGCCGTCGTGAGCTCGCGGACATTGCTCACGGCATCGTACACCACGCGGGTGACGCTGGCGTCGGCCGAGTGGATCTCGGTCACGCGACGGCGGCTGTCGTACACGTACCTCGTCAGGGCCTCGGCCCCCGAGCGCGTGGGCGTCGCCACCAGCGTGCGGTTGCCGTCGTCGTCGTACTCGAAGCGCACGTACGAACCGTCCGCGTGGTCGATGCGCCGAACGAGGCCATCGGGCTCGTAGTCGTACCCGGTCCGCCGCTCCGAGGCCGTCCCGTAGGCTTCTCGCACTTCCCGGCACCGGCCGGCGTCGTCCAGCACGAAGCGCGTGCGCAGTCCGTCGGGCGTCTCCACCTCCTGGAGCCGCGCGGCGCGGTCGTACCTCAGGAAGCTGTCGAATCCGCGGCCGTTGCGTACGATGACCGGCCTGGCATCACCGTCGTAGGTCACGCGGGCCGTCGTCTCATCGGGATACGCGATTGTGCGAACGCGCGTCTCGGGGTCGTAGCGCCACTCGGTGGGATACCCTCGAGCGTCCGTTTCGACCCGCTTGTGCAGGGCATCGAAGTACTGGACGGTCTTGGCCGTGTGACCATCGGGACCCACGACCCGGGCGAGGCGCGAGTAGCTGTCGTAGAAGAGGCTCGTGAGATGGCCGAGCGGGTTGCGGACGGTGGCAACCCTCCCCTCCACGTCGTGGCTGAAGGTCGTGGGGCGGCCTTCGGCGTCCGAAACGAGACGGACCCGTCCGGCGGTGTCGGTGTCGAGCGCGAGGGTGTAGCCGCGCGGATCGACCAGGGCCGTGGGCAGGTCGTCAGCGCCGTAGAGGATCTGGGTGAAGGTGCCGTCGGGCAGCGTTTCGCGCGTCAGATTGCCGTGTCCGTCGTAGCTCCAGGAGGTCGCGTGCCCCAGGGGCGTGACCATGGACGCGATCCGATCGCAGCAATCGTCGTTGCTGTAAGTCCAGGCAAAGCCCCTCGGATCGACGAGGCCCAGGAGCCGTTGGCGGGAGTCGTAGGAGAGCTGGGTCTGGTGGTGCAGCGGATCGACGATGCGGGTAATGGGGCCCTCGGGCAGCCACTCGTACCGGCTCTCGCGGCCCTCGGGGTCGGAGATGGTGAGCGAGTTGCTCGATTGCAGGTAGCGGGTGCGCTCGCCGGCGGCATCGACCGTGGCGACGAGCGCGCGGTCGGGGCCGTACTCTCGGCGCAGCACCGTGCTGCCGGGACCCTGCCAGGCCAGCAGCGCTCCGTCGGGGCCCGTGTAGGACGTGATCGCCACCGAGCCGTCCTGACCCGTCTTGGTCATCTGGCAGGCTGCCTGGTCATAGGAGAGTGTGTGGGAGATCCCGTTCTCCATGAGGCCGACGACACGGCCGGTCTGAGGGTCGTAGTCGACCTGCAGCAGCAGCGAACCGCTCCGAGAGGCGAGCCATACGAGGTGCACCGCACCCTCGAGCGGCTCGGGCACCGCGGCTCCGTAGAAGTACATCTGGGAGGTCACCTGCGGGCTCGAGGGGAGCGAGGAATCGTCGACCATCGCCAGGATGGGGGCCCCCGAGAGGTAGCGGTAGTAGATGGTGCGCCCCGAGCGGTTGCTCGTGAGGCTGGAAAGGGCCCAGTCGGTCTCGGTCGCCAGCGTGTAGCCCAGGGTGTACGTGCGGCCCTGGGTATCGACGATGACCTTGGGCTGGCTCTGGGGCGGGTTGCCGTCGTAGCCGAGCTGGAGGTCGTAGTCCGGATCGCGGTGGATGCGCACCAGACGATGCTCGGGGTCGTACACGTACTGGAGCGGCACGCTCTCGTTGAGCCGGCGCGTGAGGGTGTAGGCCCCGTCGGCGGAGACCGAAAGTTCGAAGTTCGGTGCCGAACTCGTGAGCGACGCGAAGGAACTGGTGTGGTACGGTTTGAAGAACTGCACGACCAGTCCCGACTCGGTGCCGACATCCACGAAGACCGTGCCGTCCAGCCTCGTCGTCTCCGTGAGGGGCCACGAGAAAGAACGGGTCCACCCCCGGCCCATCGGCCCCAGTTCGCGATTCACCGACGAATAGAAGCGCTGGAACTGGAACGAAATGCCCCGTGAGGGTGCCTCCAAGTCCGTGTAGGTCAGGACTACTTCGCCGGTCTTGGCGATGACCGGGCTCCCGTGAGCATGCCCCTGGCAGGCTGCCGCAGTGCAACGAGTGTTCGCACCGGGGGGGCGCTTGGGTTCCGACGAATCGGGGGCCGGCACGCCAGTTTCGGGGCTGGCATCGTCCCCACCGCAGAGCGTCTTTTCGTTCTGGGCCGCGCTCGAGCCGCGTGCTTCGAGCCAGACGGGAGAGGTCCTTGTCACGAGTGCCTTGGCCCGTGTTAGCCCGCTGGCCGGAGCGTGCTGAGACGTCGAGTCACGAAGCGGGACCTCGTTGCCTGCGCATGAGAACCCCAGTACCACCTGCGTATTCGGCCCCATCCACTCCGGCGGGAAGCGGAACCTCACCTCGGTACTCCCTGCCGCGAGCGGTGCCGTCAGGGTCTCGGGGAAAGTGGGCGTGGTCGACTCCCCGAACGGATCACTGGCCGTCGCACTCAGCGGCGTGGCATACACCGTTACCGCCGCCGCGGGCGCGTTCACGAAGCTCACCGCCAGCCCCAGGCCCGTCGAGGGCAGCGTGCCCGGCGTGCCCAGCGGCCCGCTGTGCAGCACCGAGGGCCCGAGCGTGTCCTCCGTGAGCCAGGGCCGGATGTCCGCGATCGCCAGCTTCTCGCACAGCACGTAGGGCAGCGGGTTGGCCGCGCCGTTGCTCGAAGTCCACGGGTTCGTGCCCGGCACACAGACCGCCAGGTAGCCGGGCTGCAGGAGCGCCGACCAGAACTGGCTCAGCACCTCGGGGGACAAGTCCAGGTGCGTCGCCCCTTGCGTCAGGGGCACCGTCCCCACCCGCTGCGGCTCCGGCCCCATCAGCAGCAGCGGTACGTCGGTGGTCAGCAGGCTCAGACCTCCTGACATACCCCTGTGTAATACCGTCTCCCGCTGGAGGCCGACGGAGGGGGGTGGCGATTTGGCCTGTCACACCAGTGTATAGAACCCGGGCGAATTCGCGCACATGCGCGCGCGATATAAGCACGTGTCAACATGTGCCACCGGCATGTCAGGAGTTCTGAGGCTCGGGCCCGAGAAGACCAGCCGCATCCCCTGGTCAGCGTCGGAGATCGGCCCGCTGAACGGGCCCGCGGGCGTCATCCCCGTGTGCCAGACCGATACCTGGCTCCCGTCCGTCAGCGTGCGCTGCACGTCGACTACCCTCAGGAAGCGCACCACCTGCAAGGTGTGGTGCTCCAGGTCCTTGAACTCCCAGTTCTGCGAGGCCCTGCCGATCTGCAACCTCAGGTCGACGGTCCCCTCCGCCCCCTTGGGCCGAAGCATCAGCCTCCGCCTTGGCTGGCCTGCAACTGGGCCGTCTTGCCGGCGCGCTTTCCCGCACCTGCCCATGCGATCGTCGCTTCGACCGTCGCGTACACCGCGCTCGCCGGCAGCGGCGCCCTCGCGAAGCCCGCGGCGTCCGGCGCCCAGGGCCCAGCCCAGGTGGCCGTCGTCGAGCCGTTCTCGTAGACCGAGATCTGCGAGAACGCCAGCGAAGTCTGTCCAAAGACCCTGGCCCTGAGCGTCGCCGCTCGCCCCGAAGGGTTGAAGACGATCACCTGGATGGCCCGGTCGCTCGGCTCGATGGTGTGGCCCCCTCCGAGCCCCACGTCCAACTCGTGGGCGACCGCGGCCGAGTCGACCGTCCGGATCGCGACAATCTGCGGGACGTCGCCGACCACCTCGAAGGTGCAGGAGGTCGTCGCCTGCAGTCCCGCAGTCCCTATGGCGAGAGTGAGGGTGTGCAGGCCAGGGACGAAGCTCGTGACGGTCACGGGGAGCACGACCCGCAGGGGAAGCGTCGCCGCGTTGGCTCGACCTCTCGCGTCCTGGTAACGCACCTCGACCTCGTGCTCGCCGGGCGCGCAGGCCGTCAGCCGCAACAGCTTGCCGGTACCGGAGCAAGCGCTGTCGACGAACCAGAGGAGCTGCGTCAGGCCGATCGGGTCGACGGGTAGGAAGCTCGAGACGGCCGCCGGTGCCACGATGGCGACGATGGGTACTGTCGGAAGGACCCAGATCGTCCGGGGACTCTCTCCGGTGCGGCCCTGCGAGTCGCGAGCCAGGCAGCGGACAACGGCGGTGCCGGCCCGGGCGGCCTGGAAAGAAGCCTGCAAACCGTGAGCGAA
>JACQZL010000046.1:0-12596 GCA_016213865.1 Candidatus Rifleibacteriota bacterium
TTGCCTGTCACCGGCCACCGCCGGGCGCACCTCTCGGGCGCACTCGGCGATTGACGGTCAGCAGGACAGGGCACTCGTCGCCGGCGTCGCGCTACGGGTCCGGGGGACAGATCCGGTTCTCCCGGAGCAGGCGGTCGTTGCGATTGATCGCCTGGACGCCCGCGCGCAGTTCATCGAGCTCTCGGGTGCCGGCGTACTGGTCGAGGATGCTGCAGTCCTCGTGCGGGTCGCGGCTCAGGTCGTGCAGGAACTCCGCCCTTGCGCTGCTCTGCTGCTGGACGTACTTGAGCGGGTAGAGGACCGAGCAGAGATAGGTCGAATCGTACGGTTGAACCAAGGGAATCACCGCCTGCACCGCTCGATCCCCGGGGAGCATGGACCGGCCGAGGAAGTGATGGTCGTCCCGGAGCTGCAGCAAGTCCAGGAGGGTCGGCGCGATGTCTAGCTGGCAATAGGCGGTTTGGCTGACGGTCTGGGGCAGGACTCGGTCTTTCCACACCAGAGCGAAAGGAGTGCGGAAGTTCTCTTCGTAGTACCCCTGTTCGTTGAAGAAGGTCCCGTGTTCTCCGTTGGGAAAGCTGTGATCGCCCGTGACGATGACCACGCTGTTCGCGAGGTAAGGCCGTCGGCCCAGCTCCTCGAAGAACTCCCCGAGGTATCGGTCCGCCAGGTGGATGGAGTTGGCGAACTGCAGACTGACCTGCGCCTCCTTCGACCACGTAGGGTGCTCCCACGGCACGCCGGGATAGAGGTACTGCTGGTCGACGGGCACCCGGTCGAACATCATATGGTTGCTGACGGGGCACAGGAGGCAGAAGTACCGCGGGTCGCGAGCGTCCGTTTCGGGCCTGGCTTGCTGGGTGTCGAGCCACTCGAAGTAGCGCCGATAGAGAACGTTGTCCTGGATTCCCCATCCCCAGTGATAGGCCTCCCAGTCCGAGGTTGTGACCCACTCACGGTCCATGCCGTGGACCGCGTCGAAGCCCATGTGCCGCATGAAGGGCCCGGTGTTTTCGAAGAGCAGGTCGGGGGACCCCTGGAAGTAGTGGGTGTCGTACCCGTGAGCTTTCAGGAGCCGGGGCAGCGCCTTGAGCCGCAACTCCGTGAGCTCGTCGAAGACCTTGCTGTACGTACTGGGGATGAGGGAGGCAAGCACGGCCAGGGTCCCGCGCACGGTCTGGACCGAATTGCCATAGAACCTGTCGACGTGCAGCCCTTGCTGGGCGAAGCGGTTGAAGTTCGGAGTGAACTCGCGTCCCAGCAGGTCGCGGGCGCCCACGAAGTTGGCGTTGAACGACTCGATCATCACAATGAAGACGTGGGGCCGATCCGGGCTCTGGCCGCGGTCTCGTCCCGACACCGGAACAACCGTCCAGTACGGATAAGGGTCGCTCGCGTCCGGAAGCGCGCGACCCCAGAACACCCGGTCGATGGCGGTCCGCGCCAAATAGGTTGCGGCGGTGTAGCAGTGAGCAGGTGAGACAACCAATCCGACGAGAATCGTGGCGGAAAGTGCCAGGTTGACGACGGGGAAAGCGACTCCAGGCACGCCGGCCATCACCGAAGTACCCAGGCCCACTGCCAGCAGCAGGACGCCACTCAGGCCGTAGAACATCAGGTAGCCGGTTCCGACACGCCCGCGGACGACCTGGAGACTCTCCCCGCCGAAGAGGTCCGGGGCCATGCTCCGGAGCAGGGCGTAATCCAGCTTCCGCCTGTTGTGAAACTGGAAGCAACCGAGGACCGCGAAGAAACAGAGGCCGGCCAGGTTTGCCACCCGCAGCATCCAGGGCCAAGGGCCGAACAGGCAGTCGACGAGCTGGAAGGAGGAGACCACCACGAGCCAGTTCGTGAGCACCCAGACTGCAACCGTCAGCCGAGAGGTCCTGTCCAGGCTCCGGTATCGCGGATCGAAGTAGCACCCGGCCAGGAACCAGGACTGCAGCGCCAGACCGAGTAGTCCGGCAGAGGACACGGTTTGCGAGAGCATGGAAAGCACGTCGGGCGAGGCTAGCACGGCATGAGCTTCCGATCCATCTCACGCGCCAGCCAGGGGTGCGCGCGCACCCCCATGCCGGGAGCGATGCTGGGAACTGGGGAGCCGCTTCACTGCGTTGGGCTTGTCAAGACGGTAGCGCGGGCCCTTGTGGCCCGCTCGGGGCGAGTCGCCGCTCCACAAGCGGGGGACAAGCCCCCGCGCTACAGCCGATGAAGACAACTGCCCGTCGTGTCGCCATGATCCAGCGTCGCTCCCCCCATGCCGCGGGAGCGTCCTCGGATCATGGGGCAGAGAGGACCAAACGCAAAGCCGCCAGGACGCAAAGACGCCAGGAAATGCTGATGAATAGGACCTTCCTTGCGTCCTTGGGCCTTCGCGTCCTTGCGTTGAAGAGAGGCCCCGTGGCCATTCGACGATACGGCTTCCCACGTTTCAGGGACGCACCCCATGCCGCAAAGCCCTATCGGGCACCGGGCCCGATGGTGTATCCTCGCACAGATGCACGGTCCATGGGAGTCACCCCGCATCGTGGGGGAAGCGGCGGGGGCAGCGGCTTCGAGCTCGGCGCCCCTTCGCGCCAGGCTCGAGGTGAGAGGGCGCGGCTTCGCTCGTGACGGGCGGCGGGTTCGGATCCAGGGCGTGACGTACGGTCCATTCGCGCCCGACGGTTAGGGGTATCCTTTCCCGGCGCCCTCGCGGCTGACCGCCGATTTCGCGCTGATGCGAGAGGCCCACATCAATGCCATCCGGGTCTACAACGCCCCGCCGGGACGGGTCCTCGCGGCGGCCGAGGAGCACGGCATCGGGGTCCATCTGGACGTGCCATGGAGCAAGCACCTCTGCTTCCTCGGCAGCCCAAGGCGCAGGCGGAGGCAAGGGGCGTGGTCCGGGCCGCCGCCGAGCGCGCGAAGGGACGGCCCGGCATCCTCGCGTACAGCATCGGAAACGAGATCTCGCCGTCCATCATCCGCTGGCATGGCACTCGACGCGTCGAGCGCTTCCTCGCCGAACTGGCCGACGTGGTGAGGCAGACGGACCCGGAAGCCCTCGTGACCTACGGCAACTACCCGTCGACCGAGTACCTCGACCTTCCGTTCGTCGATTTCTACACGTTCAACGTCTACCTCCACGACCGCGAGACCTTCCGCCGCTACCTTGTGCACCTGCTCAACCTGGCGGGCGAGAAGCCGCTGGTCCTCGGCGAGCTGGGGATGGACACGCTGCGCCACGGAGAGGACGAGCAGGCACGCTTCTTGACCGGCCACACGAAGGAGGCCGCCCTCCTCGGCACGGCCGGGACGTACGTCTTCTCGTGGACCGACGACTGGTACACGGGCGGCACCCAGATTCAGGACTGGGCCTTCGGGATCACGGATCGCCACAGATCGCCACGAGCTTCGTATCACCGGCTGGGCGAGCTGCACGGCTCGGCGGCGGCGAGGCTGCTGGAACGGCCGACGCGGGTCTCGGTGGTCGTCTGCTCCCATAACGGGGGGCCCACTCTGGAGCAGTGTCTGAGCTCGTTGACGGCACTCGACTACCCGAGCTTCGAGCTCATCGTCGTCGACGACGGCTCCACGGACAACACGCGCGAAATCTGTGCCCGCTTTCCCGGAGTGCGAGCCATCCACCAATCGAACCAGGGGCTGAGCACCGCTCGAAACGTCGGACTCGCTGCCAGCACGGGAAGCGTCGTCGCCTACACCGATTCCGATTGCTTCGTCGACTCTCAGTGGCTCACGCACCTTGTCCATCAGCTCGAGAGGACAGGGGCCGCAGGGGTCGGAGGACCGAACCTCACCCCCCGCGACGGCTGGGTGGCAGCTTGCGTCGCGGTCTCGCCCGGCCAGCCGACGCACGTCCTCGAGACCGAAGAGCTGGCCGAGCACATCCCTGGCTGCAACATGGCCTTTCGACGCGAGGTCCTGGAGGCAGTGGGCGGATTCGACGCGAGGTTCAGGGCCGCGGGCGACGACGTCGACGTCTGCTGGCGAGTCCAGGAGGCCGGCCACCGGATCGTGTTCGCGCCTGGGGCCTTCGTCTGGCATCACCGGCGCCACACCGCCGCGGCCTATCTTGCGCAGCAGTCGGGTTACGGCCGCGCGGAGGCGCTGCTCCGATTCAAGCATCCGGACCGGTTCAACAGGCTGGGCGCGGGCAAGTGGCGCGGCGTGGTGTACGGCGCGAGCCAGGCGCCCTCCGTCTCCGGAGAACCCGTGGTCTTTCGCGGCCGACTGGGGGCGGGGCTCTTCCAGTGCGTGTACCAACAGGGGCCACAGCACTGGATGATGCTGCCGTCGACGCTGGAGTGGCACTTCGGGATCGCGATGCTGGCGCTGTGGGGCCTCGCGTGGCCCGGCGCCTGGTCCGCGGCGGCCGCCGCCTGGCTTCTCTCGCTCGCCGTGGCGGGCCTGCAAGCCGTGCAAGCGCCGCTCGAGCCGAAGCACGACAGCCTCGCCGCGAGGGTGCTCATCGCGGCCCTCAGCTATGCCCAGCCGCTCGCGCGCTCCTTTAGCCGTTACAAGACCAGTTACTGGGAACGCGGCGTCCCCCAGGCGCCGGCCCGAAGGGGTGAGCGGCCTCGGCTGCCGCTGACCGGCAAGCAGACCGTCGCCTACTGGAGCGAGCGCGGCCGCGAGCGCGTCGAGCTCCTCGAAACGGTGGCCGCTCGCCTGACCGAGCGGCGATGGACCGTCCTCGTCGACGAGGGGTGGTCGACCTGGGGCCTCGCGATTCGCGGGCACCCGTGGACGACGATCCGAGTCCGTAGCGTGCAAGAGGACTTCGAGCACGGCAAGAAGCTGGTGCGCGTCCTGTACGAACTGCACCCCAACGCATCTTTTAGGTTGCTCTTTTTCTGCGCTTTGCTGACGAGCTCGTTTGGCCTGGTCGCACCCGGCCATACGCTGGAGGTCGAATCGCTTTCGATGGTCCACGAGGCACTCGCAATGCTGCGCGTCATCGTCGCGTTCGGCCGCGAGGACCACGAGCAGAGGCGTTTTCGGGCGCAGGCAGAGGACGCTGTCAAGGCAAGGGTCGAGCTCATGTTCAAGCAGGCCCTCTTCTCGTTGACCATCAACTCGACGACCGCCCTCGGGACCGCGCTGATCCTGGCCTACGGATCCCACCTCGTCCTGGGTGGGCGGATGACGGTGGGCGAGCTCACCGTCGTGCTCGCGTACATCGCCCAGATCTACAATCCGTTGCAGAGAATCAGCAACATCGTGGCCTCCCTGCAGGAGCTGCGCATCTCCCTCGAGAGGACCTTCGGACTGCTCGAGGCGCAGCCGCGCATCATGGACCGTCCCGACGCCGTCGACCTCGGAACGGTCCGCGGGGCCCTGGCGTTCGAGGGGGTGGGCTTCGACTATCCTGGCCGCGAGCGCACGCTCGAGGAGGTGTCGTTCGTCGTGAAGCCGGGCCAGGTCGTGGCGATCGTCGGTCCGACGGGCGCCGGCAAGACGACGCTGGCCAGCCTCCTTCCCCGGTTCTACGAAGCCGCGCGCGGCAGGATCCTCGTCGACGGGCTCGACACGCGCAGGCACACGATGCGCTCGCTGCGAGCGCAGATCAGCGTCGTGCTCCAGGAACCGCTGCTCTTCTCCACGAGCGTCGCCGAGAACATCCGCTACGGCCGGCTCGACGCGAGCTTCGACGAGATCGTCGAGGCGGCGAAGGCGGCCAACGCCCACGAGTTCATCGCAACCCTGCCCGGGCAGTACGAGACGGTCCTGGGCGAGCGAGGCGCGCGCCTCTCCGGCGGCGAGCGCCAGCGGATCTCGCTGGCCCGGGCGTTTCTGAAGGGTGCGCCCATTCTCATCCTCGATGAGCCGACGGCTTCGGTCGACGTCAGGACGGAGTCGGTCATCCTCGACGCGCTCGATCGGCTGATGGCCGGGCGAACCACGCTGATCATCGCCCATCGTCTCTCGACCATCCGGAGTGCGGACCTCGTCCTGGTGCTCGATCGAGGCCGGCTCGTGCAGCAGGGCTCGCCAGAGGCTCTCCTCGGTCGCAACGGTCTCTTCAAGCAGCTCCACGACCTCCAGAACGCAGGTCCGGGGCGAGAGGTCCCGACAGCGATGGAGGTGCAAGCGCTCGGTGTCCCGGCGTGATGCGAGATGAAGACCCGAGGTAACAGGAAGCTCGTCGTGCTCGGCCTGCTGAGCAAGGCGCCGGTGGGCGGGGTCGTCTGGCAGACGGCCCACTATCTGGTCGGTCTGCAGCGGCTGGGCTTCGACGTCTACTACGTGGAGGCGCACTCGAGTCGTCCGTCGGGTCTTCTGGCCACGGAGGCGGACGGGGACGGTTCGGCCAAGGCCGCGGCGTGCATCGACGGCTTCATGCGACGCTTCGGTCTCGCCGATCGCTGGGCCTACCACGCGCTCCACGCCGGCGGGCAATGCTACGGACTGAGCCGGCTCGAACTGACGCGGCTCTACGCGTCGGCCGAGCTGATCCTCAACCTGCACGGCGGGACCTTGCCCTTGCCGGAGCACTGCGCGACCGGACGTCTCGTCTACGTCGAGACCGATCCCGTCGAGGTGCAGGTGCAGCTCGCCCGGGGCTGCCAGTCGACGATCGACTTCCTTTCGGCTCACTGCGCGTTCTTCTCCTTCGGCGAGAACCTCGGCCGGCCGGGCTGCCTCGTGCCCGAGAGCACGAGGTTCAAGTTCCAGCCCACGCGCCAGCCCGTCGTGCTCGACTTCTGGGAGGGCCCCGAGCCGCTCGCGCGGCCCGTGTTCACCAGCATTGGGAACTGGCGTCAGACCAACAGGGACCTCGAGCTCGGCGGAGAGACCTATCGCTGGAGCAAGCATCACGAGTTCCTCAAGTTCCTGGAGCTCCCGGCCAGGACGGGAGCGCAGTTCGAGCTGGCCCTGAGCCGATGCCCGGACGACGAACGCGCGATGCTCCAGGCCCGTGGCTTTGGGGTCTCGAAAGCCCTCGACTTCACGCTCGATCCCGACGAGTACCGGCGGTTCATTCGCCGGTCACTCGGTGAGTTCACGGTAGCCAAGGACCAAAACGTGCGCCTTCGAAGCGGCTGGTTCAGCGACCGCAGCGCAACTTATCTCGCGGCCGGCCGGCCCGTCATCACGCAGGACACGGGCTTCGGCGACGTGCTGCCGACAGGCCAGGGGCTCTTCGCGTTCAAGGACCTCGACGAGATCGAGGTTGCCGTCCGGCGCGTGAGCGCCGACCATGAAAACCAGAGCCGGGCCGCCAAGGAGCTCGCGCGCGAGTACTTCTCCGCCGAGAAGGTCCTGGCGAGCATGCTGGCGAGGATCGGCATTTAGTCGAGCGTTTCCAAGGAAGCACGCTTGAGCTTGAACCACGAAGACCCCAGGACACAAAGGGCGGCACAAAGGGGTTTCACCGTTCCCCTTGGTGCTTCTCTTCGCGTCTTCGTGCCTTGGTGGTTCAACCTGACGCCTGACGCAGCCTTGTGAGGTACCTTCGGAAGCGACCTGCCAGCGGTGTCCTGATGAAGCCAGCAAGAGAAATCGGTCTGTCAACCGAGCCGGGGCACGCGTTGGTCCTGGCGCCGCGGATGCCCGAAGTGGATCGGCAGGGCGGCTCGCGCCGGACCTTCGACCTGGTGTGCCTGCTCCAGGAGGCGGGCTTCACCGTTACCTTCGTGGCCCAGCACCAGGTGCGCGGCAGCGAGCCGTATGCCCAACTGCTGAACGAGCGGGGCGTGAAGACTGTGGCTCGATTCGACGGTGGCGCGCTCGACGAGCTGCTCCACGAGGTTCCCTTCTCGCTGGCCCTGCTCACCTCATGGCAGCTCGCGGAGCTGGCAATGCCGCTGCTGAGGATGCGCTCGCCCGGGACCCGCATCGCGATCGATTCCGTCGACCTCGCGTTCGTGCGCAACGCCAGGCGGCTCTTCCTGCCGCACGGTGACGGCGCCCCCGGAACCCTGCACGCCGACTACGGACTGCAGGTGGTGCGCGAGCTGAACACGTATGCCGCCGCGGATGCGGTCCTGGCGGTCTCGCGAGAAGAGGCGTTGCTGCTCGAGCGGCTGATGGGCCGGGCAGTCGACGCGCTGGTCGTTCCGGACAGGGAAGCTCCGCCGGCTCGAGTGACTCCGCGGACCGGGCGGCAAGGGATGCTCTTCGTGGGGAACTTCGTCTATCCCGCGAACACGGACGCGGTCGAGCATCTCTGCACGGCGATCCTGCCGCGGCTGTCCTCCGAGCTCCGCGAGGAACATCCCGTCTCGATTGTCGGCAACGCCGCGAGCGAGCGGCTGCAGGCGGCGGTGACCGGCGTCGCCGGCGTTCGGACTGTCGGCTGGGTGCCCGAGCTCGCCCCGTATCTGGAGCGGGCCGCGGTCTTCGTCGCGCCCCTGCGGTACGGGGCAGGCACCAAGCGGAAGATCATCGAGGCGCTGATGGCCGGGTGCCCCGTCGTGACGACGACCGTGGGCGCCGAGGGGCTCGACCTGGCAGACGGAAAGCACTTGCTGATCGCCGATGACCCGGCCGCCTTCGCCGGGGCCGTTGGAAGGCTGCTCACGGACCGTGTTCTCTGGGATCGGCTCAGCCGTCAGGGGCGCAGGAAGATCGTCCAGACCCACGCGCCGGGGCCGATCCGCGCGCAGTTTCTGGCCGGTCTCGGGCGCCTGCTCGCGTCGGAGGCCAGGCCCGGCGCTCCCGCCAGGATCGAGTTGCACGAAACGGCCGCCGATCGAGGCTATCAGGACCTCGTGGAGCGCGTTCGCGAGGCTGTCTGCATGTCCTTGCCGGCCTCCGCGAGCGTGGCTGTCGTCAGCAAGGGAGACGAGCAACTGCTGGCCTTGGAGGGCAGGAAGGCGTGGCACTTCCCGGCCGACGACAGCGAGGGGAACCGCGGGCAGTACCCGGCCGGGAGCGCCGGCGCCATTGCCGAGCTCGACGCCGCCCGCGCCAGAGGCGCCGACTTCCTCGTGCTGCCCGCCACCGCCTTCTGGTGGCTCGACTACTATGCCGGGTTCAAGGTGTACCTGGAGCGGCACCATCGGCTGGTCGTGGGCCGCCACGACACGTGCTTCGTGTTCTCGTTGCGTGACGAGGTGACCGCTTGACGCCCGGAGTCGAGAGCTCGGCCTCCGGGCATCCTCTCGTGTCAGTGATCGTCTGCACCCGAGACCGCCCCGCAATGCTGGCCGGGGCGCTCGAATCGGTGTTTGCCCAGACGTGGCCGCAGTTCGAGGTCATCGTCGTCGACGACGGTCTCGAGGTGCCGGTGAGCCTGCCCCCGGAGGTTGCGACCCGGGTGCGGCTCGTGACGACGCGAAGGGGTTGCGTGGGCCTGGCGCGTGCGGCGGGTCTCGAGGCAGCGCGCGGCAGCTTCGTCGCCTATTGCGACGATGACGACACGTGGGCTCCCGAGCATCTCTCCACGCTTGCGAGCTTCTTGCAGGACCACCCCCCGGTCGACCTGGTCTACGCCGACTCGGAGTGGCTCGTGGGGGACAAGGCCCC
The DNA here is from genome assembly GCA_016213865.1 of Candidatus Rifleibacteriota bacterium. The sequence continues at coordinate 9,475 of JACQZL010000046.1, forward strand.
GCACGTGGCGTTCTCCTTCGATTACGAGGAAACGACGCTCGCTGGGAAGAACTACATCTTCGCCAGCGACGTGATGCACCGGGCAGCCGCGGCGCGGGCCGTGGGCTCTTTCGACCCGACGCTCGAGCTGCACGAGGACTGGGACCTCTGGCTGCGCATGACCGCTCTGCGCCCGCCGCATCACCTGTCGACGGCGCTCGGCACCCATCGCTGGCACGCTGGCTGCGCCTCCAACACCAAGAGGCTCGAGCAGTGGCAACGAGTTTACGACGCGCACCAGAAGCGCCTGGCTCCGGCTGGCGCCGGCCAGCGACCCCCGTTCGACAGGGCCACCTGGCAACCCGGACGCCGAGAGCTGATCTGGCACTCGGCGTTCGCCGCGGAGACCGGCCACGGGTCCTTGGCACGGTCGCTGCTTCGCCAACTCGAGAGCGAAGGGATCGACCTCGTGATGTCTCCCCGAGTGTCGGGACTCGATTATCCAGCCGAGCTCGAACGCCCGATGCGTCCGTGGGATGGCTGGGGCAAGCTGGGCTTCTATTACCACCGGGAGCTCCGGCCAACGCGGATGCGATGCGAGAAACTGGTGAACTACTCGATGTGGGAGTCGACCCGGGTGCCGCCCTCGCACGTCGAGGAGATCAACGCGGCCGCCTCGCTGCAATACGTGGCATGCCGGCAGAACGCCGAGGCCTTTCGCGACTGCGGCGTGCGGGTTCCGATCAAGCTGCTGCACCCCGGGGTCGACGCCCAGCGCTTTCCAGTCCTGGAGCGACACCATACCGGCGGCTTCACGTTCGGCAGCGTCGGCGACCTCATCTGCCGCAAGGGCGTCGACGTTTTGATCCGCGCCTTCCTCGAGGAGTTCTCGCCACGTGAGCCGGTGCGGCTGCTGCTCAAGACCCTCGCCGGCACCGGAGGCCTCCCGCTCGGCGATCCTCGCATCGTGGTCACGGGCGCTCGTTGGGACCACGAGCGGCTGCTGGAGTATCTCGGCGAGCTGGATGCGTTCGTGCTCCCGTCTCGCGGAGAGGGGTTTGGGCTCTGCGGGCTCGAGGCGATGGCGACGGGCCTTCCCTTGATCGCCACCAACTGGAGCGGCCCCACGGAGTACCTCGACGAGGGGGACAGCTTCCCGCTCGCTTACCGGCTGGCCGATCCGCAAAAGAACCCGCTGCACCTGAGAGAGACGAACTGGATGCGCTTCCACGGCCTGTGGGCCGAGCCCGACCACGAGCACTTGCGTCACTTGATGCGCTGGCTCTACGAGCACCCGGCCGAAGCTGCGACCAAGGGGCTCCACGCGGCCCAACGCGTGCGTGAGAGCTTCACGTGGGCACGCGCGGCGCGTCAGGTGGTGGCCGACCTCACGGAGCTGGCTGAAGGGGGCGGCAGGTGACCGGGGCCGCGCCGAAGCTCACGGTCTGTCTGCCGGCCCATAATCGAGCGAGCTACCTGCGGGAGGCGCTTGCCAGCATCCTGCGACAGACCGTGACCGACTTCGAGGTCGTTGTCTGCGACGACGCGTCGGAGGACGACCTCGAGGCAGTCGTCGCCTCCTTCGGCGACCGCCGGCTCCGCTACTTCCGGCAGCCACGCAACTCGGGCATCTGTGCCAGCCGCAATGCCTGCCTGGCCCGGGCGCGCGGCAAGTACATCTCGTGGCTCGACTCCGACGATCTCTGGCATCCCGGACTGCTCGAGGCCGAGTCCGCCGTGCTCGACGGGAAGGCCGAGGTCGGCCTCGTGCATACGGCCTTCGACGTGATCGGAGCCGACGGACAGCGGCTTGGCGACTGGCCGCGGGCCTTCGACCGCGACCTGGTGCAGCCGCCGGCCGAGACCTTCCGGGAGCTCGCGCTGCACAACTTCGTGGCGATGCCCACGGTGATGGTCCGGCGATCGGTGCAAGAGCGCGCGGGGGTCTTCGCCGCCGGGATGGGCAACGACTGCGAGGACTGGGAGCTCTGGATGCGGATGTCGCTGGTGACGCACTTTGCCTACCTCGCGTCGCCTCTGGCCCAGGTGCGCCACCATCCCACTCGCGGCTCGCTCGACTCGATCGAGTCGGGTGAGAGGTTCCGGCACGAAGTCCGCGCCGTGCGGAGCGTCTTCGCCCGGCCGGAGCTGGACCTTCCGGATCGGGCAGCGAACTGGCGACGAGCTCGCGCGGCGCTGGCAGCGCGGGCGGTCCTTCGGACCGGCAGTCTCTTCCTGGCGGGTCGCCGGTGGGCAGCGATGGGAGCGGCCTTCGCGGGCGCCCGCCTGGCTCCGGCGCCCCATCCCTGGCGCCTCTTCACGCGTCTGGGAATCGACCTCCTGCGAAGCGACGAGCCTTCGCTCCACGTCGACTCCAAGGCCCTTTTGGCCCTCCTGACCGAGCTGCTCGACGGGACCCGCTACGGCGAGCAGCTTCGGAAGAAGACGGCCGTCGATCCGGAGTGGAGTCGCACGCTGGAACGGATCGCCCGGACCGTGGCGCGCGTGGTGCCACCCGGGGCACCGATGGCGGTGGCCGACAAGGGAGACCCGACGCTCGCCCATCTGAGCGGTCGGGAGGCCTTCCACTTTCCGGACTGGCGAACGGTGTCCGGCGGGTATCCGGCGGACAGTGAGGCCGCGATCGAGCAGCTCGAGCACCTGCGGCTGAGGCGAGCCGCGTTCCTGGTGTTCCCAAGCGCGTCCTTCTGGTGGCTCGCGCACTACGCCGCCTTCGCCGAGCACCTCGAATCGAAGTACACCCGGGTCTGGCAGGACGCCGACTGCATCATCTTCGGGCTCGGCCCTGGACCCGTGGACGGCCCGCTCGGCACGCTCCGCGAGGAGGGCTCAGAGCCTTGACGCCCAACCATCCGCTCGTCTCCGTCATCGTCTGCACGCGGGCCCGTCCCGAGATGCTAGCTCGAGCGCTCGATTCAGTCTTTTCACAGACCTGGCCCCCACCCCACCCTCCCCCTCCGGGGGAGGGCAGGGGTGGGGGGAACTCGGACCGGCCCAACCTCGAGGTCCTCGTCGTCGACGACGGGACCGAGCTGCCCGCGAGCCTTCCGCCCGAGTTCGAGTCGCGCGTGCGGCGCGTGCGTACGACGGGCGGCGCCGGCGCCGGCGCCGATCGGGCCGCG
>JACQZL010000046.1:12616-21944 GCA_016213865.1 Candidatus Rifleibacteriota bacterium
GCCGCTCGGGCCGCGGGCCTGGACGCCGCGAGTGGGACCTACCTCGCGTACTGCGACGACGACGACACCTGGACTCCCGACCACCTCTCGACCCTGGTGGGCTGCCTGCTCGAGCACCCCGAGGTCGACCTGGTCTACGGCGACTCGGAGTGGCGGCAAGAGGGCAAGGCTCCGCACGTGCCCTACTCCTTCGACTACGACGAGGAGACCCTGGCGGGCAAGAACTACATCTTTGCCGGCGACGTGGTCCACCGGGCCGAGGCCGCGAGGGCCGCCGGCGGCTTCGAACCGTCCCTGGAAGGACACGAGGACTGGGACCTGTGGTTGAGGATGAGCCTCGCGCGGCCCCCTCGACACCTCGCAAGGGTCCTCGGCACGCACCTGTGGCACGAGCGGTGCGCCTCGAACGACCGGCGACCCGAGCAGTGGGAACGGGTCTACCAGGCGCACCAGCGGAGGCTGGAGGCCAAGGGTCCGCCCGGTCGCGTGCCGTTCGAGCCCGCGACCTGGCAGCCCGGCGCTCGCCAGTTGATCTGGCATTGCGCGGTGGACGCCTCGGATGGCTACGGGGTCGTCGGGCTGTCGCTGCTGGGCGAGCTGCAGCGGCTCGGCATCGACGTGGTGATGGGCCCCCTTGCCTCCAGGCAGGGCTATCCGGCGGAACTGGGGCGGGCCTTTCGGCTCTGGGACGGTGCCTGGAACAAGCTCGGGTTCTACTATCACTACCTGCTCCAGCCTGCCCGCATGAGGTGCGAGAAGCTAGCAAACTACTCGATGTGGGAATCGACTCTCATTCCTCCGGCGCATGTCGAGGAGATCAACTCCAACGTCAAGCTGCAGTTCGTGCCGTGCCGGCAGAACGCCGAGGCGTTCCGCGCCTGCGGCGTGCGAGTGCCGATCCGGGTGCTGCCCCACGGCGTCGATGGCGAGCGCTTCCCGCTTCTCGAGCGAGGCCGGCGCGACCTCTTCACCTTCGGCAGCTACGGTGGGCTCTCCACGCGGAAGGGCATGGACCTGCTGATCCGGGCCTTTCGCGAGGAGTACTCGCCGGACGAGCCGGTCCGGCTCCTCCTCAAGAGCACCCTGGCAGTGGACGAGCTCCTGACCGGCGAGCCGCGGCTCACGGTGACCGGCGGGCGCTGGCCCCGCGAGCGGCTGCTCGAGTTCCTCGGCGACCTGGACGCCTTCGTGCTCCCCTCGCGCGGGGAGGGCTTCGGGCTGTGCGGACTCGAGGCGATGGCGACCGGACTGCCCGTCATCGCCACCAACTGGGGCGGCCCGGCCGACTACCTCGACGAGCGCGACAGCTTCCCGCTATCCTATCGACTGGCCGACCCGCGAAAGAACGAGCTGCACCTCGCGGGCGAGCTACGAGACCGCTTTCACGGGCTCTGGGCGGAGCCGGACTACGAGCATTTGCGTCACTTGATGCGCTGGCTCTACGACCACCCGGCCGAGGCCGCGAGCAAGGGCCGCCAGGCGGCCCAGCGCGTCCGCCGCGACTTCTCGTGGGTTCGCACGGCCCGGCAGCTCGTCGCCGGTCTGACGGATCTGGCGGAGGACAGGCTCGAGTGAGCGGAGTCTCACCGACGGAAGGCGTGAAACGATGACTTCAGTCAGAGGCGACCTCGTGGTCGCGGGCGCGCTGGCGCAGAAGCCGGGAGTGGGCGGCCACACCTGGCAGTTCCTGCAGTACCTGCTCGGCTTCCAGCGGCTCGGCTGGCGCGTGCTGTTCGTCGACCGGCTCGGGCCTGGCATGTGCCGCGACGCGGCCGGCCACGAGTGCCGGGTCGAGGAGTCGTTCAACCTCGCCTACTTTCTCGAAGTCATGGAGCGATTCGGACTCTCGGGCTCGTTCTCACTGGCCTGCGACGTGCCAGGGGGACATCTCGGCGTTTCGCGGAAGGAAGTCCTCGAGCGCACCGCCCGCTCGGCGATCCTCCTCAACGTGATGGGCTTCTTGCAGGACGAGGCGATCCTCGCGGCGGCACCCAAACGGGTCTTCCTCGATACCGACCCCGGGTTCGGCCAGATGTGGCACGCGCTCGGGCAAGCGGACCTCTTCAGTGGCCACACGGCTCACGTCACCATCGGCGAGAACATCGGAAAGCCCGACTGCGAGCTCCCGACGTGCAGCCTTCCGTGGCTCGTGACGCCCCAACCGGTCGTTCTCGAGGCGTGGCCCGTGACCCAGGCGCCGGCGGACGCCCGCTTCACGAGCATCGCGAGCTGGCGGGGCGCGTACGGGCCGGTGGAGCTGAACGGCAAACGCTATGGCCTTCGCGTCCACGAGCTCCACAAGTTCGCGTGGCTTCCTCGAGGTTCGGCGCGGCCGTTCGAGCTGGCGCTCGCCCTCCATCCAGCCGACGAGAAGGACCGGGCGATGCTCGCCGGCAACGGATGGTCGCTCGTCGAGCCGAAGCTCGTGGCGCGCGATCCCTGGGCCTACCGGGACTTCATCCAGGCCTCACACGCGGAGATCCTGATCGCGAAGGGTATCTACGTGCAGACGAGGAGCGGCTGGGTGAGCGAGCGCAGCCTCTGCTATCTGGCCAGCGGAAAACCGGTCGTGGCCCAGGACACCGGGCTCGCCGGGCTCTACCCCACGGGCGCGGGCCTGCTCACCTTCACCACCCCGGAGGAGGCGAGCTGCGCGATCGAGGCGGTGGAGAAGGACTACGCCAGGCATTGCCGGGCGGCCCGGGAGCTGGCCGTCGAGCACTCCGACTCCGACAAGGTCCTTGGCCGGCTGCTGGCGAAACTGGGGGTTGCGTGAGCGCCCGGATCGCCCTGGTGAGCGGCGCCATCGCCAACAAGCCGTACAACAGCGGCGCGACGTGGACCCGGCTCAACTACGTGCTCGGACTGCGGCGCCTTGGCTTCGAGGTCTACTTCGTGGAGCAGATTGCGACCGAGAGCTGCACCGGCGCGCAAGGCGAGGCCACGACGTTCGGGGCTTCCGTCAACCGCTCGTACTTTCAGGAGATCGTGAACGATTTCGATCTCGACGGCCGGGCGTCGCTCCTCTGCGATGGCGGACGAGAGAGCTGCGGCCCACCGTTGGAGCGACTCGTCGAGGCCGCCTCGGACGCCGAGCTGCTCGTCAACATCTCGGGTCACCTCACGCTCCCGGAGCTCATTTGCCGCGTCCGAACGAAGGTCTACGTCGACCTCGACCCGGGGTTCACGCAGCTCTGGGTCGCCACGGGCAACGGGGGCGCCAGGCTGGAGGGACATGATTACCATTTCACCGTGGGCGAGAACCTCGGGACCCCAGCCTGCTCCCTACCGACGTGCGGCCTTCGATGGAGGCCCACCCGTCCGCCGGTCGTGCTCGAGCAGTGGCCGGTCGTCAAGGGCCCCCCGGGCAGGTTCACGACGATCGCGAGCTGGCGGGGACCCTACGGTCCGATCGAGCATGAGGGGAAGAGGCTCGGGTTGAAGGTCCACGAGTTCCGCAAGGTCCTCGACTTGCCGGCCCGCTCCGCCGGCAAGTTCGAGCTCGCACTCGAGATCCACGCGGGCGATCGCGGCGACCTGCAGGCGCTCGGCGAGCACGGCTGGACCGTCGTCGAGCCGCGGGTCGCGGTGCCCGATCCGGCCGCGTTCCGGCGGTATGTCCAGGGGTCCGGCGCCGAGTTCTCGGTCGCCCAGGGGATCTATGTGGACGCGGCCACGGGTTGGTTCTCCGATCGGACGGTCCGCTACTTGGCCTCGGGCAAGCCGGCGCTGGTGCAGGAGACCGGCTTCTCCGCGAACCTGCCGGCCGGCGAGGGGCTGCTGGCCTTCCGCGACGTCGAGGAAGCCGCACGCGGCGTCGCCCGGATCCTGGCGGACTACGACCGGCATTGCCACGCGGCGCGGGCGCTGGCCGAGAAGGTCTTCGACTCCGACGTGGTGCTGGGTGCGTTGCTCGACGAGATTGGCCTCGGGGCCGGGGGGGTCACGTGACGCGCAGCCGTGGAAAGGCGACCATCTTGTTGAGCGGCATGATCGCCGCGGTGCCGCACCAGGGCGGGGCGACGTGGGCCGTGCTGCAGTACCTGCTCGGGTTCCGGAGGCTCGGCCACGAGGTCCACTTCGTCGAGCCGATCGCGGCCCAGGCCATCCGCCCGGCGGGCGCCTCGCTCGAGTCGTCGGTCAACGCCGCTTACTTTCGGGACGTCGTCCGCGACTTCGGCATCGAGGAGTGCGCGTCCCTTCTGGGGCCGGAGCGGCAGACCGTGGGGGTCTCCTATGCCGGTCTTCGCGAGTTGGCCCGCGGGGCGGACGTGCTGGTCAACATCTCCGGGATGTTGACGGACGCGGCGCTCCTCGAGCCCATCCCCGTGCGCCTCTATCTCGATCTCGATCCCGCCTTCAATCAGCTCTGGCACGCCACGCAGGGGGTCGACATGCACTTCGACGGGCACACGCACTTCGTGACGGTCGGCCAGGCGATCGGCCGGCCGGACTGCCCGGTGCCGACCTGCGGTCGTTCGTGGCTCACGACGCTGCAGCCGGTGGTGCTCGAGCATTGGCCCGTCGCGGGTCCCGGCGTGTACGACGCGCTCACGACGATCGGCCACTGGCGCGGCTACGGTTCGATCGAGCACGCGGGCGTCTTCTACGGGCAGAAGGCGCACTCGCTGCGTCCGTTGATCGCGTTGCCCCGCAAGGCGCCGATGCGCCTTCTGCTGGCCATGGCGATCCACCCGGGCGAGACGAAGGACCTCGACCTGCTCTCGCGGAACGGATGGGAGCTGATCGACCCGGCCACCGTCGCGGGAACGCCTCGGACGTATCAGCGGTTCATCCAGGGCTCGCGCGCCGAATTCGGACTGGCCAAGTCCGGATACGCCGTCTCGCGCTGCGGGTGGCTCAGCGATCGCAGCGTCGCCTACCTCGCTTCCGGCCGGCCGGTCCTCGCACAGGACACGGGGCTCGAGGCGTTCATGCCGTCGGGGCGGGGGCTCTTCACGTTCCGGACGGAGGAGGACGTCCTCGCCGCCATCGAACAGCTCCGAGGCGATTACGTGACCCACGCTCGGGCGGCGCGCGAGCTCGCCCAGGAGCACTTCGATTCCGACCGCGTGCTCTCACTGCTGCTCCAGAGGACCGGTGCGGGGTGACAGCGGGAGCGTCCCCGGATCATGGGGCGAGAGGACCAAACGCAAAGACGCCAGGAAATTTAGTGTGCACCTGGGACTGCAGAGACGGGTCGGTGCCGGCATGACCGCCGGCCCGCGGCGCGATCCGTCGCGCGAGCTCGACCTTCCGGCGCTTCGATTGGCGCTCGAGTCGTGGTTGAGCGGCCGGCACGGGGTCAGGCTTTCGATCGATCGCCTGCAGGTTCATCCAGTGCCCCAGCAATCGAGCTTCGCGCTGCGGGAGGTCGTGGCCGAGACCTCCGGCGGAGAGACGGTTCGGCTGATCCTCAAGGAGCTGGGTAGCGGCGCGATGCTGCCGGACGCCAGACGTGCGAAGCCCCCGTTCGTCCACGACCCGCGACGTGAAGAGGTCGTCTACGGCGAGTTCCTCCCGGATGGGCCTTCGGGGACAGCCCACTGTTACGGCATTTTTGTCGACGAGACCTCGAACCGGCGCTGGCTCTGCCTGGAGCGCGTGCTCGGAGTCGAGCTCTACCAGGTGGGCGACTTCTCGGCGTGGCAGGATGCGGCGCGCTGGCTGGCAGTGCTGCATGCGCGGTTCGCGAGGGACCGGACAGCTTGGGCCGACCGGTCCGATTCGCTGCTCCGCCACGACGAGCCGTATCTGCGTCTGTGGCTGAAGCGGGCGAGGACCTTTCTGAAGACCGCGGAGCTTGCTCCGGAAACGCGCGGGGCCTTGAAGCGGCTGGCCAGGGTCCACGACGTGGTCGTGAGCCGCCTCCTTTCGCTGCCGGCGACCCTCATCCACGGCGACTGCTACGCCTCCAACGTACTGGTTGCCGACCTGGAGCGGGGCCGCCGGATCTGTCCCGTCGACTGGGAGATGGCTGGCCTGGGCCCCGGGCTCCTGGACCTGGCCGCGCTGGTCTCGGGCCGATGGAGCGAGGAGCAGCGGACCGCTCTGGCGGCGGCCTACCACGCAGAGGCTTGCCGCCCGGGGCCGGGGAGCCTCACCTTCGCCGAGACGCTCGAGGCCCTCGACTGCTGCCGGCTGCAGGTGGCGCTGCAACACCTCGGCTGGTCGGCGGACTGGACGCCCCCCGCTTCGCAGCTCCACGACTGGCTTGGAGAGGCCCTCGCGTTGTCGGAGAGGCTCGGGGCTCCGGCGCATTGAATCGGCAGGTCTCGATGGCGCACTTCGACACCGACCCAACCTGCGGAGAGGTTCCGCACAGCCGGACGTCGTCCCAGGAGAAGTGCCGGAGGGTCCTCATCGTCAACGCCGACGACTTCGGGCGCAGCGAAAATGTCAACGCCGGCGTGATCGTGGCGCACGAGGAAGGTATCGTCACGAGCGCCAGCCTGATGGTGCGCTGGCCGGCGGCGTCCCGGGCAGCCGCGTATGCGAGGAAGCGGCCCCAGTTGAGCGTGGGCCTGCACGTCGACCTCGCCGAATGGGTCTACCGCGAGGGCGGGTGGTCGTCGCTCTACACCGTGGCGCCGCTCGAGGACCCGGGCGCGCTCGAGGTCGAAGTCGCGCGCCAACTCGCGGCTTTCCGAGAGCTGCTGGGCCGGGACCCGAGCCACCTCGACTCGCACCAGCATCTTCACCTGAGTGAACCGCTCCGTTCAGTGTTGATTGGAGTCGCCCGTGACCTGGACGTTCCGTTACGGGGGCTCGACCCGCGCGTGCGCTATCGAGGGGACTTCTACGGGCAATCGGGCAAGGGTGAGCCGTGCCCTGGGGCCATCGGGGTGGAGGCGCTGCTCGCGCTCCTCGCCGGGCTCGGGCCGGGGGTCACCGAGCTGGGCTGCCATCCGGGCCTCGCCGGGGAGTGCGACAGCGTGTATGGAACAGAACGAGCCATCGAGACCCGGACCCTGACGGACGCGAGAGTGCGAATCGCTCTGGAGTGGCACGGGATCACGCAATGGTCTTATCATCACCTCTCCCGCTGACCGTGTCGTGGCTCACCCCGTTGGTCGGGAGCGTCCCTGAAAGGTGGGAAGTCGCATCACTGCGTTGGGGGCTTTTCCCTGTCTTGGTGGTGGCGGGTCTCCAGACCCGCCAGTACTGGCGCAGCTTCTCAGCCGGTCTGGAGACCGGCCACCACCGAGTTCCCCACGATCTGGGGACGCTCCCCTGTTGGTCTATCCGGGTGCCGGGCAACGCCCCGCCTGTTATAGTAGCTGCGGGATTCGTGAGGGAAGTTCGGGAACGCAGGCAGCCGTTGGGGCTGGGTGGAATCTCCCGGACAGCCCCCGTCCGACCACGGCCTCCATCCACAACCGGGCAACCGACCACCTCGATGAGCCACACCGTTCAGATCGCCCATCGTGCTGTCATCCTACTGCTGGCAGTCGCCAGCCTGATCAACCTGGCCACAACTCCGGCGGGTGCCCGCAGCTTGGTCCCCGCGATGCTGCTGACGACGGCGACGGCGCTGTTGATCTGCTGGGGAGGTTCGCTGGCCGGCCGGTTGACCGCTCCCGGCAGGCCACTCCGGCTCCGGGGACTCGACGGGGCCATCGCGTTGTCCCTCCTGGTGCTGGCACTGGTCGTCCGGGTCCACTGGCTCGGCTTTCGCCCGCTGGCCCCGAACATCGACGAGGGGATCAACGGTGAGATAGCGCTGCGGATCCTCGACGGCACGGGGCCTGGCGTCCTACTGACGCAGAGTGTGCCTGGCGAGGAGGCGGCCACGTTTCACCTCCACGCGTGGAGCTTCGGATACCTGGGACGAACGCTGACCGCCTTCCGTCTTCCGGCGGCGGTCTTCGGGGCCCTCTTCGCGCCGCTGCTCTTCCTGACGGCGCGGGCCTTCGTTGGGCCGACGGCAGCGGCGCTGGCCGCCACGGTCGCGGCGGTCGATCCGACGCACGTCCTGTTCAGCCGGATGGCCAACAGCATCATCTACGCGCCCGTTTTCGAGATCGCCACGCTCCTCTTCTTGTGGCGTTCGCTGGAAATCAGGCAAAGGCGCGACTACGTGGCTCTTGGCCTCACGATGGGGCTGGGGCTGCACACCTACCCGCTCTTCCGTCTGGTGCCGATCCTCGTGGCGGCGGTCCTGGCGTGGCATGTGGCCCGCAACTGGCGCCTCGAGGGCAGGGCATGCCTGAACGGCCCGCTCACCGCCCTTGCTATCCTCCTCGTCTTCGTGGTGCCAATCGCGTGGGTCAGTCTCGAGGACGGATGCTACCTGGTCCGCCTTCAACAGATGACCACCTTTGGGAGGCCCGTCCGGGCCGTCCTGCAACACGCCATGGGACTGCTGCCCCAGACGCTGGCCGTCGCCTCGAGCTCCCAACCGGTCCTCGAGGGATTCAGCCTGATGCCCAATGGGGTGGTGCCGCTGGTGCTGGTCGGGGCCATCGCTCTCTGGGCCTCCGGCAGACGTCCCGAGGAACCTGGCAGTCCCTCGGGGGTCGAGCGCGACAGGTGGCTTGGAAGGGCCAGGGTGTTCCTGGCCGCGAGCCTCGTCTTCGGGCTGCTGGCGCCGCTCCTGGTCACCATCGAACCGTCCGCGTCCCGCCGGTTCCTGCTCCTCCTGACTCCCGCCTACCTGCTCCTGGCGATCGGTGTGGAGCGGGTTCATCTGATGGGTCCATCGGTCACGGCGCGTTCTCGCCTCGCGCTCCCGGTGTTGTTCGCGAGCTTCACGTGGGCGTTGGCCCCCGCCATCTCGTCGAGCCTCCGCCACGTGTTGAGTCCCAGGGATGGCTACCCGCAGGAGATGCGCTTTCTGAGGGCCACCGGCCGGCTTGCCAAGGAGGTCCCGGTCGTCATCTCGCGGTCCTCCGTCCGAAGGCCCTTCTTCCTCGGCCAGACGGGGATCTCGCCCAACATCGGCTTCATGCTCCACGGCTTCGGGCAGACCAGCGTCCTCGGCCTGAACCTCTATCCCACGTTCCCTTACGTCCCGCAGCTCGACTACGTGGTCGCCCAGGGGGACTGGCTCCCCTACCTGCAGAGCGTCTTTCCGAGGGGCAGCCTGGTCTGGTGGACCGATCCCGAGTTTCCCGAGTACAGCCTGCAGACCTACCGCGTGACGGGTCCGGAGGCTTTCAAGCACCAGGGCCTGCGGTTGAGCACGTCCGCCACGAACGCCGGTTCGTCGGCCGTCTTCGTCACCAGTCTGGGAACCTCGAACCTGGTCATCCCCCCGAACAGGAGCGTCGTCTGGTCCGGCGCGCTCTACCTCCCATGTTCGGGCAACTGGACCTTCGATCTCGAG
>JACQZL010000046.1:22000-41428 GCA_016213865.1 Candidatus Rifleibacteriota bacterium
AGCCTGAGGCTGGAGGTCGGCTCGGCCGCGAGCGAGGGGGTCTCGGGCTGCACCCTCTCACGCTGGGTTGCCGAGGGATGGCTCCCCCTCCGCATCACCCTGAAAACCGGCGTGGGTGAGTGTCGCCCTCCGCTCTTCCATTGGCACGAGGAGCGGGGGAACTTCAACGGAGAAGTACCCGAGTGGAACTTCATGCGAGAGATGCCGGCGCACGGTCAGTTCCGGGGACGCGACCTGTCACCCGAGCTCCAGCAGGTCTCTGAAATGCGACTCACCTTCTGGGAGAACTGGCAGACCATGGACCTGCTGCAGGACATGGTCGTGGCCGGCGAGCGCGTCTACCTCCTGCGTGGTGGAGACGTCCCGCTCGTCTGCCTGGACCTGGCGGGCAAGCCGGTCAGTGACTTCAGGGGCCTGCGCGACCCGACAGGACGGCCGGTCGACCTTCCTTTGGCACCGGGTTTCAACCAGTATGCCTACTCGATGTGCCGGCTCGGAAACCGCGGAGCGATCGCGATTGCCGATGCGATCCGCAGTCAGGTCTTGTTGGCCGATCCGACGGGGATGGTCTGGCGGATCATCCCGATGAGCAGCCAGAGGCACAAGATGGCCGACATCCACTTCGATGAAGCGAACCGCGTCCTGATGCTGGCCGATCCGGAAGCCGGCTGTGTCCTGCGGTTCGACGAGAATGGCTCAATCCTGGCCCCGATGAAGTGTCCCGGCGTCACCGCGGCCTGCACGTCTCCGGATGGCAGTCGCGTCTACTGCCTGGTCCCCCGGCGCGGCGGCTTTGTCATCTTCACTCCCGACGGCCGGGAGGTCGACTTCTGGCGCTCGGTGGAGATCGAAGCCCTTTCGAGGATCTGTTGCGACCGCCAAGGCCGCCTCTTCGCCGGGGCGCCCGACGGGCAGCTCATCGGGTTCACGGCCCGGGGCGAGGTCTTTCTCCCCTTCGCGTCTCTCTGGCCCGAATCCGAAGAGCTCCGCGGGAACCCACCGACGCTCGCCGCCATCCAGGTCGAGTCGGACGACCGACTGTTGATCGGTCTGGCGGGGCCGGTCTGCGGCTGGGCCGAGGTCAAACTGAAACCCCGGAGGGCCCAGTCGACCGAGCCCGAGCTCCACGTGAACGAGCTCGAGTTCCCGGGAGGGGTGGCTCCGGGGACCGAGCCACAGCCTTGAGGCGGTCGCCCATCATCGCGGTCTTGGGCGTCAGGCCGCCCGGGCCCGGCTGGACCACCTGGCGCTGGACCTTCACGGAAGCCGGTCCTCCCGGACCAAGAGCCGTATCGTACCCGTTGCTCCGTAACAGGCACATCACCTCTCCCGCTGACCCCGGAGGGACTGCAATCCATGAGATCCACAAACACCGTTTCCACCCCGAGCCCCGTATGGAAATCGCTGCCTGAGGCGCTCGAGCTCAGTTACAACAACGACGAGGTCAAGGAGCTCGCGGACTTGCTCGGCCTCAAGGTCCCGGCCCGCAAGTCAGAGCGCGTCGAGGCAGTGTCCTCGGCGATACTCGGGACAGGGTCGACGGTCCATCGGTTGGAAACGCTCTGGGCCGAGCTCGACGACCTGCAGAAGGCGGCCGTCGCCGAGACGCTCCACGGCAGCACGGGGTTCTTCGATGGCAGCGCCTTTGAGGCCAAGTACGGGGGTCAGCCGTCCTGGACCGGCGGAAAGGACCGCTGGGGGCGGCCGAATGGGCCCTCGCGGTTGTGCCTGTTCTTGCTCCGGGTCGACAAGCACACCTGGGGAAGGACCATCCCGGCCGACCTGGCCCGTCGACTGATGGGCCTGGTCCCGCGGCCCCGTCAGGAGCAACTGGCCACGCTCGACATCCCCAGACCGCTCGGGGAAGAGGACGCTCTCACGATTCGTCTGACCGAGAGCTCCGCTCAGCAAGAGTTGTTCAGCGTGCTACGACTGGTGGACATGGGCCGCGTCCAGGTCAGCGACGCGACCCTGCGGCCTTCGGCCAAGGCCGTCGCGGCTGTCGCCGAGACGCTGTCCGGCGGGGACTTCTACGGCCCGGACGACGAGTCGAAAGACAAGTACGTGCAGCGAATAGGGGCGATCCGCGCCTTCGCGTGGCCGCTTCTCGTTCAGGCCGCCGGGCTCGCCAAGGCGGCAGGTACTCGTTTGGCACTCACGCCGGCGGGGCGCAAGGCGCTGACCCGACCGGCGCCCGAGCTCCTGAGCGCGGCCTGGAAGGCCTGGCTTCGCAATACCTTCTTCGATGAGTTCAGCCGGATCGACGTCATCAAGGGACAGAGTGAGCGCAGGCATTTGACCGCAGTTGCAGGCCGCCGCGAGACCATCGCCGGCGTACTGCGTACCTGTCCGGCCGGCCGCTGGATCGAGGTCGACGAACTGTCGCGGCACATGCAGGCGAGCGGCGCCGTCTTCGAGGTGACCCGAAACCCCTGGAAGCTCTACATCGCCGACGCGCACTACGGTTCCCTCGGCTACCAAGGATGCGGCGGCTGGAACATCCTGCAGGGGCGCTACCTGTTGACCTTCCTCTTCGAGTACGCCGCGACCCTGGGTCTGATCGACGTCGCCTACGCGAGCCCGCTCGACGCGCGCGAGGACTACCATGGCAACTGGGGGGTTGACGACCTCCGGTTCCTGAGCCGGTACGACGGCCTGGTCTGCTTCCGCATCAACGCCCTCGGGGCCTGCGTGCTGGGGATCTCCGGGAGCTACGAAACCACGGAGGCCGCGCCCGCGGGCTCGCTCAAGGTGCTGCCCAATCTCGACGTCGTGACCACGCGGCAGAGGTTCGACCCGGGCGACGAGGCGTTTCTCGCCGCCTTCTGCACCCGGCGCTCGGAAAACGTCTTCTCTCTCGACCGGCGCACGGCCCTCGAGGCAATCGACAAGGGCCACGTGGCCGAGGAGCTCCGCGCCTTCCTTTCGAGGAGCTCCGAGGGTGGGTTCCAGGACACCGTTCGCTGCTTTCTGGAGGACCTCGAGAAGCGGGCCGGAATGCTCTCGGAGGTAGGGCACGCCTTGCTCGTCGACTGCGCTGACGAGATCGTGGCACTCCAGATTGCGAACGACAGCCGGACGCGGGCACTGTGCCGGCTGGCGGCCCCGAGGACGCTGGTGGTGCCAGCGCAGTCCGAAGCGGCCTTCAAACGAGCCGCGTTCGCGCTCGGCTATCCCGTCCGGCCGCTGGGCGCGGGCAGCCGATGAACATCGAGTTCTGCAAGGACGCCACCGACGCTGTCTTCAAGGCTCTCGTCGAGCAGGCAAGGGCCGGTGGCTCACCGGAAGGGCCGTTCCGTCGACAGCTCGCGCGCCCTGGCAAGCGCCTCCGGACGCACGGCGGGGCCGAGCTCGCGCACGGCCGCCGAGAGCTCGCTCTCCGTGGGAGCCCGGCCGAACACGTCGGCGTGCATCGAGAGGTAGTCCTCGGTGCGGTCCGTGAGGAGAGCCGAGGGCAGCAAGTCCGGGGCGTCGACCAGGTGCACGGTGAGCTGACCGCAGACACTCTGCCGCGACCGCGGTGATGGAAACACCTCGGGCCACGCGAAGACCGCCACGGTCGTTGCCCCCCGGGCTCGCATCCGGAGCAGGGGCTTGCGATCCGACGAGCCGAGAAGCGGCAGGAGGGTCACCGTCTCGCGCGAACGCGCGGTCGTATCATACGCGAGCCAGTAGAGGCCGTAGCCGACGCTGACACCCGAATCACGGCAGAAGGCGACCGCCGCGTCAAGGTCCGCGCCGAGGTTGAACGCGCTCCGGCGCAGCGCCAGATCGGGTTCGTCGCCGGGTGTCGCCAGCGCCGCTCTCAGGCGGTCCAGCGAGTCCGGCGGCTCGGCCACGGCGAAGCGCCGGCCGGCGAACGACAGCGACCAGGCCTGGCCAAGCAAGGCAAGAATCACCCACCCGGCCAGGACCAGGCCACGCGCGCGGGCGGACCTCGCGAGCAACCCGTGCGCGCAGAGCAGCGCCACAGGGATGAAGACCGGCGTCAGGTAACGGGAATGCTCAATCCCGGAGACCCGCGGGTAGGCAACGAACATCACGAACGTGAGGCCGACGATCGCAAGCCAATAGAGCGGCCCCACGCTTGGGTCTTCGACCTCGCCACGCACGACCCGCCAGGCTCCCCACGCCGCCGGCACGAGGAAGACCATGAGGGCCAGACCCGCCGCCGCCAAGGTGAGGGGGCCGTCGAACGGGCCGAGGTAGTACAGGTGCGCTCCCATGCTGTTGGGACCGATCGGTGCAAGAGGCGAGAACTGGAGCAGCGCCGCCCCCGCCAGCAGGAGCTTGCGCGCGTCGGGCACGACGAAGCCGAGGCTGCCGGCGGGACCGAAGGCCACCTCGCCGACCGTCAGAAGGACCACGGCTGGAGCCACCGCCAAGGCGGCCTGGGCAGCGCGGAGGACGGTCCTGGGTGTCCAGTCGACCGCACCTCGCTCGCGCGCCACGGTAACGACCAGGGCGAGGAACAGCGCCGCCGCGGCGAGCACGGCGTTGACCGCGTAGAAGCAGGCCAGCAGAAGGACCAACGAAGCCAGGAGCGCCCTGGCGTGCGCCCCGCAGGACCTGGGCCGCGGGTCGAGGCCCGGCCGCAGTGCGAGGAACGCCGCCCAGGCTAGCCACAAGAACGAGCCCTGGCTGAACCCGGGACGGCAGACGGGCAGCAGCAGCAGCGGAGGAGCCGCGATGAGGAGCACGGCGAGGCTCGTCTTCACGGCCGGGGGCTGGCAGCGCACCATGACCGCGACGGCTGCCGCGTAAAAGGCGAGTGGAATCAAATTGAGCAACCACGACCGGTCGGCGCCGAAGACCCACAGCAACCCCGCGCCCAGGTACGCCTCGACAGCGCCGAAGCAGGACTGGCCCCAATAGAAGAGCGGCCGGTCTCCCTGCAAGATGTGCCGGGCCATCAGATACGGGATCTGGCTGTCGGAGCTGGTCTCGAACCCCGAGAGGGCCGCGCAGGGCAGCCACCATGCAACGACCAGCAACGGCGCGAACGCCGTGACGAAGCTCGCCAGGCGCAGTTCGAGCCTCTCACGCGTCGGTTGGTGGCTCGGGCTCCTCACCCCCACGGGTGCGGACTGACAACTGGCTGTCTCCATCTTCTACTTCGGGTCTCCAGGTTGAAATGACAGGCTGCGAGCATCTTCCGAGCGGGGCACCCAAGTGAGACGCGCGTCCGCCGTGGGGGGCGCGACGCCAAGAAAAGGGAAGCCGCCTTCTCTCGTTCCGTTCGCCCTACTATGGCGGGCCCCCGCCAACAAGACTGGATGGCGGCGTCTTTCCCCTCCGTTCGTCCTGAGGAGCGCTCAGCAGAAACTGACCAGCAATCCTCAGGGTCAGGAGCGCGTCTCGAAGGACGGACGGAGGGGAAAGACGCCGCCATACGGTCTGAGCCGCCGAGCGTAGCGAGGCGTGTCGAAGGCATGTCCTGAGCCTGTCGAAGCGGGCGGCAAAACTGGCTCTGCGAGCCGTGCTTCGACTCGGAGGCCCGTAAACGAGCCTCCGGCTCAGCACGAACGGATCCTGATCTCCCCATGAGTTGGCGTCGCGCCCGCCGTAGGATTTGGACTTGAGCGGAGGTGCCGAGGTGCCTGCCTACACTTGAGCCTTCCGCCGAAAGTCCATCCGATCATGAACCTCACTGAACCACGCGTTGCTCCGCGACTGCTGCACGTGCTCGCGAACGCCGCCGTTCTCGTCGGACTTCTCGGGGGAGTTGCACTCCCAGGCTTCTTCGTTGTGTACAACGTCGGTCTGGCGACCGTGATCGCGCTCACCGTCTTTGGGATCGGACTGGCCGTACATTGCCTGTCTCGCGGCGGTGGCCTTCTCGCGGACGGAGTGATCGTCGTCCTCGAAACGGGGAGCGTTCTCTTTGCGGTAGTGGACACGAAAGTCTACGCTCTCACCTGCGTTCATATCTACAGTTCGATCGTCACGCAGGCCCTGCTCAGCACCGGCGGCTCCTACGAGCTCGCACTCGGCCGAGCGACCCTCGGCTCTTTCGCCCTTTTCGCCTTCGCCGTGCTCGCAGTGCAAGCCACGAGCCTGGCGCTGTTGGCACGTCTCGCTCTTCGATTTCCTCTTGGAGTCGGGCGACTGGCCCGAGCTGCCGGAGTTGCGGCCATCGGGGCCGTGGGGCTCTCGGTCGCGACGGCGCCCACCCTTCGCCTCCGGTGCCACGACTCGTTCGGCAGGTTCGACGCCCTCGTCTTCGAATCGCTGGTTTTCGGCGAGACGCACTTCGTCCCCAACTGGTCCAACGTCACCTACCCGCTGCCGTCCACGCCCAGTCCAAGACTGAAACGGCCCAAGAGCATCCTCTTCATCGTGGTGGAGTCCTTCCGCGCGGACGCACTCGGCGCCGCGCTGACTCCCAACTTGTGGGCTCTGCGTCAACGTTGTCTGACTTCGGCTCATCACTACTCCGGGGGCCACACGACCGAGTTCGGGATGTTCTCGGCGCTCTACGGGCTCCAGTCCTACTACTATGTTCCGTTTTCCGAGGCCAAGACCACTGCCTTCCCGCTTTCCGTGCTGCGCGCCAACGGGTACCGGCTCCGCGGCTCGACGGCCACCCCACTGCGCGACTGGAACGGCGCGGGTTTCATGCTCGAGGCGTTCGACTCCTTCGACGAGCGCACCACGACGGGAAGCTGGAGGGACGACAGGGCAGTGGCCGAGGACGCAGTCCGGTTCGGCAAGCAGCGCGACCCGGCAAGGCCCTTCTTTCAACTGCTCTTCTTTCACGCCACTCACCACAACTATTACTACCCGCCGGAATTCGCCCTCCATACCCCGGCGATGCCGGTCGACTACGACCATTTCATGGGCGACGATCGTCTCGCCGAATTCCGGATCCAAATCGAAAACCGCTACAAGAACAGCGTCACGTATGTCGATTCGCTCATCGCACAAGTCCTCCGCGCCTACGCTCCCGAACTCGAACGTGGAGAGTTGGCTGTGGTCGTCACCGGCGACCACGGAGAGGAGTTCTGGGATCATGGCTTCTTGGGCCACGGAGCGCCCCTTTTCTACAACGAGCGGATTCAAGTGCCGCTTCTGTTGTACCTTCCCGGAGTCGACGCGCGAGAGGTCTCCCTCTCGAGTCATGTCGATCTCTGGCCGACGCTGTTGGACGCTCTTGGCGCCGAGCTGTCCAGTGCGTCCTTTTCGGACGGGGTCTCGCTTCTTGCCGAGCCCCCGGCGGCGCGCACCGTCCTCGTCGGTGGGACGGGCTTTCCAGTCCGGGGCGACCACGCGTGCCTCATCGAGGGCTCGCGGAAAGTCTGGGTGAATCTGTGCCCGGGCGACGAGTTCTGTCTTCAGAAGACCAAGGCGAGCGATCTGGTCGACCATCCGGTCGAGATGACTCCCGGGGAAGCGACGGCGATGATCCGTCGATTCGAGCGAAACTTCAGCCGATTCACGCCGCCCGCGCGTCCGTGAGTGCGGCCTTCGGTCGCCGTCGTCCCGTCCGACGGCAACAAGTTCGTAACCGTTCACGACACTATCGAGAGGAGCGGGCGAAACGACAGGTTTGGAGGCCTTTTCACCACGAAGACACGGAGCACACCAAGGAAGCACGAAGGGGAAGGTAAGACAAAGAAGTCAACCTTGGTGCCGACTTGGTGCCCTTCGTGACTTGGTGGTGAACGCTCACACAAATTCCGCGAGATCGGCCCGCAACTTGCTAGATGCAGTTGCGTAGTCATGGACACCGGGCTATACTGCCCGCTCTTTCGGTCGCCCGATCATGATCCGCCTCAGGACCTTCAGCCTCGTCGCACTCGTGATGCTCGCCGGCTGCTGCGCCGGCGGGTCGGTTGCCGCTGCGCCGATTCATGGCTGCTGGCTCGTCCCGGAGAGCGTCTTCAGCGACGACCGGACGTACGCGCTCGAGGAGCGCCGGGACCTCGTGGGGCGCGCGCTCGACCGGATGAAGCGGCACGGGATCGACTCCGTCTTCCTCGAGAGCTTCGTCCGCGGCCACGCCACCAGCCGCTGTTCGGTCGCCGGTACGGTGGTCCCCGTCCCGCTGCGCTACCTGCCGGCCGTGCGGACCGAGCCGGACCTGCTCGACCTCTTCATCGCCCTGGGTCGCGAACGGGACATGGCGGTCCACGCCTGGGTCCACGCGCTCTACCTGCGCAGCGACAACCTCACGCGCGTGCGCGAGGACGACGAGGTCCCCACGCTCTTCCACGATCTGCTCGTCACCGAGTTCCGGACGCTGCGCGACAAGACCGAGGCCCAGAGCTCCGTCCGTCGACTGGTCGACACGGTCCTGGAGGCGACGGACCGCGGCTTCGACACGCGCTCGCTGGCCGTGGCCCTGCGCGACGCCGGCTTCGGCTTCAGCCACTCGCCGATGCAACAGGTCGTGGACTCGCTGACCGAGGCGGGCCTGGCGGGACCCGCGATCTTCGTCTATGGTCCAGGCGGCCGACTTCACCCGCCGCTGGACACGAGCACCAACGGCTCGCTCTACCTCGACCCGGCCCACGCCCAGGTCCGCTCGCGCCTGCTCGACCTGTGCCAGTCGCTCGTGGACGAGCACCCGGGTCTGGCCGGTCTGCACCTGGACCACATCCGGTTCCCCGAAGGCGGCTTCGGCTACGACGCCCAAGCCTCCGGCGGCGACCTGCAATACGTGGCGCCGGAGACAGGCAGTCGCGAGCGGGCCCTCTCGACCTTCGTGGCCGAGTGCCGCTCACGTGTCTTGGGCAAGGTCGCCGTGTCGGCCGCGGTCGTTCCGGGCTACTACCTCGACTGGCAGGGCGCCGGCGGCTCCGAGCGCGGCACGGGACAGGCCTGGTTCGGCTGGGACCTCTCCTTCTACACGCCGATGCTCTACGGCGTCAGCGGCGAGCGCAAAAGGAGCGCGCTGGCGTCTTACAAGCAAGGTCTCGGAGGCAAGGCGCCGGTTTACCCCGGAATCTCCAGTCTCGACGGGGCCCGAACAGCCGGCTGGGTGCTGTTCGACTACGGCACGCTGCTCCGGTGAGGAATTCCTGTCTCAGCGCACGGGGATCCGCTCCGGGACCGGCCCTCGCCTTGCGGGGGTCCAGGGTCGGAGTCTGAGCAAGGGCAACTGGAGCGAAGGCAAGCCGTCCAGCACCGAGAGCGTGTTGCGCAGAGCGAGTGGCAAGAGGCCGGTCAGGGGACTGAGCCAGTCGGGGAGGGAGGCCAGCCTGCCGACCGTCCAGCCCAGGATCCGGCCCGACAGGGTCGGCTGCTCGATCACGTGGGCCAGCAGGGCCGCCAGCGTGTGCAGGTCGTCGTCGGTGAGCGCCGCATCCTCGACCCGCAGGACCTTGACTTGGATCTCGCCTTCACTCGTCACAGCGAACCTCCAGCGGCCGATCACTCGGTGAACGTGACTTTCAGGTGCCCGTCCTCGAGCTTGGCCGAGACCTTGGCCCGTCTCGGGATGCTGCGAGGCAGTGGAACGTGCCGGTTGAAGCTGCCGATGCGGATGACCAGCTCTTCGCCGACGCGACTCAACTCCACGTCGCCGCTCTTCACGAAGGGCAGATAGAGCGTGAGCGCGTAGGTGCCCTTCGACTTGCGCAGCGTCAGGGGCTTCGTCTTGAAGAATATCCTGCCCGGGTCGCTCGAGCCATAGAGCGCGTCGCCCAACCGCCCGAGTCCATCCACCCCGACGATCTCGTCGTCGAAGAGCGGCACCCGGAAGACCGGCAGCGGCTGGAAGTGGCGCTCGATCTCGTCGACGTGGCGCGTCTGCGTCTGCAGCCACTTGCGAAAGAACTCGGCCTCGAGCCCGCGGGGCAAGATGCGGTTGACGTAGATGGCGTCCACCGACATCCCGTAGAGGTGGAAATACATGAAGGCCCGCTGCGTCTCGTTGAAGACGATCTTCTCGGGGTTGGTCACGAGCCGCACCGTCGTGACGGTCGGGTCCTGCAGCAGCACGTCCACACCCTCGACCTTCGAGAAGAGCTTCTGGATGTTGGCGAAGTACGACTCGCGGGGCACGGGGATGTCCGAGACGTGCTTCATGATGGGGCGCGCCACCTTGGCGATCTGCCGCTCTACCCGGAAGAGGCGTGACATGTACCAGCGCAGGATCGAGGGGATGCTGATGAACCGCAACGATTCTCCCGTGGGAGCGCAGTCCAGGACGATGACGTCGAAGCGCTTCTCCTGATGATACTGGTTCACGTACAGGAGCGACGACGTCTCCTCCATGCCCGGGATGATCGCCACCTCCTCGGCGACCAGCTCCTCGAGCCCGCTCACGGCCAGCAGCTCGGACAGGTAGGAGTGGACGTCACCCCAGTGGCGCCGGACCTCCTCCTGGATGTCCACCTCCTGAATCCATAGGTTATCCCCGAGCTGGACCAGTTGGCCCCGGGTCGTCGGGATCAGGTCCGGACTGACGTCGAAGGCGTCCGAGACCGAGTGGGCCGGATCGACCGACAGGACGAGCGTGCGGTGGCCCAACCTCGAGAGCCGCAACCCCGTGGCCGAAGCCAGGCTCGTCTTGCCGACACCGCCCTTTCCCGCAAAGAGGATGATGCGCATTGAACCCTCTTAACCCTCGCGCCGGACCGCCGGCGCCCGATCGACCCGCTTGATGCGAATCCGACCGGGGCGGTGCTGCTTGACCTCGTCGACCGAGACCTGGAGAGGTCCTACCCGGACCTGATCGCCCGCCTCGGCCAGGCGCCCCAGGATCCGTTGCACGTGCCCGCCCAGCGTCACGTTGTCGGGGTCGTCCAGCTCGACCCCCAGGCGCTCCTTGAGGTCGTCGAGCAGGAAGGTCCCGTCGACTTCCCACTCGTCCGGCCCCACCGACCGCAGGTGGGGGGACTGGTCCGGGTCGAACTCGTCCTGGATCTCGCCGACCAGCTCTTCGAGCACGTCTTCCAGGGTCACCAGCCCTCCGGTGACGCCGAACTCGTCGACCACGATCGCCATGTGGAGGTGCTTCTTGCGGAAGAGGTTGAGCAGCTTGTGGGCATTCACGGTCTCCGGGACGACCAGGATATCCCGGCGCACCTTGACCAGGTCCCGCGAGGACTTGAACTCCTTCTCGCGCCCCAGCAGGTCGCGGATGTGGAGCATCCCCAGGACGCTGTCCAGACCGTCCTCGGCCAGCGGATAGCGCGTGTACCCTTCCGCCTTGGCGCGGGCGAGGTTCTCTTCCAGAGGGCGAGAGAGAGAGAGAAAGACGACCTCGGCGGCCGGCACCAGGATCTGGCGCGCCGTGCGGTCGGAGAAGCGGAAGACCTTGTCCAGGAGGTCCTTTTCGCCGGTGCTGAGGACGCCGCTGCGGGCCGATTCGGCCAGCAGGAAGCGGAGCTCTTCTTCGGAGTGGGCCGCCTCCTCGCCGCCCCGCGGCGTGATGCCGAAGAGCCTCAATGTCGCCAGCGAGGCGTTGTTCAGCAGCCAGATGGCCGGGTACGAGAGCCGGTAGAACCAGATCATCGGGCGCGCGACGACGAGCGCGCAGAGCTCCGGCTTCTCGAGGGCCAGAGACTTGGGGGCCTGCTCGCCTATCACGATGTGCAGGAACGTCAGGAGGGCGAAGGCGAATCCGATCGAGAGCGAGTGGACCACCCCGGGGGGCAACCAGTCGCCGGCCCCGAAGATCGGCCTGAGGAGCGCCGCGAAAGCCGGCTCTCCGAGCCATCCCAGGGCCAGGCTGGCCAGAGTGATGCCGAGCTGCGCGGCCGACAGCGACTCGTTGAGACGTCCCAGGACTTCCTTGACCGCCAGGGCCCCGCGGCGGCCGGACTTGATCATTTCCTCGACCCGGCTGCCGCGGATCTTCACCAGAGCGAACTCGGCCCCGACGAAGAACCCGTTGAGCAGGATCAGGACGAACGCGAGCGAGAGCGCCACCTCGATCGACAGATCGAGAGCCACATGGTCGGCGCCGGGCATCAGTCGTCCACCGGCACGACGGCGGGCTGACCGCTCGTCTCTGGCCGGGCCACCGGAGCCGGGAAGAGCACGGAAGCCACCACCGCCACCACGAGCGTCGTCGCCACAATCCCCAGACTGAGGACGACCGGAACGTGGACGAAGTCGGCAACCAGCATCTTGACCCCCACGAAGCCGAGGACGACCGAGAGGCCTTCCTTCATGAACCGGAACTGGCTCATGGCCCCCGCCAGGAGGAAGTACATCGCCCGGAGCCCCAGGATCGCGAAGATGTTCGACGTGTAGACGATGAACGGGTCCGTCGTGATGGCGAAGATGGCGGGAATGCTATCCAGGGCAAAGACCACGTCCGTGGTCTCGACGACGGCCAGCACGACCAGGAGCGGCGTCGCCAGCCACTTGCCGGAGCGGTGCGTGAAGAAGTGCTCACCGTCGAAGTGACTCGAGACGGGCAGGATCCGGCGGACGACCCGGACCACCGGATGGCGGCCCGGGTCGATCTCTTCGTCCTCTTCCTTGCGCAAGGCTAGGCGAACAGCCGTGACGACCAGGAAGAACCCGAGGACGTACATCAGCCAGTGGAACCGTCGGATCAAGGCAGCGCCGGCCACGATGAACGAGGCGCGCATGAGGACCGCCCCGAGGATGCCCCAGAGCAGGACGCGGCGCTGCAGCTTGGGAGGGACTCCGAAGCTGGCGAAGATCACCAGGAAGACGAACAGGTTGTCGACGCTCAGGGCCTGCTCGATGACGTAGCCGGTGAGGTACTCGAAGCACTTCTCGGACCCCAGGAACCAACCGACGCCCGCGGCGAAGACGAGGGCGCATCCCACCCAGACACCGACCCAGCAGGCAGCCTCGCGCTTTCCCACAGCGTGGGCCTTCTTCTGGACGATGCCGAGGTCCAGCGCCAAGACGGCAACGACGAAAGCGTGGAAACCTATCCAGAAGCCCAAGCCCACGTCCGTCACGCGCGCACACCTCCAAAGAAGTCCAATTTGCCGGTCCTGGCTCGACCGTCCCAGGGGGCCGCGGCACGATACAACCTCATGGCCGTACTGGCCAACTGGTCCCGGCTCAGGGTGTCAGGATACCACGCCGGCAGCACTCCGCCAGGGACAGCCGTCTCAGTGGGAGCGATGCAGAGATTTGGGAGTCCGCATGTGCACGATCGCTGAAGAGTCGCCATTCAACACAGAGACACAGAGACACAGAGGCACAGAGGAGCTGATTTGATGAGACTCTTGTCTGGGTCTCTGTGTCTTTGTGTCTTTGTGTCTCTGGGTCTCTGGGTCTCTGTGTTCACTCGAGATTTCCCATGAGCCAGCGTCGCTCCCGTCTCAGTCGACGCGCGGGTAGTCCTCTCCGTAGACGAACTTGCGAGCCCGCGTCAGGAACTTCTTGGTCACGCTCTGAGCGCCCATCAGGTCCAGCGGGTCGAGCTCGTCCAGCTCCCGAATGGTTGCCAGCCGGCGAGCGGCGGCGCGCTTCTTCTCCGAATCCGGGATCGCATGGAGATCGAGGTGCTCGATCAGCCCCTTCCACTGGCCTTCGAAGTCTGCGTCGCGCACCGCGGCCAGCCACAGATCGGCGCCGTGGATCTCGTGCGAAACGCCCGTGCTGGGGCCGTTGAGGAAGCCGATGCGCTCGCCGGCACTCATGGCCGGTCGGCCGATGCGACGGGGGCTCTTGCCCGCGAAGATGCGGCGCAGGGCCTCCCCGGCCGTGCCGGCGGACTGGACTGCGCCCTTCAGCGCCAGGTGCGCCATGAGGCCCGCCACGGTCGACATCAACTGCCGCTTGCGGTCGGCCTGACGTGCCTGCGGCTCGAAGACTTCCTTTTCCAGGAACTCGAAGAGGAAGCTCGAGAACTCCCAGGGCTCGAGCGCGTCGAGCCGTCTGTCGGTATCGAGATGTTCCAGGTAGGCGCAGAAGAGCTCGAGGTCGGTCCAGGCAGCCGCGAGACCGGGAACGCTGGCGCCGTCCGCCTGCAACTGCCGCAGATACGAGAGGACGTCCTCGGCGCCAAGGCCTTCCGGCAACGTGAGCTGCTCGAAGTAGCCCCGGATGGCCTGTTCGAGTCCGTCGAAGGTGGTGGCGGGGGTGATGGGCAGGGTCACGGGGGCAGTATACGCGCCAGAGCATGCCGGCGACCACGGGGGCGCGCCACCCTCTGGGGAGCAATGCTGACTCATGGAGGAATCCACGGACCCTTGAACCACGAAGCCCCGAAAGCACCAAGCACTGCACGAACCGAAGCGTGATCGAATGAGGCCCTTTGTGCTGCTCTTCGTGTCCTTCGTGCCTTCGTGGTTTGGTCTCCTCGTGCCTTCGCAGTGATGCGGCCTCCCATCCGTCTGCATCGCACCCCGCCATCTGCATGCTCTGGATTCTCACCGAAGAAGTCGCTAGAGTGGCAGTCGCCAAGATGGAGACTTCGACGCGCCATGGGTGACGAGACAAGCGGACCGGACCTGCTAGGACGATTCAGGGGTACGCTCCTGGGCTGTGCCGTGGGCGATGCGCTGGGCGCTCCCTATCAGGGAAAGCCGCGTTCCTTCTTCCTTGCCGGGGCAGTGGGCCTCGACGAGTTCCAGAGGCTGCCGGGGTATCCTCCCGGGCAGTACACGGACGATACGCAGTTGACGCTCGCCGTCGCCGAGTCCCTCATCGCCTGCGGAACGCTGAATGCCCAGGACGTTGGCCGTCGTTTCGGGCTGCTCTTCTCGAGGCGCGAGATCCTCTCGCCGGAGCGCTCGACGGTGGCGGCGATCGAACGTCTGATGGGCGGTGTGGACGCCCTCCAGGCCGCGGCTCCCGAGGGCGAAGCGGGCAACACCCCCATCAAGTGCGTGTCGCCCCTGGGACTGTGGTTTCACGACCGGTCCGATCACCTGGCCAATGCGGCGGCGGCGGTGGGCCGCGTGACCCATCGCGACAAGCGTTGCCAGGCAGGGGCCGTCGGGATGGCCAGGGCCGTCAACTACTGTCTGGACCAGAAGAAGCTCGTCCCGGGCAGCTTCCTCGAGGCAGTCAGCAGGGCGATGAGCGGCCATCACGGGCCCTTCGCGCAACTCGTGGCCGAACTGGAAGCCTGGATTGGCCTGCCCGAGGATTCGGCCCTTCCTCGCATCGTGTCGGCGGGGGCCGGGCCAGCGAAAGAGGTCGATCCGTCGCTGGGAATCCCGGCCACGGTGGTCCCGACGCTGCTGGGCGTGTTCTATTTCTTTCTGAGGTATCACGACGACTTCGAGCTGTGCATGCACGAGACGGTCCGGGCCGGCGGCGCCATCGACACGACCGCCAGCATGGTTGCCAGCTTGATGGGCGCCTTCCACGGGATGGAGATCCTCCCGGAGAACCTGGTCACCAACGTTCACAACTTCAAGCATCTGGTCGACGTGGCGGAGCGACTCTACCGGCGCAAAACCTCGAACTGAGACAGATCTCGGCGGCATCCGCCGGCGAGGGGTGGGCTGGAAATGGGCAAGGGGCACCTGTGGCAGCAGTAGAACAGGATCGGGACACAAGGTTTGAGGCACTGGTCCATGCGGTCGTGCACGACCTGAGGTCGCCGCTGGTGACCATCGAGAGCATGAGCGGGCTCCTCAAGGAAGCGCTCGGGGACCGTCTCAAGCCGGAGGAGCGGGTCTATCTGCAGCACGTGGAGGGGGCCGCGCTGCTGATGCGCAGCCTGCTCGGCGATCTGACCGAGCTGACCCTCATCCCAACGCGCGTAGCCGACCCGACACCCGTCGGTTTGCGAGAAGTGGTCGACCAGGTCTTGCTGGAGTTGGGCTCGGCCATCGCGCGCGCGAAGGCGCAGGTCCAGGTCGAGGGAGAGCTGCCCACGGTCCCCGGCAATCGGGTCTTGCTGCAGCAGCTCCTGGGGCACCTTCTCGAGAACGCCGTCAAGTTCCACCAGCACGACGCCCTCCCGCGGGTGGTCCTGTCAAGCCGACTCCTGGAAGATGCGGCCGAGATCAGTATCAGCGACAACGGGATCGGCATCCCCGCCGAGTCGCGCGAACGGGTCTTCGGAGTCTTCGTCAGGCTGCACCCGCGCTCCCGCTTCGAGGGCAACGGCATCGGGCTGGCCGTCGCGCGCCGCTGCGTCGAGAGCCACGGCGGCCGCATCTGGCTCGAATCGGAGCCGGACCAGGGCACGACCGCGCGTTTCACACTCCCGCTGGGATGAGCCCGGGTTCGAGGCCGTCGCGCTCGGGGATTTCCAGGAACCGCAGAGTCGGAACGGCCGGAAGCTCGCCAGCCTCCGCCGCGAGCTGGTAGTAGCGTTCGAGCCCCGCCAGGTGGCGCGGGGTCATCCAGAACTGCAGGCCCGCCAGGTAGTCGCGCATCGACTCTCGCGGCATCCCCAGCAGACGACCCGCGGCGCCGGCGGTCTCGTCGATTCCAGCCGGCCAGGCCTTCGCGGCCGCGCGCACCGCCCTTGCCACGGCCTGCACCTCGCGCCCCTTGCGTGCCACGGCGTCCCGGCGGACACAGACCAGGGCGAACGTCATCGGCAGGCCCGTCCAGGCAACCCACTCGGCGCAGAGGTCGTAGACGTGGGGGTGGCTGGCCCGCGCCGTCACCGTCAGCGCCGGATCGCCGATCAGCATGATGGGGCCGTCCGGCAGCTTGCCGTCTCGCTCCCACTCTCGGGTCGCCGCGCGCACCCCGAACCGGTGCGCCAGCAGCAGTCGGAGCAACACCACCGTCGTGGCGGACGCCGCGGCCAGGAAGATCTCGGCGCCGTCCAGCTCGCGCACGGGCGCCGGAGAGAGAAGCAGCACGCTCCGGATGGCCCCCTGGGCCGCGATCCCCACTTGCGGTACGAGGAGGTAGGCCTGCGAGGACCGCGCAAACTCGATCGAGCTGACAGCGGAGACGTCCAGTTCCCCTTCCCGCAGCATTCGGTTCAGCACGCTCGGCACGGCCCGGACGATCTCCACGGCGTCGCTCGGCTCCAGCAGCCGAAAGAGCGGATCGCAGTTGACGTAGTCGATGCGGCCGACGCGCAGCATGGGATGCGAAGGATAGCATGCCGCGGGGCCCGCCCCCGGGCACGACAGGAGGCAACAAAACACCCGGTCGCCTCGATATAGAAGATGAAGGAGGCGCGACGTGAACCTTCGCCGGTCGATCATCTTTCTCCTGCTAGCTGCTACTGCCTGCTGCTGGGTCCTTGCCCAGGAGCCGGACGACCTGGACCTGAACCGCACTGGCGCAGGCGGGGGCGGCACGACGGTTTCGTCGTCGCTCGACCCGGCCACCCCGCGGGACGGGCAACGGAGCTCGATTGGTGAGCGCGGCGGTTTCGGTCCCTCCGAGACCGAGGTGGACCCACGAGGGACCCGGGCGGCCCTCACCGCCGTCAACCACTGGGAGCTGGCGGCCCGCGCGGTCCAGCGCCTCGAGGAGTTGCTCGCAACGAGCGGCCCGGGCGACTCCAACCGCTCGCTGATCTTGGCAACGCTCTCCGAGCTGGAGCAGCGGGTCCGGGAGGCCGGCTCCCGGGAGGGCCCCGCGGAACGTGCCCTTCAAGTCCTGGAGACGATCGGACTGGTGCGCGAGGACTTCGACTCCTTTTTCCGGAACGGCACCGCGGGGATGTGGGGCGCGAACCCGGCCAGTTGGTACCGAGCCAACCAACGGACGGCCGCGGCAGCGACCCTCCGTGGCCGGCTGAGGGCTCTGGCCCAGGTCACGTCGGCCCAGGCCGAACAGGTCAACCCCTTTGCCACGAGCTCCGCGAGCACTCACCCGTCCGAGTCGCAGCCGGCCGCGCAGCCTTCGGACGACGGCACCCTGCCCGCGACGGGATCGGCCGTCATCACCGGTCCCGAGGAGAATCCCCCACCGGAGGCCTCTGGCGACGCTCGGCCTCCCATCGAGGTCTGGTTCACGGCGCCCCCGTCCACGGGAGGCATCGACGACGCGCTGGTCCGGTTCCTGGGCACGGCCAAGGTCTCGGTTGCCGCGCACATCTATCAGCTCTCCGACCCGAAGCTGGTCGGCGCGTTCGTGGACACCGCCCGGCGCCTGGGCCCGGGCAAGGTGCGGTTCGTGACCGAGTACGACTACCTCCACTACCGCCAGGTCCACGCGGACAAGGACAACCGGCACGCGGCGAACGGCGGCTCGAGGGCCTCCGACCACGCGGCCGTCTACGAGCGGGCCTACGGCTCCCTGCAGGCGGCGGGCATCGAGGTCGTCTGCGACACCTCGTCGACCGGCGGGCCCAACCGTGGTCAGTCCCACAACAAGTTCGTGGTCGTGGACGGCAGCGCGGTCTGGACCGGGTCCTACAACCTGACGCCGCAGGCGGCCGCGGAGCAGAACAACAACGCGTTGCTCGTCCGCTCGCCGGAGCTGGCGCGGGCGTACTTGCAGGAGTTCGCCGAGGAGGCCGACCAGCACCGCTTCGGGGAGCGCAAGCAGAGTCTGGTCCCGCATCGGTATGACCTCGGAGGCACCGCGGTGGAGCTTTCGTTCAGCCCCTCGAACGAAACCAATCAGCGGTTGGTCAACGCGATCGAGACGGCCGACGCGTCCATTTATGTCGCGTCGTTCTACCTCTCGGATGCCCGCCTCATCAACGCGCTGCGCGTCAAGCGGGAGCAAGGGGTGGACGTGAAGGTGGTCACGGACAAGCTCGGGGCGAGCCAGAAGGAACCGTTGGATCCGGATCAGCCCGAGGTAAAGCTCAAGGTCTCCGACTACCTGCGGAGCTGCGACATCGGGTACAAGGCCGACACCAGCTCCAAGCTGATGCACCACAAGTTCGCGGTCATCGACGCGCAGACCGGCTCGGACCCGATTGTCATCACGGGTTCGCACAACTGGACCAAGGGCGCCGACTCGCAGAACGACGAGAACACACTCGTCCTTCACTCCGGCACGCTGGCCACGCAGTACCTGGCGGAGTTCCGCCGGCGCTGGGCCGAGCCATTCCAGGTCCCCACGCACACGGTCGCACCCCCGGCTGCCGGGCCGGCCGTGCTGTTCACCGCCGTCGACCTCGCGCACACCCCCCGGACGGTCGAGCTGACCTGCCTGGATGCCGGCCGGAGCGGCTCGGCGGACCTGTCGCGCTGGCAGCTCCAGTTGAATGGCAAGCGGGTCCTCGCCTTTCCGGCGGGCCTGGTCCTGCAGCCCGATCAGAAAGTGCTGATCGCCAGTTCGGCCCCGGCCGGTTCAGGCAACGGCCACCACGCCGTCTACGTGGCCAGCGAGTTGACGGCCGCTTCCGACGGCGCCTTGCTGCTGACCGACAAGTTCGCCCGCCAGCGCGACGCCGTGGCATGGGCCGACGGGAACGGCAACCTGACCCGGACGGCGGCCGCTTTCATGAACCTGCTGGTCGTGGGAGGAAGCTGGGACGGCCCCGACGGCCTCGAGCTGACCGAGGGAATCGCCTGCAGGGCGCCGCGCGGCACAGTCCTGGCGCGGCGCAACGCCAGCGACACCGACAGCCCGGACGACTGGTCGGCCGGCCGGCGC
>JACQZL010000046.1:41482-46051 GCA_016213865.1 Candidatus Rifleibacteriota bacterium
GGCCGGCCGGCGGTGAGCCCTCAGAGCTTGGGAAGGAGGCTCCCCCCATCTGGCAGGAGATCGAGCCGGATGCGGGCAGGTAGGCCTTGCGGACGTAGTCCATCAGCATGCGGGCCGAGCTGAAACGCCAGGCGAGCGTGAGTATGCCGCGCTTCATGCGCCTCATCCAGCCGCTGGGCAAGCCGGCCGCGTCCCGGTCGTAGAAGAGAGGGACCACTTCCTTTTCCAGCACTTCGTAGAGCGAGGCGGCGTCCCGGCGGGCCTGGACTCCCGGATCGACGTGGACGTGGCCGTCGCCGATGGCAAAGCCGTTCGTCCCATCGAACGCCTCGGCCCACCAGCCGTCCAGGACCGACAGGTTGAGCCCGCCATTGAGGACGACCTTCTGGCCCGAGGTGCCGCAGGCCTCGAGCGGCCGCTGCGGGTTGTTGAGCCAGACGTCCACCCCCTGCACCAGATGGCGGCCGACGCCGATGTCATAGTCCTCGACGAAGACCAGGCGGCCGCGAAACTTCGGCTCACGCGAGAAGGCGACGATCTCCTGGATCAGCCGCTTGCCGCCCTCGTCCTGAGGGTGGGCCTTGCCGGCCATGATGATCTGCACGGGACGCTTGGCGTCGCCCAGGAGCTTGGTCAAGCGCCTCAGGTCGCTGAAGAGCAGGGTCGCGCGCTTGTACGTGGCAAAACGACGGGCAAAGCCGATCGTCAAGGTGTTCTTGTCGAGGAGCTGCCCGCCGGAGGCCGGGTCCTCGCCGCGCAGGCGGGCCTGGTTCTCGAGGCGGCGCCGCACGAAGTCGATCATCCGGTGGCGCATCAGCGTGTGGGCTTCCCACAGCTCGTCCTCGGGCATCTTCTCCAGGCCGGCCCAGGCTTCGCGGGACCCGATGTTGGCGTCCCAGTCCTTGCCCAGGTACCGTTCGTAGACGCGGTACATCGTGGGTGAGAGCCAGCTCGCGACGTGCACACCGTTCGTGACGTGCCCGATCGGCACGTCGGTCTCGCGCCGGTCGGGCCACAGCCGGTTCCACATCTTGCGGCTAACGTGGCCGTGAAGCGCCGAAACCGCGTTGGCGTGGCGCGAGAGCTTCAGCGCCAGGACCGTCATCGTGAAGGGCTCGTGGGGATCGTTCGGGTTGACCCGGCCCAGCGAGAGCAACTGGTCGCCCGACATCCCGATCCGTTCGGCCAGCCACCCCAGGTTCTCCCAGATCAGATCGGGTCCGAAGCGGTCGTGGCCCGCCTCGACCGGAGTGTGGGTCGTGAAGACCGTGTGGGTCGCGGCGTCGCGGATCGCGTCCGAGAAGTGGAGCCCCTCTTCCTCGACCTGCTGGCGGACCCACCCCAGCGGGGCGAACGCGCTGTGCCCCTCGTTCAGATGAAGCACGCCGGGCCGGATGCCCACCTTGCCGAGCGCCATCATTCCCCCGATGCCCAGGATGAGCTCCTGGCGGATGCGCATTCGCTGATCGCCGCCGTAGAGCCGGGTTGTCAGCGTGCGGTCCTCGTCCGAGTTGCCCTCGACATCAGCATCCAGCAAGAGGAGAGTGGCCCTGCCGACATCTGCCTTCCAGACCGCCGCGAAGAGCGGGCGGGGATGCATGTCGATTTCGATGACGACGGGGTTCCCCTGGGCGTCCGTCGCCCGGTGCAGAGGCAGCAGCTCCAGGTCCGTGTCGCCGTATTCCTCGCGTTGCCAGCCGTTGGCATCGAGCCGCTGCCGGAAGTACCCCTGGGCATAGAGGAGCCCGACGCCCACGAGTGGGACCCCCAGGTTCGACGCGGTCTTGAGGTGGTCGCCGGCCAGGACGCCCAGGCCGCCCGAGTAGATGGGCAGTGATTCGTGGATGCCGAACTCGGCCGAGAAGTACGCCACGGGGTGGCGCATCAGCGTCATCGACTCGTTCCAGCCCCACGTGCCCTCCAGCTTGAGCAGCTCACCCAGGCGACGGACGGCGAAGTTGATCCGGCCGCCCATGTCCAGTTCCATCGTGCGGCTCTCGACCTCGTCGACCGAGAGGGTGCGCAGGAACGCCTCGGGGTTGTGATTGGCCAGCCGCCAGCGCTCCGGATCGAGCGCGCGGAAGAGCTCGATGACCTCCGGGTGCCACGTCCACCACAGGTTAGCGGCAAGGTGCTTGAGCTTCGCGTGAAAAGTCTCCAGTTTCTGCTTCACGAAAGGCCTCCTGAAGGCAACGATCCCGGCGGAACCCGACAGGGCCGCCCGAATCGTCCCCCTTATACCACGCCGGCCACCCGGTGCCTACGCCCGGGTGCGCGCGCGGTTCGTGGGTTGACAGCCGCAACTGGCCTTGTGAGTGGTGTAGCGCGGGGGCTTGTCCCAATGGCATTAAATCAGCGTCAGGAGAGGCATGACGGGCGTCGGAAAGGTAGAAGCGGCATCTTGCCGCTTCCACAGGTCCGGGCAAGTCGCCGCAGTGATGCGGCTTCCCATCTGTCTGCGTCGCACCCCTGCCGGCCAAACACCCGGGGCCCTCACCCGCCCCGTGATATCCTTCTAGCCCGGAGCCCCCGATGGAACGGCGCTGTGGCCGAGCTCCTCGCCGTGCCTGGCCGATCCGGCGCGGGGCCTCGTGAAATGGCTGGCGAATCCTTTGCCCGGTACGTGGTGAAGGCGCGGATCCGCGCCCTGGGGTTGCACGTGACCGCTTTCCGCGCCAGCCAGCCCGGCCTCGAGCGTGAGGTCGAGCTGCGGGTCCTGCAACTGGCCAGCGTGGCCGGCACGGCGGAGGCCGACCGGTTCGCGCGCGAGTTCCGCGCGCTGGCCAGCTTCGATCATCCCAACTTGGTGCAGGTCCTCGACATCGGCAAGACGCCGGAGCACCTCTTCTACGCGGTCTCCTATCGCGAGGCCCGCAGCCTCGAAGAGGTCTTCGCCCAGGGCCCTTCAACGGAGCTGGCCGTCGTCCGAGCCGCGGCCGCGCTCTCCGCCGGGCTCGACTATCTCCACACTCACGGCTACCTGCACCGCAGCCTCTCGCCGGCGACCTTGTTCTACGACTCGGGCCTGGAGCGATACTACCTGGGCGACTTCTCGACGATGGAGCCGGTCGCGCCCGAGAGCGAAGCAAGCTCGGGTCTGAACGCCCGCCTGGCGATGACGCCCGAGGCCAGGCGCACCCTCCCGTTCGACGAACGCACCGATCTCTTTCTCCTGGGCGCAACGCTGTACCGCATGCTGACGGGCGTCGACCCATTGCCGCTCTTCGCCGGCGCTCCCAGCGACCAGGGGTCGCCGCTCCGTTCCCCGCTCGACTGCCGCCCCGACCTCTCGCGCGAG
This sequence comes from Candidatus Rifleibacteriota bacterium, assembly GCA_016213865.1. The sequence goes on from JACQZL010000046.1 coordinate 44,781, forward strand.
ATGGACGGCTTCCTCTGCAAGGTCCTCGAGCCCGAACCGGCGGCGCGCTTTCAGACGGCGTCCGAGATGCTGGCCGCCGCCCAGCACGTGCAGAAGAAGCTCGAGCTGCGCTCGCTCGTGGACCAGAGCGGGTCCCACGCGACCGTCCCCGCGGCTTCGGAACCCGACGTCGCCCCGACCGCCTCCTCGCCGCGGATGTCCCGCATCCAGCGGGCGGCCAACCCTCGTTCCGAGCTCTCCTCGTCGGGGCTCTCGAGAACCGCGCTGGCGGCCGCGGCCGAGTCTCGCTCGGGACCGGCCGAGACGCTCTCCCGCTCGAACCTGAGAGCGGCCGAGCCACGCCCGGCCAAGGCGACTCGCGGTCCCTCCAGCACAGGGGCGGCCCTCGGCGGCTCGGGCCAGCTGCCGGTCGGAAGCATGGCCAGCGGGACCATCCCGCGCTCGCCGACCGCTTCCACGCCGGCCAGACCGCGGTGGAACGTCCGCCACGCAGGGGCCGCCGCGCGCGAGACGATCCGGCGGGTCTCGCGGCGGATGACCGCGATTCCCGAGACCTCTCGCAAGCCGTTCGTCATCGCCGGAGCCGTCGCGGTCGTGGCCCTTTTTGCAGTGCTCTCGCTGCGGGGCTCAGGTGGGCCGTCCGAGGAGCTCGACTTCGGACACCCCGCCGCGCAGGCCGTCGCGGCCACGGCACCGTCGGCCCTCACGACCCAGACGACCGGCCCGGCACTGGTGCCTGACGACTCGGCCGAGAAGACACTCCGCAACGTCCGTCAGGCCGCGGACCAGGCCCGTCAAGTGCCCACCGATCTGAGCAACTTCCGCGATCGGTGGCAGGCCCTGCGCCGCTGGTACAGCTCGCAGCCCGCCGCCAGGCAGGCCGACCTCTTCCCGTACGACCGTCTGCTGCAGGCCAAGCTCGGCTTCGCCTCCAACCCCGAGCAAGCGTGCAAGCAGCTCGACGAGCTCTACGAGAAGGTCTCGGGCGAGCTGAAATGAGGCCGTGTCGTGGTGAAAGGGCTTCAGTTCACCACGCTGCGGGCCAGCTTCTGAGGCGCGGACTTCGCGATCCGCTTGGCGCCCCGGGCCTTCGACTTGCTCTTCCTGGCCACCGGACGCTTGCTCGAGGAGCGGGCATACTGGCCCGGCGCGGCCTTGATCGAACGAAGGGTCTCGGCGAACCGCTCGGGCCCCATTTCGCGATACTGGAGATAGGACTGCAGGATCCGCTTCGCGATGCTCGCGGCCTGATGGCCCCACTCGTGGTCGAG
>JACQZL010000203.1 GCA_016213865.1 Candidatus Rifleibacteriota bacterium
CAGGTAGAGGAACGCGAAGAGGAGCCCCGCGGCCTGCGACTCGAGATGGCGCCGAGCGAGGAAGAAGACGGGGAGCGCTCCCAGGCCGATCAGCAGCGTCTGCAGCACCAGCAACGTCACCGGACTCGGAAAGGCCCAGTAGAGGGGCGCGATCGCGAAGTAGATCGGTGTGAAGTGATTGCCGAAATAGCAGGCCGAACGCCCGATCTCGGGGTTGACGCTGTTCGTGAAGAACAGGCCCTGCGTGGTGCTCCAGAACGACTGGCTGATGAGGCCGGTGTCGTGCAGGTGGCTCTTGAAGCTCGCGTACCTGGCGACGCTGAAACCACCGGCGAGCAGGCAATAGAGCAGGACCATCGCCGCCAGCGCGACGAGCGCGGACCTCCTGGACTTGGTCGCTGCGGAAACCATGGCCGTTCGTTCGAGAGCCGTTGCGGCAGGTCCGTGCGCGGGATGCTCAGAGCCAGCGTTCGTGCCAGAGCTGGAAGACCAGCAGGGTCCAGAGCTTCTTGCGGTGGTCGGCCTTGCCTTCGAGATGCTCGCGCATCAGCCGGCCCACTTCGACCGGATTGAAGATGCCGTCTTTCACGATACGCTCTCTGGCCAGTTTTTCGGCGAAGAGGGGGCGCAGCTCGCCCTTGGCCCAACGGGCCACCGGGATGCCGAAGCCCTTCTTGGGCCGGTCCAGGACGTCGTCGGGGAGCTTGCCGCGCATCGCCTTCTTGAGGAGGTACTTGGGGCAGAGGTTCTTCAGCTTGAGCTTGGCGGGGAGGCGGCTGACGTACTCGACGACCTCGGTGTCCAGGAGCGGGGCCCGGGCCTCCAGCGAGCAGGCCATCGTGGCGCGGTCGACCTTCACCAGGATGTCGTCCTGCAGATACGTCTTCATGTCGAGGTAGAGGACGCGGTCGAGCTCGTCGGGCGCCTCGCCGGCCTTCCACGCTGCCTCGGCGGCCTCGAGGATCTGGTCGTGGGCGACGGCGTGCCTCATGTCGGCCGAGAGGACCGAAAGCTCGTCCAGGGCGAAGCTCCCGAGCCAGGTGGTGTTGCGCAAGGGGCCTGAGGCCGTGGCGCCGCTGATGAAGCGCCGCGCCTTGAAGTCGAAGCTGATGTTGTCGAGGCTGACCGGGAGCGCGCGCACCGCCCGCTCGACGACTCCCTGGCGCAACCACCGTGGGAGCTTGCGATAGAGGTGCGCCAGCCGGTGGGCCTGGTAGGTCGGGTAGCCGGCGAACAGCTCGTCTCCGCCGTCGCCGCCGAGGGCGACCGTGACGTGCTGGCGAGTGAACCGGGAGAGAAGGTACGTGGGCAGCAGGCTGGCGTCTCCGAGCGGTTCGTCCAGGAGGTCGGCGACGCGCGGGACCAGCTCCTGCAGGGCTGAAGGAGTCAAGGTATCTTCCAGATGCTCGGTACCCAGATGGTCCGCGACCTTGCGCGCCCAGGCAGACTCGTCGAAACTGGCGTCCTCGAAGCGGATGCTGAACGTGCGCACCCTGGGCGAAGCGCGCGCCGCGAAGTACGTGACCGACGACGAGTCGATGCCGCCCGAGAGAAAGACCCCAAGCGGCACGTCGCTGACCAGGCGGCGTCGGACGGCTCGGTCGAGGCGGCGCTCCAGCTCGCGGGCGCACTCGTCCTCGTCCGGGCAGGCTTCATCCGCCTGCGGGCGGGGGATGTCCCAGTAGCGACGCACCTCCAGGCGCCCGTGCGAGTAGACGGCCAGGTGACCGGGTGGCAGCTTCCGGATGCCCTCGTAGATGGTATGCGGAGCGGGGACGTACTCGAAGTGCAGGTAGCGCGCCAGGGAGGTCGGGTCGAGCCTACGCGGGACGGCGGGGTTGGCCAGCAGGGACTTGAGCTCGGAGCCGAAGACGAGGCGCTCGTCGTCCATCCAGTAGTGGAGGGGCTTCTTGCCCATGCGGTCGCGGGCCAGCAAGAGCCGGCGACGCCTCGCGTCCCAGAGGGCGAAGGCGAACATCCCGTGCACGTGGGCCAGCATCGCGTCGCCCAGGTCCTCGTAGAGGTGGACCAGCACTTCCGTGTCGGAGCGGGTCGAGAGCGTGTGTCCGGCTGACTGCAGGCGCTCGCGCAGGGGCTGGAAGTCGTAGATCTCACCGTTGAAGACGACGACGACCGAGCCGTCCTCGTTGCAGATTGGTTGGTGGCCGCCGGCAAGGTCGATGATCTGCAGGCGGCGCATGGCCAGCCCGACTCCCGGCTCGCGGTAGAACCCGTCGTCGTCAGGGCCGCGGTGGGTGATGGCGGCGTTCATCGCCCCGAGGGTCGAGGCGTCGGGCGTGAGCTGCCCATCGATGGTGACGATGCCGCAGATGCCGCACATGGGGGCTCGGATCAGGGTGCGGACGGGGCGGGGGCCGAGACTTCGGGCTGGGACGCAAAGTCGACCTGCCCGGCTGGAGGGACGGGCCCGCCGCTCGGTCCTGTGCCCACGATCTCGCGCAGGGCGTAGGTCGGCTTGCCCTGGGACTCGTGGTAGGTCCGGACCATCATCTCGGCCAGCAGGCCCATCAACACAGCCTGCATGCCGCCCACGACGAGGAAGAAGGTCACCAGGATGAGGGGGCTCATCCACTCTCCTTGCCACAGGAAGTGGCGCACCATGACGAAGAGGCCGGTCGCGGTCGCAGTCGCCAAGAGGAGCGCGCCGAACCCGCCGAAGACATAGAGCGGCTTGGTCGCATACGAGTGCAGGAAGGTCATCGTGAGCAGGTCGAGCAACACCTTGACCGTCCGAGAGAGGCCGTACTTGCTCTGGCCCGCGGTGCGCGGGTGGTGGGTGACCTCGACCTCGACGACGCGCGCCCCGGACCAGTAGGCATACGCTGGGATGAAGCGGTGCATCTCGCCGTAGAGGCGCAGTTCCTCGAAGACGGACCGCCGGTACGCCTTCAGGGTGCAGCCGTAGTCGTGGAGCGGCAGGCCCGTGACCCACCCGATCAGCCAGTTGGCTGCCATCGAGGGGAGCGTCCTGAGCACACGGTTGTCCTTGCGGTTGACGCGCCAACCGCTGACGACGTCGAAGCCCTCGTCCAGCTTCCGGAGCACGCGCGGGATATCGTACGGGTCGTTTTGCAGGTCGGCGTCCAGGGTGACGACGACCTCGCCGCGGGCGTGATCGAAGCCGGCTGTCAGGGCCGCGGTCTGGCCGAAGTTGCGCTTGAAGAGCAGCGTGCGAACGGCAGGGCAACAGCCGGCAAGGCGGCGCAGGATCTCGGGGCTGCGATCGTGTGAGCCGTCGTCCACGTAGAGGATCTCGAAGGGTCGCTCGAACCCGCTCAGGCCCCCCAGCACACGCTCGTGGAGCTGCTCGAGGTTGTCTGCCTCGTCATAGACGGGTATGACGACCGAGAGGGCCAACCCGCAAGTGGCGTTCGAGGCTGCGGTGACCGGGAGCATCGTGCCAGAGGGTAGCACCCGGGCTGGATCCGGGCAAGCCGGCCTCCGGACGGGGCAGGGCATCGGCGAAGTCGTCATTCCCGCGAAAGCGGGAATCCAGGGGTCGCATCGATCCTGGACCCCCGCTTGTGCGGGGGTGACGAAACCGGGTTGCCGACGTCCTTTCCGGGAACTTCGCCGGGACCTTGCCGGACGGGGTGCGTGCTCGACGCGTGGGCAGTTCTCCGAGTGCGGTCGGAACAAGCAGCCGGTGGCCGGTAGCCGGTAGCGAGGGCTCGTTGCAGGGCTCCAGATGGGCTGCTGGTTGGTTCGCAGGGGACGCCTTACGAGCCCGCGGATGGGACCACGCGAGCGCGAGACTGCCGCCGGATGGTGATCCCCTTGCCAACCGTCCGCAGCCCGCCGGCGATCCGGCATCACCGCCTACCGGCTACTGGCTACTGGCAACCGGTTGCCTGTACCGGGCCACCGGTTCCGGCTCTGGACGAGCCATCAGGCGACCCATGCGCAGAGTGTGCACCC
>JACQZL010000184.1:0-1701 GCA_016213865.1 Candidatus Rifleibacteriota bacterium
TCGACGACGACGTGCGATCGCTCGCCGCCTCACTACCGCATCCAGGCGCGGAAGATGACCATCGTGCCCGGCGACCGGATGATCCTGGAGGGGGCGCGGTTCCGGGTGGGCGAGAAGACCTGGTTCCGGCTGCCGCGATACGTCATCAACCTGCAGACCGGCGAGGGCGTCGACCGCTTCTTCTTCCGGCCGGGCTACACCTCGGCGAGGGGCTTCACGCTGCGGTCGGCCTACCAGTTCTGGGTGTCGGACTCGCTCTTCGGCCGGCTCAGCTACAATCCCTCGCAGTTCGAGGGCACCAACCTGGGGACGACGGTCAACTACCGCCTCGACGAACGTAACCTGGGGCAGTTCGACTTCACGCACGACGAGTCGCGGCTGATCCGCCAGTCGGCGAGCCGCTACCAGCTGGCCCATCAGGCCCGGATGCCCTGGGCCAACGCGAACTTCAACGCGTTGATGACCGACACCACCTTCGGCACGCTCGGCACCGACAGCGAGCTGAACGTGAGCGCCAACCTCTCGCGGGCCTTCCCCGGCTGGGCGACGCAACTGGCGCTCGATCGGCGATTCGACCTGGACGGCTCGCGCTACCCGTACGACAACGTGCAGGTGCTGGAGAGCACGCCGAGGTTCACCTTCGCCCAGACCGGAAGCACGAAGCTCTGGGGCACCGGTATCGGCCTCGGGGTGGACGGCAGCCTGGCGCACTACCGCGAACGGATGGAGGACACGGGCCGCGCGGAGGTTAACTTCAATGTTTCCCTCCCCCCGATGCGTCTGGGCAAGTTCCAGGAGATCAACGCCTCGATGCGGCAGACCGAGGACATCTACGGCACGGGCGACGTGCGGCACTTCTTCAGTTTCCAGGCCAACACGTTCGAGCACTACGGGCGCTCGTTCAACAGCGGTTTCAACTACGTGTACCAGGACGAGATGGGCGACCCCTCGCCCTTCGCCAGCTTCGACACGCTGCCGCCGCGCAACCACCTGCTGACGGGTTACCTGCGGATGGGCGACTACGACGCCTTCACGGCGACGCTGTTCCAGGTGACGCGCGACTTCGTGACGGGACAGTTCATCGGCGCGAGCAGCAACTTCGTCTACCACACGCCGATCGGCGGGCGGCGGTTCGTGTCGCTCAGCCTGACGCCCTTCTACGACGTGTCGCGGGACCCGAGCAGCCTGACGTCGCTCAGGCTGGGCAGCCTCTCGGCCAACGCCCGGGTGGCGAGCGGGGACCGATGGGAGCACGCGCTCATCACCAACTACGACGCGCAGGGGGGCCGGCTGCAATCGGTGGCGACGCGTAGCGGGTTCCTGCTCGATCCGAAGACGCGGATCGACCTCGATTCAAACACGAGCCGCAACGTGCTGGGCACCGGCTACGAGCTGACGAAGTTGAACCTGGGCATCACCAAGGACTTCCACGACTTCGAGGGGCGGATGCGGTGGAACCCGGTCCAGGAAGAGATCTTCTTCGAGTTCTACCTGAAGTCGGCCTCCGACAAGAGGGTCGGGGCGGGGATGCACTACGGCGACGTGCCGGACCTGTTGCCCACCTTCGGCGCCGGCGGGCCCGTGGGCCTGAACTACTGATTCAGTACTCCTGAAGCTCGTCGCGGGGCGCGAGAATTCGACAGCAGAACGAGGTTGAGCCATCACAGAGAACACAGAGACCCAGAGGGGGAGTTGATTCCC
>JACQZL010000184.1:1708-3362 GCA_016213865.1 Candidatus Rifleibacteriota bacterium
CTGTGATACCTGTCCGGGTCTTCGGGTTCTGCCCGCGGTGATCTGCCCGCGGTGAGCGGTGGTATTGTTGATCGTGAGCATGAGACGGCACGCCAGCGACTTCGGGACAGTGAGCCTGTTGCCTCGAGCCTCGAACCCCGAGCCTGGGGCCTGGGGCTTCACCCTCGTCGAGCTGCTGGTGACGGTCGCGATCCTGCTCGCGTTGACGCTGATGGCGAGCGGCATCTACATCCAGTACGTGAAGTGGGGCGAAGAGGCGGTGCTCGGAAACAACCTCAACACGATGCGGGGAGCGCTGCAGCAGTTCTACGCCGACAACGGGCGCTACCCCTTCCACGGCAAGGTGTTCGACGTAAACGTCGGATTTCTCGACGATTCGACGAGCGAGCTGCGGCAGGGAGCGCTCAAGTTCGCCCGGAAAGACGAGAAGAACTGGAAGGCGCGCCGCGGCCCCCGCGTGCAGTACCTCGACGAGATCCCGCTGGATCCGTCGACCAACTCGAAGGACTGGACGCTCACCACGCAGGCCTGGACTCTGCCCACCCCCGACGGGACGAGCCAGCTCCAGCTCTCGGTCGTGACGGGCGTCTACTCCTCCAACCCGATGTTCGACGGCCGATGAGCAACTCCACTGAGCTGCCGCCGCCGGCTCTCTGGGCTCGGGCCGACGACTTGGCGCGAATCGCCGGCCTCTCCTCCGGCCTCGAGCCTCGAGCCTCGAGCCTCAGAGCGGACGAAGCCCGCGCTGTGAGAGCGGCAACGAGGCTTCCGGCCGGCCGGCGGGGCTTCACCTTGGTCGAGGTGCTGATCGCGCTGACGGTGATGCTGGCCCTGGTGGCGATGGCCGCCGGGGTGTTCACCGATCAGATCGACGAGTCGAAGCTCACGATCCGCGAGACGAACCTGCGGGCGATCCGCCTGGCCATCCAGGCGTTCTACAACGACTTCGGGCGCTATCCCTACAACGGGCAGGACAGCTACGGAAACGTCGTGCACTTCCTGGACAACAGCACGAGCGAGCTGGTGCAGGGCGTACATGACGGGTTCGGGACCTATCCCGACTCGCCCGGCAAGAAGGGCCGCCGCTCGCGCTATCTGCGGGAGATCCCGGAGGATCCGACGACCGGCCGGCCCGACTGGATTCTGGTGCCCGCGGACAACGACGGAGACTGGCGGCCGGGCGCGGCGATCGCCTCCTGGCTCGGCAGCGCCAGCCCCGGGACCAAGGAGTGGGGAGCCAGCAAGGGCAACACCGGCGGCGACGACCTGGACAACGACCTGATCCCCTCGCTGATGTCCGGCGTGCCCGGTCATCCGGACTGGGAGGGGCGGCCAGAGCCTCACGTGGACGAGGACCCGATCGGAAACGGCGACGAGGACGGCGACGGCCTGGCCGACGAGGATCCGCCCGACGTGAAGGACGTGAGGAGCAGGATGCCATGAGCAGGGGCCAGGGGTTGGGGGTAAGGGGTCAGGCCCGAGGGGCCGGGGGTCAAGAGTCGGGGGGCAGCGGGCAGGCCGCTCGCCTCACGCCTCACGCACCAAGCCTCCAGCCTCAAGTCTCAAGCCTCCAGCCTCAGGTCTCAGGTCTCAAGCCTCAAGTCTCAAGCCTCCAGCCTCGCACCGGCTTCTCGCTGATGGAGCTGGTGGTGGC
>JACQZL010000185.1 GCA_016213865.1 Candidatus Rifleibacteriota bacterium
ACGCTGGCGGGCCGCTCAGGTTTCCAGATCGACCTCCCCGGACTGACCCCTCCGTTTGCGGTGCGTGGAGGCCAGTCCTACCTGCTCTCGGTACCGGCGTCGATCGCCGTCACGCTGCCGGCCTGCGACGACTGAGAGACTCCCGCCCGGCCCGCGGCTCTTCCCCTCTCGGGGTGCCCGCGCAACGGCTGTGGTATGCTGGCCCCCGGGCGGCGCGAGGCGCTGGCCCTTGCTGGCCAGCGTCGGTCAGGAGTGGAAAGGAAGCCTGCCACCATGTCCAAGATCTACAGGATTCTGATCGCCGATGACGACGCGGACCACGTCACCATCGTCAAGGCCATCCTGGAGCAGCATGGCTACGAAGCTCTCGAGGCCGGCGATGGGAACGACACCCTCGAGCAGGTCAGGCTTCACCAGCCTGACCTTGTACTGCTCGACATCATGATGCCCGGAATCGACGGCATCGAGGTGGTTCGCCGTCTCAAGGATGCCGCCGAGACCCGCGACGTGCCGATCATCATGTTCAGCGCCAGGAGCGGCACCCGCGAGATCATGGAGAGCTTCAATTATGGCGCCACCAACTACATCATCAAGCCCATCGATGCCGAGCGCCTGCTGGAGAAGATCCAGGCTGCGCTCCGCAAGGAGGAGTTCCGCGAGAGTCTGGAGAGTCGCTCCAAGCTGGAGACTCCTGCGGAATCCGGTGGGTCCCCCGCGGAGGCCGAGCAGGCCGACAGCCCCGCGGGCTCCCTTGGCGGGGCGGTGGCCCGTTTTCTCGCGGCCCTCGACGGGCCCCTGAGCAACCTGCGGGGAGAGCTGGCCGGCTTCCGCGGGACGGGCCAGGCCGGGCGCGAGCTGCGGCTGGCGACGCTCAAGCTGGATGCGATCGCAGCGCTCTGCACCGATCTGAAGGACTTCGCCGGAGAGAGCGCCGAGGCCTCGGTTCGTCGCAGCGACCAAGACGAGTCCAGCTGACGCTTCCCAGCCCCCTGACAACCGAGTTCGTCTTTCGAGTCGAACGGCGGCCCCGCCGGTTCAACGCAGCACGTTCTGGCTGATGCGAGCGAGGAACAGTCCCGAAACACCCGGCGTGAGAAACGGCGGATAGGTCATCGGATCCACCAGCGGCAGATTGCCCGGCTCGATCAAGCAATTTCCGATTAGCGTGACGCTGCCCGATGCATACAGCGCGCCGTGCAGGGTGAAATCCTTCAGCTCCACCGAACCATCCACGAACACCAGGCCCGTGATCTCGACCGGAGCGGTCGGGTTGTCCACGTTGGCATGGTCGGTCTTGAGGTTCCCGTAGACGACCAAGGCCGGGAAGTCGCGCACGTCGTCGATGTAGTCGGCGGTGATGGTCGAGGTTCTCTTCGGCGTCGCCGTCGCCGGGCCCTGGATGACGACGTGGTTTCTCACGAAGACCGAGGAGAGCTGGAACGGGTTCGGCGTGTTCTTGTTCCCCTGGACGACATCCGCCTGGTCGAGCGTGCAGTGGCCCGCCGAGTAGATGATGCGGGAATCTCGGTGGTCCCCCCATAGCCGGAGGTTGGGGCCGTTCAGCTCGAATCCGGTGTTGTTGCCAGGATCCGATTGTGGCGGGTCGAAGCCGTAGACTCGATAGTAACCCTGCCAGTCGATCGTCGGCGCCGAGATATCGGGCCCACCAGTCGCGGGACTCACGACGAAGTAGCCTGCGTCGGAGCCGCCGGTGACGACTCCGGCGCGGCCATAGAGCCCCCCTCGCACCGGCGAGGAGGCGGTGAGGCCCGCCAGCGAGAGCGTTCCACCCGAGTAGATCGTGTACTTCATCGAGTCGGAGCCCATCCCGATGCGCCGCCTCACGATTCGCATCCGTCCGGCCTCATCGACGCCCGTGGAGACCATCTCGGTGTGATTGAGGACCGAGTTCTGCGAGACGATGATCTGGCCCGACGTGACCGACACGGTGTAGCGGCCGCTGCACCCCGGCTCGCCCGAGAACGCCTTGTCCGTGAAACCGACAGTCCACGACGGAGTCTTGCGGAGTTCGTGCTCGGCGTCGTTGAGACCCGCCTGGGTGACATCCATCAGCCTTCCGCCCTCGAGCGGAAGGCTGCCTCGCGCGAGATCTATCTGGGCGGGGCTGGTCTTCGGCGCCACCTGCGTCATCGCGAAGCCCATCAACAGCATGAGTGTCATCAGGCCGAGAGAGAGGGCCAGCACGAAGCCGGCGGCCCGTCGAGGTCTGAAACCGAACCGTGGGTTGCGTTTCATGGTCTTGGAGAAAAGAAGGGCGGGGTCGTGAGCAGAGAGTAGGCGATCGAGGAATTGTTGGGCCGGCCGAAATCCAGAGTGTGCGCTGCCCCTCCGCTCAGGACCACCCCCCGCATCCGCAGTTTCCGCATGTGGCTCAGGTCGACCCCTTCGTCCCCGTACACGAGACCCCGGATCAGGATGTTCGCGCAGTGACTCAGGTCGATGCTGACCGTCGAACCGGGCGACCGTCCCACGGCAATCAGTGCCGGGAGCCCCGAGCGATCGGGAACGATCGACACGTTCTCTGTCTTGTACTGCCCCGATTTCTGCCTGTAGATGCCTTTCTCACCGACGATGGTGCCCTTGACCTTCACTCCCGATTCGATGGTGACCTTCCCGGTGACGTACCAGACGCCCGCGTAGCTCGTGTCGTGCACGAAGACCTTGGGGCCGAGGATCAACTGGCCGGGATCCGCAACGGCGCGGTAGGACGCCATGTTGGGTACGTAGAAAGGTTCCGGGCGGCCGGAGCTGACCATCGCCTGGCCGTCCGGAAAGATGGGCAGGTAGGGAGGCGCGCCGGGCACGAAGGAGCCGTTGGCGTGCACAAAGCCAAACACCCAGGACTTGGTGGTGGCGGCGGGGGTGCAGTCGATGGAACCCTCCGATTGAAGCACGAAGGGGAAGGGAGGCGGCGGCCGGGAAGAGACATCCGACTGCACGGGACGCCCGGCCTGCACGCCGGCGGCGCCTCGGAGCGTGATGTTGCCCGCCTCGCGTCTCAGCGACAGCGTCACGTCGACGAGGCCCAGGTCGTTCTCGTTCCAGCGGGAGCCGAAGCGCGTCTTGGGGGTGTCATGCACCTTGAGATTGTCGATCGGGACTCCTGCCTGTCCGGACCCGACACCGTTCGGAGTGTTGCTGGAGCCGACGTAGAGATATCCCTCGAAGTCGCCCGCGGGCGGGCCGGCCGTCGAGGCGTCGACGCGCCGACCCGCGTAGTAGAGGGCCGTCTTGAGGATGCCGCCGGCGTCGTCGGTGCCGAGACTGGCGCCGGAGCCGTCCCAGACCACCGCCAGGTGAGTGAGCCCGAGTTCCAGCGGGTTCGGCGTGAACGCTAGCACTTCGACACCTCGCCAGAGAACGGCCACCCGGCCCGAAGGACCCGTGTAGGTGATGCTGAGGCGCTGGCCGTCGGAGGCCTCCGAGGTATCGAGTAGGTATCGGACTCCCGTGACGGACCTCGCCAGGGACAGGTCGAACCAGAACTCGATGGTGCCCGTGGAGGCGTTCAACAAGACTCCAGGCGTCAACGGAAAGGCGATCGACTCTCCCTGGGCCCTGAGCTGGGCTGCATTTCCGAAGACGCCGCCCGCGTAGCGCGGACCGTTTGTCACGGTGCCGCGAGGGCCGAGTTGCGGCGCGAGCACGTCCCCGTCGCCGTCGAGCTTCGTCCAGAGTCGAGGCCCGCGAAGCTCGAAGGCCGTCACGTCACGGGCGTAGGTGACGGGAGGCAGCGGCACCGGCACCGTGGGGTACTCGTCGACGTGCAGCGTGACCGCGCGTTCGAGCCAGCTCTCGCCCGTCGACGGCTCCACCAGCCGGCGCCAGGTGATGAGTTCGCGATCGCTGGTGCTGTTCTCGACCAGTTGCGTGGCGAGGGACAGGACATCGGCGTCGAGGGCCCGCACCTCGAAACTCCCCTGAACGTCGCGCAACAGCCGCTCCAGCGCCCAGCCGCCCGAGAGCGTCAGCCCCCGGGAAGGCGTGCCGATGCTCCAGATGGCTGAGGCGGCCCTCATGGCCTCGACCATGGGAACCAACAAGCCCACGGTCAGGCCCATGACCAGCAGCACTTCGACTAGCGTGAAACCGGCGCAGTATCTGGTGGAGGCCCCCTCGGACCTCCGCCGCCGCGGGCGGCTCAGGCACTCGAATCGAGCACCAGAAACGTCCGGCTCTGGCTGTCGACTGCAATCGCCGAATCCACTCCCCATGACGTGTTCCATTCGAGCCTCACGATGATCTTCTTCAGGTCGGGGAAGGTCGCGTCGGGCAGACTCTGCTCGATGGTAACGTGGTAAACCGTGTTGTTGACCGTGACTTCGAAGGTCGAGTCCGCTCGGGAACCCGCCCACTTATCTCCCTGCAAAGTCTCGGCCACCAGAGCCATCACCTGGGAGGCGCCGGCCCACTGCTGGGCAATCCGCTCGCGGGTCTGCCCGCGGCGGAGCAACTCGAGGGAGGCCGGCACGAGCAAGCCCACGAGCACGATCGCGCAGAGCACCTCCACGAGCGTGAAGCCCCGGCGAGTTCGACGTTGTGGGTGGCGGTTGAAGGTTTCCATACGCCTCGTCCCCGTAACTCGAAGCTCACGAGACCCGAACCGCTCTCGAACCGGATCTCGCGCCGCTGGCCTTCGGCCTCGAACAGGACTTCTCCGCCGGTCAAGGCAAGCCCGCCAGTAGAGAACTCCAGTTCGCTCGCCGGCAGCGTCGTGGAAACCAGATCCACGACCGTGTTGAGCGTGACCGTCTCCTCGACGGTCCACACGCCGGCGGTGCCTGTCGAGAGTTCGTACGAATCCGAGCTGGGGTCGAAGACGATTCGCGTGTTGTAGCCGCCGTCTACAGCGA
>JACQZL010000157.1 GCA_016213865.1 Candidatus Rifleibacteriota bacterium
ACCTCTTCACCCTTCTTGCAGCCCCCAACCATCGTGCACGCTCTCGCCGAGGCGGCCCTCGCTGCCTCCCAGCGTTCCCCGGCGCCTACATGACGCGCAACGCCCCGTTCACCCGATCAGACCGAGCGGCGTAACACCCGTTCACGCTCACGGTGAGCGGTGCGGCTGACCTGGCCGGCAATCCGCAGGTCGAGGTGGCTCTGCGGCGCGGGCGGGTGCAGACGAGGGCGGCCGACCCCGGCCGCTGCACGTGGGTGCAACGCTCTCCGTCGAGCAGGCCCAGCGCTCGGTACGGTTCCGGTATGGCGTGGGATTCCACCCGCAGTCGAGCCGTCCTGTTTGGCGGCCATGATAGCTTGTACGCACATAGGCAGGACACGTGGGAGTATGACGGAACCAATTGGACCGAGGTGAACCCTGTTTCCAGGCCCAGTGCGCGGAGCAGACACGCGATGGCCTACGACAGCGCGCGAGGTCGGGTGGTGCTCTTTGGCGGCTATGCCGGGTCGTATGTGCAGGACACGTGGGAGTACGACGGAGCCAACTGGACTCAGGTGAATCCTGGCTCCAGGCCCAGCGCTCGCGACAGTTGTGCCCTGGCCTACGACAGCGCGCGGGGTCGCGTGGTGCTCTTTGGCGGCGATGACGGCACCATCAAGCAAGACACGTGGGAGTACGATGGCGCGAACTGGACTCAGCTGAATCCTGTCTCCAGACCCGGCGCTCGCGACAGTTGCGCTCTGGTTTACGACGGCACGCGGGGTCGCGTGGTTCTCTTCGGTGGGTACCTCGGCTCGTACTGGTATGCCCAGGACACGTGGGAGTATGACGGCGTCAACTGGACTCAGCTAGCACCTGCATCCAGGCCCAGCGCCCGGTATGCCCAGGCCGTGGTGTACGACAGCGCGCGGAGCCGGGCTCTGCTTTTCGGCGGTTGCATCGGGTCCTATTCGTACACGCAGGACACGTGGGAGTACGACGGCGCGAACTGGGCCCAAGTGAACCCTGCGACGGGACCCGCAGCCCGCCGGTATCACGCGATGACGTTCGACGCCACACGCGGTCGGGCAGTCCTCTTTGGGGGCGACGACGGTTCGCACAAGCAGGACACGTGGGAGTACGCTCCGTCGCCGGCGGTCACTGAGCTGACGTTCAGCCAGGGGCCGGGATACGTGAAGGGCGGGGCTCTGGTGGTGACCGCCGACTTCAGCGAGGACCTGACGACCTCGGCGACGCCGGTGCTGACGTTCAGCCCCGCGGAGTACTTCAGTCCGGCGCAGCCGGCAGCTTCACGCCTCAGCCCGACACGCTTCACGTACAGCACGACGGTGACGGGGACGACGCCGCAATCGGGGGCGTCGTATGTCGCTACCGTGGCGGCGTCGACGGTCGTCGACCTCGTGGGGAACCGGCAGGATTCGGACTGGTCTCGAGGCGGGACAGCCGACACGAGTGCTCCAGTGGTGACGCTCACGTACAATCGCGAGGACAGGCTCTATGGGGCCGGGACGTTCCAGCTCACCGCGACGTTCACCGAGGAGATCACACCGGCGGCGCCGAGGGTGAGCATCCCCGGGACGTTGGGTGGGGGCAGCGTGAGCGAAGTGGTGATGACCCCGGTCGTGGGGCGGACGAGCTGGACGTACTCGACGGCCATCCTGGCCTGCGACACGCAGGGGACGCGCACGGTCACGCTCAGCGCGGCCGACGCCTCGGGGAACGCCCTGGCCAGCCAGCCGGGGAACAACACGTTCTCGGTGGAGATGCCTCCGGCGGTTCTCGCGGTGACGTTCAGCCGAGGGCTGGAGGGGCTGCCGGCGGGCACGTGGAGAGTGACGGTGGACTACTCCGAACCGGTCGGCGCGACGCCGGAGCTGACGTGGAGCGCGGGAACCAGCACGTTGACGGTGGGTCCGGCCGTGCGGGTGAGCGACACGCGCTTCGTCTTCGAAGTCGTCGTGGTGGGCGGAGCAACCGAACCGGCTTTCGGGGACCCGTTCACCCTGACGGTGAGCGGCGCGGCCGACCTTCTCGGCAACCCGCAGGCCGAGGTGGCGCTGCGGCACGGGCGGGTGCAGACGAAGCCGGCCGACCCGGGCCGCTGCACGTGGCTGCAACGCTCTCCGTCGACGAGGCCCAGCGCTCGGTCTGGCTCCGCCCTGGCTTACGACACCGCGCGTAATCGGGTGGTGCTATTTGGGGGGTACGCCGGCTCTTATGTGCAGGACACGTGGGAGTACGACGGCGTCGCGTGGACCCAGGCGAGTCCGTCCTCCAGGCCCAGTGCTCGGGGTTATCACGCCATGGCTTACGACAGCGCGCGAGGTCGGGTGGTGCTCTTCGGTGGGTATGACAGCTCGTACACGTACCAGCAGGACACGTGGGAGTACGACGGAGCCAACTGGGCTCAGGTGAGCCCCGGCTCCAGGCCTGGCGCTCGCACTGGTGGCGCCCTGGCCTACGACAGCGCGCGGGGTCGGGTGGTGCTCTTCGGGGGCTATGGCGGGTCGTACAGGCAGGACACTTGGGAGTACGATGGGACGAACTGGGCAGAGCTAACTCCTGCATCGAGACCCAGCGCCCGGTACGACCACGCCCTGGCGTACGACGGCGCCCGCGGCCGGGTCGTCTTGTTCGGGGGATGCACCGGCTCGTACTCGTACGTCCAGGACACCTGGGAATACGACGGCGCTTGCTGGACCCAAGTGAGCCCGGCATCCAGGCCAACCGCGCGCGGAAACGAAGCCATGGCTTATGATAGCGCACGGAGCCGCGTGCTCCTCTTCGGCGGGTACGACGGCTGGAGCCGCAAGCAGGACACGTGGGAGTACGACGGCGCCAACTGGACTCAGGTGAGTTCCCAGTCCGGCCCGAGCTTTCGAAACTCGCACGGCATGGCGTACGACAGCGCCCGCGGTCGGGCAGTTCTCTTTGGCGGGTATGACGGCTCGAACCACAAACAGGACACGTGGGAGTACTCTCCATCGCCGGTGCTAACGGCGGTTACGTTCAGCCAGGGACCGGGCTTCCTGAGGGCCGGCGCCCTGGTTGTGACAGCCGACTTCAGCGAGGATCTGACGACCTCGATGACGCCGGCTCTGACCTTCAGCCCTTCGGAGCACTTCAGTCCGGCGCAACCGGCAGCTTCGCGCCTCAGCCCGACACGCTTCACTTACAGTACGACGGCGACGGGGACGACGGCGCAATCGGGGGAATCGTATGTGGCTACTCTGGCGGCCCC
>JACQZL010000174.1:0-28479 GCA_016213865.1 Candidatus Rifleibacteriota bacterium
CAGTACCTGTCGATCCTCAAGTGCGAGGCCCCCGGCGGTTCCACGGCCGGCACTACCACTCAGAAGACGAGCTGGTGGAAGAAGCTCTTCAGCCGCGGCAACGTTGCAAAGACCGCCCCGGTCGAGGCGCCCGTGACCGAAACGCCGGTCACCGAAACGCCGATGACCGAGACCCGCATCGCCGAGCTTCCCACTGAGGGCGTCGCCTCCGAGACGGCCGCCGGCAAGCCCATCAAGGCGTCTGACGTCAAGGCCCAGATCAAGGACCTGCAGGGCCAGGCCTACTCGCTCCGGACCAAGCTGAAGACGACGGGCAAGTTCGCGAACAACGCCGAGATCTACAAGGCCAGCGAGGCCCAGGGTGCCTCGGGCGATCTGGCGGCCCTGAAGCAGATCAACGACCAGATCCGGACGCTGCGCGCCAGCAAGACAGGCGCCACGGCCCCTGTCGCCGAGACCCCGGCCGTCAAGACCGAGGGGACCGTCGCCGCGCCCGAGGGCCAGACAGCCGGCCAGAACACGGCTTCCCAGCCGAAGCCCACCGCAAAGGGCAATGCGTTCATGGACTGGCTGACGGGCAAGAACTCCATCGGTGGCAAGGCCTTGGCCGACGCCAAGGCCCAGCAGGCCGGCGAGACTCCGGTTAAGGCTCCCGAGGGTTCGAGCTCCAGCAGCAAGGGCGGCCTCATGGACTGGCTGACGGGCAAGGGCGGAAACACCGCCAAGCCCACGCAGGCCGAATCGCCCGCCCCGTCGATCTCCGAGCCGACCGGTGGAAAGGCCAATGTCACTGAGGCGACGGGCAAGCCGGCCGCGAACGTGGCCGAGTCGCCCGCGATGGGCCGAAACGCCAACGTGGCCGAGGCCCCGACCCCGTCGGTGGCCGAGCCGGTCGGCCCGCCCAAGGGTTCGGCGACGATCGCCGAGCTTCCGGTCGAGGCGCCGGGCTCGGCTCCCTCGCCCCAGACCCAGAAGCTCCAGGCCATCGAGACCAAGGTCGCCAACCTGCGCACGCAGGCCCATGACATTTCCGCCAACCTCGTGAAAGAAGGCTCTTTCACGAACGCGGCCGAGGTGGCCAAGGCGGCCGAGGCCCCGACGGCTACGGGCAAGCTCGCCGAGATCCAGAACCTCAACCAGAACATCAAGGCCCTCAACGTCGAGAAGGCCGCGGTGGCTTCGACGCCTCAGGAAGGCACGGCCGGAGCCCCGGTGAATGCGGCCGCAGGCAAGGGGCTGGCCGAGGTCGCGGGCGCCGCGGGCAGCGAGACCGGCTTCTCCGTCAAGTTCGGCAACAAGGTCCAGGACCTGGGCCGGATGACCGCCAGCCAGATCGAAGCCGAGACTGGCGGGCTCGTCGGCAAGGAAGCAGCGACGAAGATCGCCGATGCGGCGGCTGCCAACGGCGGCAAGCTCTCGACGCAGGACCTGGGCAAGCTGGGCCTGACCGACGACGTCGTGGCGACGCTCAAGAAGGGCAACACGGAGGCAGTCAGCTCGCAGCTCAAGGACGCGCGCGCCAAGGCCGTCGAGAAGTTTGGGGCCGACAGCGAGGTCGTCAAGAAGATCGACAGCAACCTCGAGCAACTCAAGGGCAACCCCTCCGAGCCGAAGTCCTCCGAGACGCGCTCGGCCGGCTACCAGACGGATGTTCTGACGGCCCGCCAGACCCAGCTCGACGCGGTCAACGCGCAGATCGCGAAGGTCGAGGGCAAGGGCGGGTTGCTGGCCAAGTTCACGAAGGGTAAGCAGCTCAAGGCGCTGCAGAAGCAGAAGGCCTCGCTCGAACAGGAGATCTCGCAGCTCAAGTCGGACCCGAAGGCGCTGGAATCGGCCAACCAGGCCTACCAGCAGAAGAACCAGAAGGTCTTCGCCGAGCAGGGCCGGCAGGTTGGCGTCCTCGAGGCCGAGCTGGCCAAGGTCGATCCCAATTCGCGCTATGGCCGGGCTCTGCAAGAGCGCATTTCGCAGATCAAGTCGACGCCTCCCGAGAGCTTCGCCAAGCAGGCGACCAACATGTTCCTGATCGCCGCCGGGACCAACATCATGTTGAACCTGGCCCGCCAGATCAAGAACGGCGAGAAGCTCGACCTGGGCGCGGCGGTCAAGTCAATCGCGACTCCGCAGTTCCTGCTGGGAACGGCCGGCGCGGCGATCGGCGCCTACGCGGGCACCAAGTTCGCGGTCAGCAAGCTGGGCCTGATCCTGACCACCAAGCTGGGCAGCTTCCTGCCGCCGGTGGGCCGGGTCTTCTTGCAGATGCTGCCGGCCATGGCTGGCGGTGCCCTGGGCAGCACGCTGCTGGGCGGCGGCTTCAAGAATGCCGACTGGCTCGAGATCGGGGCCGAGACGATCGGCTCGACGCTGGGCACCGCGATCGCAGCCACGATGTTCCCCGGGTTCGGGCTCTTCGGGCAGATCGGCGCGGGCATGATGGGTGCCGAGGCGGCCAAGTTCGTCCTGAAGATGATCCGCGGCGATCCGAAGTCCGAGGCGGGCACGGAGGGCGAGGGCGCCAGCGGCGGTACTCAGACCCCCGAGGCCGACGCCAGCAAGGCGAGCGCGACGATTGCGAACTTCACCGAGAAGGACGTCGAGGACGCGTTCCAGGCGATGAGCATCTACTACCAGCGCTACGTGCAGTTCGAGAAGGAAGGCAACTACGGCGACGCGGCAGTGGCGTACGAGAAGTACGCGGCCCTCAAGGCGCGGCTGGACGCGATGCGTAACGCGAGCTTCGAGGCCCGCGCGAAGTGAGCTGCAGGCCAACCCCGAGCGATAACCAGACAACCAGACCGAAGGCGAACGAGGAGCGAGTCATGAACGGACACAAGATGACCACGAGCAAGGTCCTGACAGGAGTGCTGGTCCTGGCCTGCATGCTGTTCGCAGCGGCGGCGCCGGTGTCGGCGCAGTACGGGCGAACCGAGGGCGGGTACGCGGGCACGGCGCTGGGCCTGGCCGGCGGCAGCGCGCTGGGGGCCGCGATCGCGTCGGCCGCGGGCATCGGCAACCCGTTGCTGGGCGGGGCCATCATGGCGACCTCCGCGCTGGGCGGCGGGTTCCTGGGCGCCAAGCTCGGGAGCGGCGTCGGCAACGAGATCGACCACGCGTTCACGGCGAACCGAATCTGGTCGATCGTGGGAGGCGTCACCGGCGGGCTGCTGGGCTTCGTGATGATGCCCGGCGGCAGCGTCGTCTCCAAGGCCCTGGGGGCCGCCATCGGCGCGGCTGTCGGAGGCTGGATCGGCGACAAGCTGGCCGGCAAGGCGAACGTCGACTTCAACCCGCGTTCGGTCGGAGCGATGATCGGCGGCATCAACGGCGCGCTGCTGGGTGGCCCGTTCGGTGCGGCTGTCGGAGTTCCCCTGGGTTACATCGGCGGCGACCTCTTCGACAAGTACGTCTTCGTCGACCCCGACACTCGGCTGGCCGACTACTACGACAAGTGGCGTCAGGGCGGGTCCAATCCTCCGACCGGGCCCCGCACGGTGCCCGCGAACCTCGACCCGAACGTCTACGATCGTGAAGGCTTCGATCGCGAGGGCTACGACTGGACGGGCTACAACCGACACGGCTACGACCGGGAGGGTTACGACCGCTTGGGTTACAACCAGTACGGCATCGACCGGCAGGGGTTCGACCGTCGTGGGTTCCGGCTGTCGGTCACTGCGACTCCCGGCACGACGGGGACGACCTCGACAGGCGTGACGACCGGCACGACGGTTCCGTCGGGCTACGATCCCAGCATCTATCGCAACTGGTGGTCGGCGTGGAGCCAGTTGGGCGGACGGTACCCGGAGCTGGGCCCGGAGCACTGGAACGCGTATCCCGTGGATTCTCGCGTGGCCTACCAGGAACGCTACGTGCAGCGGTACAGCCGCGTCGTGAAGCTGGACGTGCAAGCGTACTTCCCACCGGGAACGTCGCTGGCAGAGAAGCGAGCGGCCTATCGCGAGGCCATCGAACGGGTCCGGACGATGGCAATGGACAACTCGACGCCGATGGAAGTCCGGCAAGCTGCCCTGCAGAAACTCTCGCAGCTCGAGCGTGACCTGGCTGCAACTCTTGGAGAAAATCGCTGATCGGGGATTGACAGTCGGCCCTTCATCAGCATGAATTATGGTGCTTCGAGAAACACCGGGACTTGAGCGACAGCGAAGCTGTACCCGGCGGATCGAGAAGCGCGTCGCAGCCCCAGAAGCGTGACGCGAGCAACTGGCAGAGAATTCGCAAGGACCGGCGCAACTTTTCACGAACAACAGCGTAGTTACTGGTGAACAAAGGCCTTCGGAAGGTCCGCGGACACCGCAAGTCATGGACCGGACGAAGAGACTTGAAGGAACACCCAAACGCCTGGAGCTGAAGGCGAGGAGGAGGCGGTCGTATGAGGTCAATCAGAATGAGGCAGTGGAGAGCACCCGTTGTACTCTTGCTGCTGGTGGCGTTCCTGGGCAGCTTGCTGCCCGTCGAGTTGGTGGCGCAGTCACGGTATGACGCGCTGATCCCGGGTGCCGACACGTATCGGACCCCGAACCCGCCCGACGGCGCTGGCCAGGCCCGACTCGGACGCACGCTGGGCGGCGCGGCCGGCATCGCGGCTGGCAGCTTCGGCGGTGCGGCCCTTGCCGCGGCCGTCATCAAGAGCGCCGGGTTGGCCTCGATGGGACCGATCGTCCCCATCCTCGTGGGAACTGCAATCACTGCCGGCGGCGCGTTCCTTGGCGCCAAGGTCCTTTCCAGCCTCGGCCAGGAAGGCGACCGGATGCTGGGCCCGGGCACGACCTGGACGTTGGTCGGCGCCGTGGCCGGTGCCATCCTTGGCTACGCGCTGATCCCGGCGATGGGCCCGTTCGCGGGTCCGGCGGGCCGCATCATCGCGGCGGGCGTGGCCGGGGTCGCGGGCGGCATCCTTGCCAAGCTGTTCGCACCCAAGCTGGACAAGCTGGCGACGCCCCGTAACATCTACGCCGGCGCGGGCGCTGTCATCGGCGCCGTGGGCTTCGGCCCTGTCGGCGCCGTCGCGGGCGCGGCCGGCGGCTATGCGCTGGGCGCCATCTTCAACGACGTCTTCTTCGCCGACAAGTGGTCCAGCCCCGGCCAGTACGCCAACACGGTGGGCGACGAGTTCGGCCGCCTGAAGAACAAGTTCGACGACTACCGCTACACCATCAGCGACTGGTTCCGCGGTAACTCCAACCGGTTCCAGGACCGGATGCAGGACAACTGGAACTACTACGACGGCGACAGCGCGTACTGGGACAACTACCAGGACAGCAATCGCTACGCTCGGGATTACATCGGCTACAACCAGGACCGCCTGCCGCAGCAGTACCGGTACGACGACTACGACCAGTACTACCAGCAGCAGTACGGCTACCAGAACCAGAGCCAGTTCGACATCGGGATTTCGTACAACTCCCACCGCGGCGGCTCGCTGTCCGAGATGCAGTTCCAGTACAAGCGAGCCTACGACCAGTACCAGATGGATCTGCGGTCCGGCAACCAGAGCCGGATCCGACAGAGCCAGCAGATGTACGAGCAGGCCTACCAGTCCTACAGGGCCGCGGGCGGCCGGTAGTCTCGAACCCATCCAGAGGAGGCGACGGGCAGCCCGCTCGAGACAGTCCACGACCGCTTGTCTTGACCGGCTCTCCGGTCGCCAAGGAGTGCGCAAGGTGCCGGCGAAATTCAGCTCCCGGCACCTTGACACTATCTGGAACCATCATCATACTTGCGGTACCCCGGAACCACGGGTTCATGACGACATGACACTGTGACCCGCTTGCAGACTACAATCAAAGGGATTGGGAGAAGCGAGTACGTGAGGAGGAGAATGGCTATGAGGGACAGGACGCTAATCAGGAGAGTTTCACTCCTTGTGGTGATCGCTTTCGCGATGAGCCTGGCAGCGCCCATCGTCGAAGCCCAGACGCAGACCCCGGCTCCCGCTGCGACCAGCGGCCTTGCCGGTGCCGTCAACACTGCCAAGAACACCCTGGCCAAGCTCTGGGGCGCATGGGCTGCGCGACCGGTGCCTCCGGGCGTTCCCGCCAATTACAAGCCGACTCTCGGCGAGGCCTTCAGCTTCTTCGTCAAGAATGGCGCCACGCCCCAGCAGGCCGAGATCCTGGCCAACAACGCCCAAGCCTCCGGACACGTCGTTGGCACGCCCATGAGCCCGACGCAGGCGCCGCAAGGCATCCTGCAGAGGCTCTTCGGGTTCGGCTCCTCGTCCAAGACGCCCGTCGCGGAAACCCCCACCACGCAACAGCCCAACCTGACCAACCGGATCGGCACCCAGATCAAGGACGGTTGGAACCGCGTCGTGACGGGCGGCAAGCGCGCGGCTGACACGGTCGTCACGGGCGCCCAGACGGCGGCCTTCACCGTCGGCGACAAGTTCGACTTCAACAAGTATTACGAGCTGCCGCTCGGCGACAATACCGCCGTCAAGTTCCGCGGCCAGTGGGAGTCCACCGTCAAGTTCACCGACGGCAAGTGGGTCATCGACAGCACCTCCAGCACCAGCAAGTGGCCGGCCGGCGTCGTCAAGAGCGGCGACGCGGTTGCCCGCATCGAGGAGCTGGCGGTCGGCATGGACCAGGGCAAGGTCACGCAGTCGGGCATGGCCAATGTCGCCGACAAGATCAAGAACTTCGCCACCGGTCTGCGCGATCGGATCTTCGGTTCCAAGTCGCCCAAGCTCTCGGCCGATCAGGCCCAGGATCTCGGCAAGCTGGAGATCGAAGGCCACCTGATGGAGCAGGCCCGCTCGATCGTCGACGCTCAGAAGGCCATCCAGAACCGCATCACCGAGCTGACCACCAAGGCCCAGAACCTGAACAAGCCGGTCCCGAGCGACGAGATCGCCCGCCTGCAGAAGGGCTATGACACGCTGGAAGCCCAGAAGACGGAGATCGCCAAGCGGCTGGACCGCGCCACCTCGACCCCGACCAAGACGATCCTCAAGGACGCAGCCACGTGGGCCCTCTACTCGGTGGGTATCACGGCCGGCATCAATGTCATCGGCCAAGTCGTCAACGGCGAGAAGATCGACATCAAGAAGGCCTTCAGCTTCGTGGCCCAGCCCTCGTTCTGGGGCGGCACCGCCGGCGGCTTCGTCGGCTCGATGTTGTTCCAGACGCTGGCCAGCTCGTTCCTGCCGCCGGGCATGGGCATCTTCTTCAAGGTGCTGCCCGGGTTCCTCGGCGCTGCCTTCGGCTATCAGATCGGCTCCGGTCTGCTGGGCGGCGGCCCGACCAACTGGGTCCAGACGATCGGCCAGACGCTGGCCTCCGCCGGCGGCTACGCCCTCGCTTACTCGCTGTTGGGCGGCGCGGCCGCACCCGGGATCGCCCTGGTAGGCGCCTCGATCGCAGCCGGCGCGGTGGCCAACTTCCTCCTGGGTAAGCTCTTCAACAAGGGTCAGCCCACGGCCGAGGTTGCCGACCTGTCGCAGCCGCTGGTCCCCGCGGCCGAGCCTCCGCCGGTCGAGTTGGCAACGCCTCCCGCAGCGACCACGATGGCCGAGCCGCCCCCGGCCGCCTCGCAGACGACCGCCAGCCTGGACGGCGCCGCTGCCGCCCAGGAGATGAAGACCGCCTACAACGAGTACATCAACATGCTCAAGGAGCGGAAAGTCGCGGATGCCCGCCTGGCCTACGATCGGTACGTGAAGGCCAAGGAGTCCCTCGACAAGTCGCGCGAGTCCGCGACCCGGTAGTTCTCCTCGCACCTTCTCAAACTCCCGATTCTCGGGGGCCAGGCCTCAGGGCCTGGCCCCTTTTTCATGCCGGCATCGTGGCGACGAACCGCAGAAGCCCAAGGTCCACGATCCGTGGTTCCATCTCTGGCGTGTTTCTTTGAAGACACTCGACTGGCTCCTACCGTGCAGAAAGGCGGGCCGCAACCAACGGTTGCGGCCCGCCCCGTGATCAGCATGAGCAGCACTGCAAGCGCGGTCTTGCGTGTCATCCGTTTCTCCTCCTTTCGTCGAGTCGAGAATTGTCGGTTCATCCGCATCTATCCGCCGCGTTCCTTATGACGACTCGGGTGCCTCGTCAACAGGCCACCGGCCTGGCAGCAGGCGCACCTGACGTGTGTCCGCGAGTTGACTCCCTCGAATTCGCGGTGCTACTCTCGCCGTACCCTGTCGTCGTGGACCCGAACGGAGGTTTCGGATGAACAAGCAGGATCTGGCACAGAAGATTGCTCAGGAGACGGGACTGTCACTGAAGGATTCGGCGGCGGCAATCGACGCCATCGTGGTTGCCGTGAAGGACTCGCTGAAGTCTGGTGACCGGGTGCAGCTCTCTGGTTTCGGAAGCTGGGAGCTCCGCGTCCGCCAGGCGCGTAATGGTGTCAACCCGAAGACGGGCGAGAAGATCCAGATCAAGGCTCGCAAGGTCCCCAAGTTCAACCCCGGCAAGGAGCTCAAGGAGGTTGTGGGCTGAGCGGTTTGGACCCGACGGGGCCGTGCAAGCTGCGGCCCCTCGGGTCGGGGGACCGGGGCGCGACTGGCGGCGCGCCTCTGCTCGCTGGTCTGATGCGTTACCTAGGACCCCGGCCGTAGGATTACCGCTACGACGGCACGGGGGCTTGCGTGGTGCGATGAAGAAGGTTCGATTCGGCTGGATCTTGACCGCGGCGGCGATCGCCGCAGTGGTTGCGTTGTTTCCAGGGGCCGCGGGCGGAGTGGGCGCTGGCGATCCCGCGGACCTGGTGACCCGTTCAGCCCCCGCTGCGGCGGGTGCCACCACGGGCCCCCAGGCGAGTGCCCAGGCTTTCATCCCGGCCACGGCTGCCACCGTGGCCACGGCTCCCGCAACCACGGGGGCGTCGGCCGTCACCCCTGCAACGGCGCCGCTCGTGGCCGCGCCGGCCGCTCACGCGGGCGTGACGCTGGCGACGGGGGCTGTCCAGGCCCCTCCCACGACCGCCCTCGCGTCGCCGGGAGCGACCATCGCCGCCACGTCGACGATCGGGCCCCCGCCGCCGCTCGCGGGGGGCAGACTTCGCATCTCGCTGGTCTTCACGTCCAACGTGTTGGGCGAGACCGACCCCTGTGGCTGACACGGCAACCAGATCGGCGGACTCGCCCGGCGGGCGGTCTTCACCCAGGGTGTTCGGAAGTCAGGAAAGCCGGTCCTGGCGTTGGATTCGGGGGATATGCTCTTCAAGACGGCCTGGCCGATGGACTCCGAGCTGCAAGCTCTGAAGCTCAGGGCCCGGACCATCGCCGGCATCGCGGGGCGGCGCATTGGTCTGGTGGCGTCCGGTGTCGGCGAATGCGATCTCGCCGCCGGCCCGGAGTTTGCCGCCTCCGTGGCCAGGGACGGTGGGTTTCCTTTCCTGGCGGCCAACCTGGTCGACAAGGACGGCAAGAAGCCGTTCGCGTCTCACATGCTGGTCGAGATCGGCGGCGTCCGGGTCGGTCTGTTCGGCATCTGCAACACGTTGACGGGCAACATCCCGGGCCAGAAAGGGCTGGTTCAGCGCGATCCGACCGCCACGGCCAAGGAAGAGGTCGCGTTCCTGCGTCCCAAGTCGCACCTGGTCATCTGCCTCTCGCACCATGGGTTACAGGCCGACCAAGAGCTGGCCCGGAAGGTGCCGGGGATCGACGTGATCGTCGGCGGCCACAGCCGCGAGATGACGACCGAGCCGATCGTCGTGAACCGCACGCTGATCGTACAACTGCCAGGGAAAATACACGGGCAGGCTCGACCTGGACGCTCCGGCTGTCTGGAAGCCGAACGATGCCTGGGTCAGCACCAAGTACGCTTCCGGCGGCCTCGCCGGTGCCGAGGCGCCCAGGTTCGACTGCCTCTTCGCGCCCATGGACAAGAACACCGGCGAGGACGGTGCCGTGGTGGCCGACCTGAAGAAGTACAACGAGGAGGCGGCCAAGCTCTTGGTTCCCCCGCCTGCATCACCAGGCCAGCCTTCCGTCCCGGCCGTCGGTCCTCCCGGGAGCTCGCCGTCCGTTCCTGCTCCAGCCCCGGCCGCGCAGCCCACCACCCGCAGCTTCGTCTACTGGGGAGAGGCGCTCTGCTCTTCTTGCCACAAGGAGCAGGCTGCCTTCTGGAAGAAGACGCCGCACGCCACGGCGATCGACGTCCTGCGCCGGCGCAGCCGCGTGATGGACGTGCAGTGCATCGGCTGCCACACGACCGGGTTCAAGAGGCCCGGTGGGTTCGACGTGGCGGCCAAGATGTTCGGTTACGAGAACGTCCAGTGCGAGGCGTGCCACGGCCCCGGGCTCGAGCACGGCAAGGGGATGATGGCCGCGACCGCCCGGTCCCGGGAGACCTGCGTGGGATGCCACAATGAGGAGAGAAGCCCCAGCCGGACCACAGCCCGCAGTTCGACTTCACGGCCATGCTGCCGATGGTGAGCTGCCCGAAGATGCAGCCGACGACGAAGTGAACCCGATGCCCCGGGTCGGCGCGCAAGGATGAGACGGCGACGGCTGCGACGACCGGACGACTGGGGTGCGTACGCGTACCTGTTGCCGGCCCTGCTCGTGCTGGCCCTTTTTCACCTGCTGCCAATCTTCTACAGCCTGGCCCTTTCGGGCTTCGAGGACGCAGCCGGCAACATGTTCGCCGAGTTTGTCGGGCTGCAGCACTACTGGACGATGCTGGGCGATCGCCTGTTCTGGACGTCGATGGCGAACACGGTCTGGTTTGTCCTGGGCACGGTTCCGCTCTCGATGGCCGCCGCGCTTGCCGTTGCGCTGGCGCTGAACACGGGCGTGCGCGGGTTGGGGTTCTACCGGACCGTCTACTTCCTTCCGGTCGTGACGTCGGCGGCCGCGGTCTCGCTCGTCTGGAAGTGGGTCTACCACCCGCAGCGGGGTTTGTTGAACGAGATGATGTCTTGGCTGGGGCTGCCGGGCCAGAACTGGCTGCACGAGCCGACCGGGCTCTTCGCGCTGGTGGCGGGCCACTTCCATCTGACCTGTCCGGACTGTGCAGCCGGCCCAAGTCTGGCGATGGTCTCCATCATCATGATGAGCGTGTGGCAGCGCCTGGGATACAACGTCGTCATCTTCCTGGCGGGCCTCCAGACGATCCCGCAGGAGCTCTACGAGGCGGCGCGCATCGACGGCGCCGGTCCGGTGCGGACGTTCTGGAACGTCACCTGGCCGCTGCTGTCTCCCACGACCTACTTCGTCCTGGTGATGTCGACCATCTCGTCTTTCCAGGTCTTCAATCAGGTCTTCATGCTCTATGGAAGCAACGTGACGGAGAACTCCCGGGTGATCGTCTACTATCTGTACGAGAAGGGATTCCACACCTTCCAGATGGGATACGCTTCGGCGCTGGCCTACGTGCTGTTCCTGCTCATCATGGTCATGACGTTGGTGCAAAAGAGGTTTGTCGGAGGCAAGGTCCACTATGCCTGATACCCGCCGGGGGATCGCTGTCGCGCCTGGCTCGGTGTCCTCGGGCCCCGAGAGGCGGCCTGACCGGCACCGTCTAGGATGGCGGCGTTCGTGGGGTACGGCTGCCGGTCTGGCTCTGTCGTTCCTCCTCTTGAGCGCCGCCGAAGGCGGGGCCCAGAGCGGGCAGGACCCGGACTGGCCCAGAGACGACGCGGTCATGGTCGCCGTCCCGGGTGGGGCCTTCAGGATGGGAAGCGTCGGCGGGGCTCCGGACGAAACACCCCCGCACAATGTCTACGTGGACCCGTTCTGGATCGACCAGTGCGAGGTGAGCAACCGCCGGTACAAGGTCTTCGAGGACTGGATGGCGGCTACTCGAAATCACTCCCTGTGTTTTCCCAGGTCTCAGGACAAGCAGTTCCGGTGCAAAGACCACGGCCGAAAAGGTGTGGACCCGGCCTCATTGGACCCCGAACGGCCCGTCACCGGGATCGACTGGTACGATGCCTTCGCCTTCGCAGCATGGGCAGGCAAGCGCCTTCCGACCGAGGCCGAGTGGGAGCGCGCGGCCCGTGGGACTGACGGGCGCCGCTACCCTTGGGGAGAGAGCATGCCTGCCGGCAGGGCCAACTACGGCGAGAAACTGGGGCACCCGACTGCCGCCACCGGGTTTCCGGACGGGAAGAGCCCCGTGGGATGCCTGCAGATGGCAGGAAACGTCTGGGAGTGGTGCTTCGACTGGTACGACCCCGACTGGTACGGGCTGCGCAGGGACTACAACCCGACGGGCCCCATCCAGGGCGAGAACCGTGTGGTCCGCGGCGGCTCATGGGTGGATTTTGCCTCGTCGCTGCGGACGACCTTCCGCGGAAACGCCAGGCCCGAAACGCGCAGCGACCACATCGGCTTTCGCTGCGTCCGCGAGACTCCGCCGCCGCCGTGAGGCGCGCAACAGCAGGGCCGTCCCCCCACCACTGAGCTACTACGGGCAAATCTGTCGCATCACGCGCCGAGTTCGGCCGTCCGCTCCCGGTTTCAAGCCGACAAACTCGATTCGCGAGTCGTAGCGCGGGGACCCTTCGACAGGCTCAGGACATGTTTGTGCCCCGCCCGTGGCCTGCGACCGCTCTGGGAGCGGGGGACAAGCCCAGTGGCAACAAATCCAGCGTCAGGAGAGGCATGACGGGCGTCGGAAAGGCAGAGGCGGCATCTTGCCGCTTCCACAGGACCGGCCAAGTCGCTGTCCTGTGACCGGGCGCCCAAAAAGCGGCTGGAAGCCGCTTCTACCTTGCGGCGTTGCCATCGTTGCGGCCTCTCCGGCAAATCCACAGCAGGAGAATAGAACCATGAGGATTTGATGCCATTGGGACAAGCCCCCGCGCTACCTGCTCTACTGAGGACGCCGGCCCTGCTGCCCTCGGGCTTACCCTGCAACTTCCGCTCGGTGTGATACGTAGAACATGTCGGGAGCCGTGCCCCATACTTTTCTATCGTCGAAATCTCGCTCTCGGAGCTAGTCAAAATCGGGTCTAGACGGTAAACTTACCTGGCTCTGTCCGGGGTGCGGACTGGCGGATCTCCCCCTGAGGTGTCGCATGATGTTCTCTTCGAAGTTGCTCGTACTGATCCTGCTCCTGGTTGCTCTGCTGCCCGGCGCGACAGTGGCGGCTCCAGGCCCCTGGGTATCCAGGGCCCTTGGCGACCCGGCGCCCACCGCACTTTCCAGGTACGAGGTCGAGGAGCTCGCGTTCGCCGACATCGAGTGGAGCGCCTTCTTCGTCGCTCGCGTCAAGAAGACCCCGACCGGCCTCCTGGAGATCCTGGGCAAGCGAGCGGTCTTCACGCTTCAGCACGACGACAACGAGCCGGCACTGTGGAATGCGACGAAGACCCTGAACCTGTTGCGGCGCCTTGGCATTCGCGTCCCGGGCGGAGATCTTCCGCAGCCCCCGCAGCCTCCGCAGCCTCCGCAGCCCCCGCAGCCCCCGCAGCCTCCGCAGCCCCCTCAGCCTCCGCAGCCTCCGCAGCCCCCGCAGCCCCCTGATGTGGGCAACGGCCCGCCAATCGCGCCTGGCCAGGAGTTCGACATCACCAAGTACTACCCGATAGCGATCGGAAACCACTGGAAGTACACCGACCTGGCCCTCAACGGTCTCAAGTTCACGATGGAGATCAAGAAGACCATCCAGGTCGAGGGTGCCACCTGTGCCTTCAACGAGCGGGATGACCGGGTCGAGACCGACGCGCTGACCAGCTCGGACGCCGGCATGCTCCTGCATGCCCAGGAGCGCACCAACACCGATGGCAGCATGTTCCGCGCGACCTGGAGTCCGCCGGTCAAGTTCACCGACAAGCTCACGAAGCTCGGCTCCAAGTACGTGACGGTGCCCGGCTACTGCAACCCCGGCACGGGCAACACCATGACCTGGACCTCCACCATCGTGGGGACCCAGGACGTGACCGTTCCCGCGGGCAAGTACAAGAACTGCGTGCGCATCAAGGTCCTGGTCGTGGACAGCGTCTTGGGCGTCAAGCTCTCCGACTTCGAGATGTGGAACGCGCTCGGCATCGGCACGGTCCAGCGCCAGGGCAACTTCTTCGGCGTCTACTTCGTCCAGAAGCTCCTCGAGTACAAGATCGTGAAGTAGGTGGCGGCTCGCTCGACTCGGCCCCGAGCAACCGAGCCACGACTCTCCGGGGCAGCTCAACCCGGGAAGGTAGAAGCGGCTTCCAGCCGCTTGGGGCTCCGTCGATGGCACCCCGGAAGCAGCAAGATGCCGCTTCTGCCTTTGAACGGTCCGCCCGAAACGGGCTGTTTGAATCGAGGCCCTAGCTTTTCTCCGGCCGGTTTCCAAGACGCCCCGCGAGTTCGCTCGCATGGCCCAAGAGCCACTCGCGGGCCGCTGCGGGATCGGACTTTAGCGCGCCGTCGAGGATGGCGTCGAGCACGGCCTGTTTGGCAGCTCCCACGGCCGGCCCGGCAGGGATCCCCAGTAGCTGCATGATCTCCTCTCCTCGGAGGGGGCACTGCAGCTTCCGGAGCTCCGCGGCAGGCTCGATTGCTTTCAGGGCCTCGCACAGTGCGTCCAGCCTCGATATGTCCGGCACCCGATGGGCCAGGCGATCGCAGCGAGCGACCAGCAGAAGCTCTTCGAGGTACGGACCTGCCGCCCGGACCAGGCGCCGCAGAGTCGGGGGCCTGGCGCCGGCCAGCTCGTGAGGCCTGAGGTGCAGCTCGATCAGGACCTCGAGCCGCTCGATAAGCTGGCGGGCATCGAGCCGCACGCGCCGGCTCGAAGCCAGGCGGGCGCGGGCGACCATCTCGGGGATCATGCGCGCCCCCACGGCCTCATGCCTGTGGAAGTGGATGGAATCGTCCTCCCTCGAAAGGGTCTCCGGCTTGCCGATGTCGTGGAGCAGCGTGGCCAATCGGGTCACGGGGTCTGCCGTCCGCTCGATCGCGTGGCAGAAGGCGAGCCACGAGTGCTCGAAGACGTCCAGGTGGTGCCACTTCTGGGGTTGGGGTACGCCGTGGGTCGCATGCAGCTCGGGCAGGATGCCGGCGAGGAGGCCCGCTTCGTCGAGCAGGCGGACGCCGCGAGCGGCCGCCGGACCCGCCAGCAAGGCCCAGAGCTCGTCCGCGACCCGCTCGCGGGAGATGCGATCGAGCGCGGGAGCGAGCTCCTTGACCGCCGCCCAGGTCGCGGGCTCGATCTCGAAATCGAGCTGGGCCGCGAAGCGCACGGCCCTCAGGAGACGGAGGTGGTCCTCCGAGAACCGCTTGGCTGGCTCGCCCACGCAGCGAATGAGCCCCAGTTCGAGATCCGCGCGACCGCCGAACGGATCGACGAGGCGGTCCGAGCGCGGAAAGAGGGCCATCGAGTTGACCGTGAAATCTCGACGGGCAAGGTCCACCTCCAGATGGGCAGTGGGCGCCACGATGGCATGGCGGCCATCGCAATCGACGTCCCGGCGATACGTCGTCACCTCGATCGCCTGTTCGCCCAGGAGGACCGTGACTGTACCGTGAGCCGCGCCCGTCGGGATGACCCTGCGAAACAGCCTGGAGACCTGTTCTGGGCTGGCGCTGGTCGCGATGTCGAAGTCCTTGGGCGACCTTCCCAGCAACATGTCACGCACCGAGCCGCCCACCAGGCAGGCCTCGAAGCCGGCCCTCTCCAGCCGCTCCAGGATCTCGAGCACTTCCTTCATTGGGGTCGATTATCGCAGGTCGAGCGGGCCACGCGTCAGGGAGGAGCGACGCCGGGAGCGACGCCAACTCATGGGAACTCCCAGGCAAACACAGAGACACAAAGACACGGAGACACAAAGATACAGAAAATAGTCTCATCAAGTCAGCTCCTCTGTGTCTCTGTGCCTCCGTGTCTCTGTGTTGAATGACGACCTCTCGAGCCTCGTGGCGATTTGGGCTCCCATTTCTCGGCATCGCTCGCCCTGGTCTCGGTGCTTCTTCCGAATGCCGCGCGGTCTGGTATGATGCGCCCGAGGCATCTGCGATGGCGACGGACACGTTTCTCATCGACGACAGCGACCGGTACGCGCGCCTGCGTCTCATCAGTTGGTGGGAGCAAGAGCGGCTCTCCGCCGCGCGGGTGCTGGTCGTCGGCGCGGGGGCGCTCGGAAACGAAGTGCTCAAGAACCTCGCGCTCCTCGGTGTCGGCCGCATCTTCGTCGTCGATCTGGACACGGTCGAGAACTCGAACCTGTCGCGCTCGGTCCTCTTTCGCGAGACCGACGAGGGCAAGGCGAAGGCCGTCGTGGCGGCCCGCGAGGTCTCCCGTCTCAATTCGGCAGTGAAGGTGGAGGGTCGCCGCGGCAACGTCATCACCGACCTGGGCCTGGGGGTCTTCCGAGCGATGGACCTGGTCATCGGGTGCCTGGACAACCGCGAGGCCCGCCTCTGGCTCAACCGCAGTTGCTGGAAGGTCGGGATTCCGTGGGTCGATGGCGCGATCCAGGAGATCGCGGGGGTGATGAAGGTCTTCGTGCCGCCCGGGGGCTCGTGCTACGAGTGCACCATGACCGAGGCCGACTACCGGCTCATCAACATGCGGTACTCGTGCCCGCTCCTCAAGCGGGAGGACCTGCTCCAGGGCAAGGTCCCCACGGCACCCACGATCTCGTCGATTGTCGCGGGCCTCCAGACGCAAGAAGCGCTCAAGCTCTTGCACGGCTTCCGGGACTTCGCCGGAAAGGCGATGGTCGTGAACGGGATGGCGAACAACGTCTACACGACGACCTTTCCGCGACGTGAGGGCTGCCTCTCGCACGAGACGTACCCTGACATCGAGGGCCTGCCTCTCGGCGCCGCCGGGGCGACCGCGGCCCAGTTGTTCGAGGCGGCGCGCGCGCGGTTCGGCACCGGCACGGCACCGCTATCGCTCGTGCTGGACCGGGACCTCCTGGCGGGGCTGGAGTGTCCCGATTGCCGCTTGGCCAAGGAAGTGATGCGGCCACTGGCGCTCGTTTCGCACCAGGAGGGCATCTGCGGCGGATGCGGCCAGGTCATGCGGACCGAGATCGTGAGTGAGGTGCAGGAGGGGACCCCGCTCTCCGGCCGCCGACTGGGCGAGCTGGGCGTGCCCCGATTCGATATCCTGCGAGTCGTCGCCGGCGACGAGTCGCGGTTTTTCTGTCTGGACGAGGATCGGGCCGCGGCCCTGGGGGCCGTGCAGTAGCATCCGGCCGCGGCGCCGCGCGCTTGCGTGGAAGTCGAGAAGGAGGAACTCCCGAGATGGAGGATACGGGCGAAAAGCAGCAACAAATCCGAGTGACATTCCTGGACCAGACGGGCGCCAAGAGCGTGCAAGCCGTGATCGCCGAGAAGGTCCGGGTCAAGAAGATCATCCCGAACATCATCACGAAGATGAAACTGCCCGTGACGAGTCCGGACGGCACGCCGATGAGCTACAGTCTGGACCACAAGGAAGGCGGCAAGCGCCTCCTCGAGGACCAGACGCTGGTCGAGGCCGGCGTCAAGGACGGCGACCACCTCATCGTCTATCCCGAGATCGTCGCGGGGTCGTGGTGACCCACCGAAGGCCCGCGCACCGCTAGACCCGCCGGGTCCGCCCTGTCCGTTGGCGGCCGGCACTACCCAGAGCCACCCCGGGGCCCGAACCCGGGGCATCGAACCACAGACCATGTACGAATCCCCGCGGGACCGCCGCCTCCGTTCCGACCTCAGGGCCATCACGCGGCTCAAGTCCCAGAGCTCCGCCGTCGATTTCGAGGCCTTCGACAACCCTCCGCAGAAGTACGTCGTCACCTTCCGCGGTCGCGGCCTGATGCAGCCGCCCAACTCCGACGAGGTCATCTTCACCGACTTCCACCAGGTGGAGATCAAGCTGGGCAGCGAGTACCCGCGCAAGAAGCCCGACCTGAAGTGGCGCACGCCGATCTTCCACCCCAACATCTCGGCGTTGGGCCAGGTCTGCCTGGGGGGCTACTCGACCAACTGGGTCCCCAGCCTGAACCTGGACGAGCTGTGCGAGATGCTGTGGGACATGCTCAGGTACGCTAACTACGACGTCAAGAGCCCCTACAACTACAAGGCCGCTCGGTGGGTGGAGCGCCAGAGGGTCTATGACTTCCCGACCGACACGCGCAACCTCAAGGACAGGCTTGCCGCCGGCCTTGTCAGTCCGGACGCGCCGCTCCCGGAAGCCCGGCTCGAGCCCAAGGAAGAGATCGTCTTCGTTGGCGAGGACCAGGATGCAGACGACCAGCAGCCAGACCTCTTCGTCATCAACGACGACCGCTGAGACGCGCGACCGGTCCTTGGATTCCATGGACATGAAGACCCGGCGGCCCGTCGAGAGGCCGATGCCCTCCGAGACCCCGGGGGTCCGCATCAAGCCGGTCAACATCCAGACGCCCGACGATCTGCCGATCTTCATCGGAGAGAAGACGCTCAAGCGGATCATCGAGTACTCCCGAACCGACAAGGACCAGGAGCTGGGGGGAGTGCTGGTCGGCGGCTACTACAACTCCAAGGGGCGGGACTACATCGAGATCGACGACTACATCGAGGCCCGTCTCGGAGAGAGCCGTTCGGCCTCGTTCACGTTCACGCACGACGCGTGGCACGACATCCACGAGCGTCTCGGCGACGTCACCGATTCCCGGCTCATCGTCGGCTGGCACCACACGCACCCGACGTTCGGGTGCTTCCTCTCCGGCCACGACCGCTTCATCCAGGACCACTTCTTCGACTTGCCCTGGCAGGTGGCCCTGGTCGTCGACCCTTGCCGCAACACGCTCGCCTTCTTTCAGTGGAAGGCCCAGGACGTCAAGGACTGCGGCTTCTTCCTGGTGATGAAGTAGGCGGGTGGTCCCGCCATTCGGCGATCAAGTTCGCGACGAGCCCCGTCCAGCCCAGTTGGTGCGAGGCACCCAGGCCCTCGCCCGTCTCGGCGTTGAAGTACTCGTGGAACAACAGGTGGTCCCGGAAGTGCGGATCGTCCTGCAGCTTGGGCGAACTGCCCATCGCGGCCCGGCGCCCGTCGGGGCCGCGCACGAAGAGGCCGATGAGACGATCGGCCAGCGAGGACGCCATCTCGCCGAGAGTCACGCGGTCCCGCGGGTCGTCCAGCTCGCAGTGCGCCGCGCAGAGCGAGTCGCCGTAGGCCTTGGCCAGCTTGCGCAGCGTCTCGATCATCAGGAAGGACGTGGGGAACCAGACGGGCCCCCGCCAGTTGGAGTTGCCGCCCTTGACGCGGTCCTCGGCTTCGGCGGGTTCGTACCGCACCTCGTTGCCCTCGAAGCGAAACGGGCTCGAGGCATGGAACCTGGACAGGCTGCGCAGTCCATACGGACTGAGAAACTCGTCCTCGTCCCAGACCCGGTCCAGGACGCGCCGCATCTGCCCGAGGTCGAGCACCGACAGGACCAGCACGCGCTGACCGTCCCTCTGGATCGTCTGGACGCATCGGTCCGTCAGGTCCTTGCGGTGCTTCAGGAACCACTCGACGTTCGTCCGAAACGTACGGAACGGCTCTAGCCAGCGGTCCTCGAGGCGCTCGACCGCGAAGAACGGGATCAGCCCCACCAGAGAGCGGACCCTGAACTTCTGGAACCTCCCATCCGGATAACGCAGCACGTCATAGAAGAACCCGTCGGTCTCGGACCACAGGTCGTAGAACCGGCCCCCCATCCGCTTCATGGCCGAACCGACCAGGACGTAGTGCTCGAAGAACTTGGTCGCCAGGCCCTCGTAGACGGGGTTCTCTTTGGCCAGCTCCAGGGCGATGCGCATCAGGTTGAGGCAGAACATCCCCATCCACCCGGTCGCGTCCGACTGCTCCAGCCGGGCCTGGCACGCTTTCAAGTGGCTGCGGTCGATCACCGCGATGTTGTCGAGGCCCAGGAAGCCGCCCTCGAAGACGTTATTGCCGTCGGAATCGACCTTGTTGACCCACCAGGTGAAGTTGAGCAGCAGCTTATGGAAGCAGCGCTCCAGGAACGCCCGGTCGGCCACTCCGCTGGCGATGCGGTCCATGTTGTAGACCCGCCAGACGGCCCAGGCGTGGACTGGCGGGTTGAGGTCGCCGAACTCCCACTCGTAGGCCGGGAGCTGTCCACTCGGATGCTGGAAATGCTCGAAGAGCAACAGCCAGAGCTGCTCCTTGGCGAATCCGGGGTCGACCAGGGTCAGCGCCACGCTCTGAAAGGCCAGGTCCCACGCCGCGAACCACGGGTACTCCCACTTGTCCGGCATCGAGAGCACGTCGAGCGAGTTGAGGTGGCGCCAGCGCCGGTTGCGGATGGCCGGGCGCGTCGCCGGCGGGGGCTGGTCTTCGCGGTCTCCGTCCAGCCAGACGGCCACGTCGTAGATGTAGGTCTGCTTGTTCCAGAGCATCCCGGCCAGGGCCTGGCGCTGAACGGCCCGCTCCTCGGCGGTGGCGCCTCTGGGGTGGATGGCCGCGTAGAACTCGTCGGCCTCGTGACGCCGCAGGGCCACCACACGGTCCAGGTTCAGCATGGGGTGGGCGGGTCGATCGGGGCTGAGGCGCAGGCGCACGGCCGCCGAGGCGCCCGGCTGGAGATCGAAGACGTAGTGGAGGGCCGCCTTGGTCCCCGTGTGCTCGGGGTTCGTGCAATCCTCACCGTGGATCAGGTGCCGGTGGAAGGCGTCCTTGACCCAGGGGCTCGCGCTGCGATGGACAGGGCCGAAGACTCGCGGGCCATTCGTCTCGTTGTCGGTGAAGAGCGGGCGGCCTTCCTTCGCGGCGAAGAGATGGTACGGGCCCAGCCTCGAGTCGACCGAGAGGC
Organism: Candidatus Rifleibacteriota bacterium; assembly: GCA_016213865.1. The sequence goes on from JACQZL010000174.1 coordinate 20,687, forward strand.
CCGCCAGCGGCTCGGTCTCGCTGTCGTCCGCTGCGAGCGTCACGAAGTCCTCGCCGACGTAATCGAGCGAGATCCGCGGACGAGGCCCGGGCGTCCGGCCCCAGGACCACGTGTTGCGGAACCAGAGATGGGGCAGCACGTGCAGGCGGGCGGTCTCGGGGCCGCGATTGATCGCCTCGATCCGCACGCACAGATCCAGCTCGGCGTACTTCGCGTACTCCACGAAGACGTCGAAGTACCGATCCGAATCGAAGATGCCGGTGTCGAGCAGCTCGAGCTCGCGGTCCCGCCCGCCGCGCCGGGCAGCCTCGCCGACGAGGCGTTCGTACGGGAACTCCTGCTGCGGGTACTTGTACAGCCATCGCATGTAAGCATGCGACGGGACATTGTCGAGGTAGTAGTACAGCTCCTTGACGTCCTCGCCGTGGTTCCCCTCGCTGTTGGCCAGGCCGAAAAGCCTCTCCTTGAGGATCGGGTCTCGGCCATTCCACAGTGCCAGCGCAAAGCAGAGGACCTGGTGCGGATCGCAGACGCCCGCCAGCCCGTCCTCGCCCCAGCGGTAGGCCTTGCTGCGGGCGAGGTCGTGAGGCAGGAAGGCCCAGGCGTCGCCGTCGGCGCTGTAGTCCTCGCGGACCGTGCCCCACGAGCGCTCCGACAGGTACGGTCCCCACTGGCGCCAGAGGACCGCCTGCTCGGCGCTGCCCGTGAGGCGCAGGTGTTCGTGCGTACACCCGGAAGCCATCACAGGTCCCGTGCGCCGCGAAAACCCAGGGCGTCGTTGCTGTTGAACATGATGAACTTCATGAACCGGTGCCAGACCTTGAAGTTCGACGTGTCCCCCGAATCGAAGGCGGCCCCCCGCACCGCGCGCTTCAGGTCCCAGGACTGATCCGGCCCCATCGGATTGCGCTTCGGGCTGCGGGCGTAGTAGTCGCTTTCGAGCCAATCGGCGCACCAGTTGCGCACTCCGCCCACCATGTCCAGGTGCCCGAAGGGCGCCGCGAACTTGGGAAAACTCCCCACCGGCATCAGGTCCTTGCCGGGCGGCACCTCGCGCCCCGCCCAGTCGGCCTGCCGATAGGGCACCGGCGTTTCGTCCCCCCAGGGGTACTTGCTGCCCAGCCCCCCGCCCGCGGCCAGCTCCCACTCAGCCTCGGTCGGCAGCCGCTTTCCGGCCCACCTGCAGTAATCGGATGCGTTGGCCCAGTTGACCTGGTTCATCGGCCGATCGTCCCACTGCGTCCACGGGAAGCTGGCGAGGTTGATCGAGGTGTAGCCCGTGGCCCTCATGAACGCCGAGAACTTGGCCCGCGTGACGGGGACCTTGTCCAGGAGGAAGCTGTCGACTCGCACGCGATGCTGCGGGAGCGAGTGCCGATCGGGATTGGCGCCACGACCTCCCATCGAGAACTCCGTCCCGGGGACCAGGATCATGACCGTACCGTCCGGTTCGTTCAGGTACTCCTCGTGGCCCTGCGAGTTCGTGCCCAGCAGGCGCACGGTACCGGGCCTGGGACGGAAGGCGGGGCGATCCCAGTACGGCACCTCCGAGAGGGTCGTCACCTCGCCCGTGGCCAGCGGCGTCGGATGGCCCCTCACCTGGGTGAGCGACCAGCAGCATCGCTTTCCGGGCAGCAAGTTGCGGATCCGCAACAGGTGCGCCGTGGAAGGGGTCTCGTCGGCCGCGGCAGTCGTGATCGCCTCCGGCGTCGGACCCGCGCGAAGCTGGAAGCGCCCGGGTCGATCGGAACGAAACCGCACTGTCACGATGGAAGCACGCACGATCACGTCGACCTCGCTCACCGACAACGCCGGCGGCAAAGGCCCCGGCGGTGCAGTCGCTCCCCGGGTCGGCGTGGCGGCCGCGGTCGGACCGGGGGGAGGTCGCGGGTCGTTCGCGCCAGCCGGCGGTGCATCGGGAGCGCGGCGCAGGAACACGACCACGCCGGCAATCGCCGCCGCCCAGCAGACGACCGCGATTGCCACCAGCGCCACCCGGAGCGGATCGAGGCCGGAGGGGGGCGACGCCGGCACCTGAGCCGGCGGCGGGGGGACCAGGGGCAACGCGGCGGTGGTGGCCAGCGGCTTTCGCGAGATGGCGCGGCTGGCCGAGCTGCCTCGCCCGCGCGAGCGCTTCAGCTCGGCCAGGAACGCTACGGCGTCTTGGGGCCGGCGAGAGGCGTCCTTGGCCAACGCAGTCTGCAAGAAGCCCTGGAAGCCGGGAGTGAACGAGCCGGCGAAGCGGGGGTCCTCGAAGGGATCGCGATTGAGGATCTGGCCCATCAGCGTCGGCAACTCGCCGGCGTGGAACGGCAGCTCGCCGGCTACCATCCGGAACAGCGTCACCGCCAGCGCCCAGAGGTCGGACCTGGGGCTGGCTTTGCCATGAAGTAGCAGCTCGGGCGACATGAAGGTGGGGCTTCCAGGGACCAGTCCCTCGCGGGTCTGGAACGTCGCCTCGCGCTCGGTCCACCGGGCCAGGCCGAAATCCGAGAGCTTCGGAGTCCCCTCCCTGGTCAACAGGATGTTGCCCGGCTTGAGATCGCGGTGGAGGACGCCCCGGTCGTGGATGAAGCGCAGTGCGCCGAGGAGCTGCTCGGCGATCGCGACGGCGCGCGCCTCGGGCACGCGGCCCTCCCGATGGAGGAGCTGCTCCAGGCTCTCGCCGTCGACGTACTCCAGGACCAGGTACGTGGTGTCGTAGTCCGAGCCCGAGTCGATGACGGCCACCAGGTTGGGGTGGCTGAGAGTGGCCAGGATCTTCGACTCACGCGAAAGGCGCTGGACCATCTCGCCTGTGCCGCGAACGAACTTGACGGCGACTTGCCGGCCCAGGCGCACTTGCCGGGCCAGCCAGACACACCCCATCCCGCCGCGTCCGAGCTCTCGGATCAGCTCTTAATGGTCGCGAAAAGCTTCGCTGACCTCGGGTGGCAGCTCGCCCTGGCTCACGCCGATATTGTAGCGCGGCCGCGGCTACCTCATTCGAAGTAAGGATCGGGCGAAGCGGGGCGTTCGGGCTCGCCGGCAGGCTCCGGCCCGGCGGGCAACGGCGGCCCGGCGAGGGCTTCCAGCGCCTCGTCCAGGGACTGGCGCGCCCGGGAGACGCCTTCCTTCACGGCTGCCGGATCGGGCTCTTGCTCCAGTTGGCGCAGGTCGCCCGCGGCGGCGCGGACGTTGTCGAAGGCAGTCTTCACCCGGTCCACGGCCTGGTTGAAGAGCCCCGCCAGGTGGTGGAACTCGCGGTCGTCTTCCTCGCGCAGGCGGATGCGGGTCCCCAGGTCGCCGTCCTCGGCGATCCCCAGGAAGGCCTTCTCGAAGCGGTAGAGCGGCCCCGCGATCTCGTGGCTGAAGCGGAGCGCGAAGTAGAAGAAGAGGAGGAGATACCCCGTGAGCCAGTAGACGAGGACCTCGAAGAAGAGCGAGCCCAGCTCGTCCAGCACGTCGAAGTGGCTTGGATTGCCCATCTTGACGGCGACGTAGTAGCGGCTGCCCACGAAGATGAGCGCCACCATCAGCGACGTGACCAGGATCATCAGCGCCAGCCGGAGCATCAGCTTCGCCTGGAACGTGCGCTTGATGAGATAGGAGCGGCGGAGTTCGCGTCCCACGGTTCACACCAGCTCTGCGGCCAGGCGCAGCCGGCCGATTTCGCGCCCCTGCGAGTTGAGCCGCGGGGGCAAGGTCTCGGGTGCCAGCGCGTCGTACTCGGCGGCCGAAAGGGTGCCCAGCTTGCGGGCGAGCGCCAGCGCCGCCGCCTGAGCCAGCGGAATACTGGGGGTCTCGCACTTGACGGCGATGCCCACCCCGCTCTCCCGGTCAGCCAAGCACTGCAGCCCATCGGCGCCGCACTTGGCGACGATGCGGCCGCGGGTCGCTTCGATCAGATGGCTGTCGAAGCTGGAGCTGCCGCCGACCGAGCGGGGATGCGTGCGCATGGCCTGGGCCACTCGCATCAGGGCTGCGGAGAGCTCGGCGGGGAGCCCCGTCGGTCGCGCCAGTTGGGCGTAGAGCCAGGCCAGCTTCTCGAGCGAAAGGGCGACGATCGGGGCCCCGCACCCGTCGATCAGCACGGGCACCTCGGGGCGGACCGACCGGGAGAGGCGGAGGACCTCCGTCAGGATCCGCTCCTGCAACGGGTGGGACGGCTCGAGGTACGAGCCTTGCGGCAGGCCCATGGCCCGGCAGTAGAGGAGCATCCCGGCGTGCTTGCCCGAACACCCGTGGTAGAGTCGCGACGGGCGTTCGGGCGGGCAGCCACAACCCAGGTCGCCCTCGCTCGCGCCGGCCCGTGACAGGAGCGAGCGGACGCCCTCGAGGTGGTCGCGTTCGGCCGCGTGCGAGCCGCACATCAGCGCCAGGTCGGCGTCGGTCGGGCGCATCGGTGCCGGCAGCTCGTCCAGCAGGGACGGCAGCGCCTGGAACGGCTTGAGGCACGACCGCACGGGGGTGAGCCGGGCGGTGTTGCCCAGGTGAAAGACCCGTTTGCCGTGGGCGTCGAGTGCGACCGCATGTCCGAAGCAAACGTTTTCCAGCACGGGTCCCCGATAGGCGAGCACCAGGGGCCTGGCGTTGAGGTCCGGAGTGGCGCTCGGCATGACCCGTCCTGTATAGCATGCGGTGACGGAAGGCCGCAATCCGCGGCGGGCGCGGAGGGTGCATGTCTCGTAGGTGGTCCCCCCCTTGCTGGAGAAACACAGAGACGCAGAGACACAGAGGCACAGAGGGATCCTCCTCTGCCTCGCTCGCAGGCGCCGCGACTCCTCGAGTCTCCCGCGTCTTGTCATCCGATGAACGTCGCCACTCACGGTCTCTCTTTCTCTGTGGCTCTGTGGCTCCGTGGCTCTGGGTCGAAGAGTCAAGCCAGGGCCTTCCCAACAGGTGTGGGCCCACCTGCTAACCACGCACCCCCGCCACAGGGCCGATTCCCCCCACTTCGGCTGACGACGGCCCTGCTCTTCCTGCTGGTGCTTGCCGTCTATCTGACCACGGCGTGCCGCGACGTCTACTGGTTCGACTCGCCCGAGTTCACGACCACCGCGCTCAACCTGGACGTGAGCCATCCGCCCGGGTATCCGCTCTACAACTTCCTGGCCCACCTCTTCACCCGGCTGCCGGTGGGCCCCGTACCGTTCCGCGTGGCCGCCTTTTCGGCCGTCGCGATGGCCGCGGGGATCGCGTGCTTCTTCCGCTTCCTCCTGGCGATGAAGTTGGACTGGCGGGCGGCCCTGGGAGCTTCGCTGGTCCTGGCCTTCGCCGCCCAGGTCTGGTCGCTCGCGGTCATCGCCGAGGTCTATGCCCTCGAGCTGGCGCTCCTGGCGGGGCTGCTCTGGAGCCTTGCCCCCGACGGGGCGGGCCGTCCGATGCCCCGCGTGGGACTGTCGGCGTTCCTGGCCGGGTGCCTCGTGGCCCACCGCCCCACCGACGCGCTCTTCTTGCCGTTCTTCCTGGGAATGGCCTGGCTTCCCCTCCGGCAGGTGCCGCGCGCGGCCGCCTGGTTCGCGCTGGCCTACCTTCCCTACGTCTACACCTGGTGGCACCTGAGGCACGCCTCGTTCTCGATGGCGTACTTCGACTACCCGGCCGACGCCGCGACCTTCTTCGGCATCTTGACCGGGAAGTTGTACGCCGGCAACCTCTTCACTCTCACGTTGCACGACTCGCTGGTGGAGCTGAAGAACCTGCTGCTGCTCCTGGCCCGGCAGCTCGGCCCGGTGCTGCTCTTCGCGCTCGCCGGCCTGGTCGAGGCCCGCCGCAGGGACCGTCCGGAGCTCCTGACGATCCTGGGGATCGTCCTGGTCAACGTGGTCTTCTGCACCAACTACAACGTCATCGAGACGAACACGATGACCATGCCCGCTCTTGCGATGGTCTGCTGGCTGGCCGCGCTGGGGGCCGACTGGGCCCTGCGAGCGCTGGCCGCGCGCGGGCCCGCACGGACGCTCGCGCCGGTGCGTCTTCTCGTGGTGGCCGCGCCGCTCCTGCTGCTGGCCCTCAACTGGAGTGCGTGCGATCGGTCGGGCTTTCGGGACGTCAGCCACTTCCTGCGGGACCTGCACGGAATGCTGCCGGCCGGCGCCCGGCTGCTGACCGCGACCGACGTCGACACCTTGGCGGTGCTCTGGGGGCGATTCGGGCTCGGCCTCCGCAAGGACCTGGAGCTGACCATCGTCGACAACTGGAAGCCCGACGTGACGGCGACCGTCGAAGCCGCTCTGAGGCGCGGCCAGGCCGTCTTCAGTTGCCTCTTCCTGGTGCGCGAGCAGTTCGACCAGGTACGGCGGGCGTTCCGGTTGCGCCGCCTGGGTTTCCTGTACCGGCTGGAACTGCGGGACGCCGGGCCCGACGGGCCGCCCGCGCCGGGTCGAACGCTGGCACCGGGCGTGGACCTGGTGCGGGCCGCGCTGCCGCCCACCTGGGAGACCGGGCCCGGCCTCTGCGCGCTCGATGCGGACTGGAGCCTCGCGAAGGACCGGGCCTTGCGCCGGCCGGGCGCGTTGGCCGTGCTCACTCCCGACGGGCCCGGCACCGCGGCGGCCCCGACTTTTGCTGTCCTGGAGCCGGTTTCGGGGCTGGACGAGGAGCCGCCGCCAGGCCTCTGGGCCGACCGCTACCGGTTCCGTCTGCCGCCGTCGCTCGGGGCCGGGCGCTACCGGGTCGAGCTGGGCGTCCTGGACCTGTCGGCGGCGGCCGGGCACGAGCTGCGTCTCGAACCATCCAGTGGGGCCTTCGTAGCCACCGGACCTTTCGAGTCCTTCGACCCGGCGGAGGTCCCCGGTCTCGACTTCTGGAAGGAACGGCAGATGCAGTACCTGCTGGCGATCGCCCGGTGTGCCCCGTACCACCAGTCCAGTTACCGGCCTCGCAGCGTCCAGGCCTTGGCCGGACTCGCGGCCCCCTCGCCACCCTCCCCCGGAGGGGGAGGGCAGGGGTGGGGGGAACTCGGGCTCGTCCCCACTTCGAGCAGGGTCTCCCTGGGCACGGTCGAGGTCCGGCCCGGCCGTCCCGGGCCTCTCAGCGATCGGCCTTGAAGTCGTAGGGCGCGCCCAGAGTCGTGAAGACCCAGCCCGGACAGGTCGCCCAGCCCGCGACCAGCCGCGGCACGGCGGTCGCCTCGAGGCCGAACGGACGGTCGTCGAGGATGGCGGTGATCGTGGCCGTCACCGCCGGGACCGGCGCCCCGCCGACCTCCTGCACCGACTGCGTGAAGGCCACGTCCGGAAGGTCCCTTGCCAGGACCTGGCCGTCGCGCGTCAACCGGCGGGTCGACGCGTCGAACCGGTAGCAGATCTCGGTCTGGGCGAACCTCCCGTCGGCCCCGGCGTGCGGGAGACCGGCCGCGTCCAGGCTGAGGACGCGCAGCGTCAGCTCGGCGCCGTTGTCACTGACCTCGAGGCCGCCGACCGAGCGCCGCACGTCGGACTGGAACTGCTCCAGCACCGCCCGGGCGGGGCTGATGACGTCCAGTCGGGCCCGCGCGCGTCCATAGGCCCTCGAGCCGCCGAACAGGAGTCCGTTGGCCAGGGCGACCGCCGCGCTGAAGATGGCCAGGCCGACCAGCAGCTCGATCAGCGTGAAGGACCGGGACGCGGTTCGCCAGGTTCGGGCCCTGCGGAATCGGTCGATTCGGACCGTTTCCGGCGCCCAGCGCGCAAGGTAGAAGCGGCTTCCAGCCGCTTCCGAGGTGTCGTCACCAGAGCCCCTGGGCGGACGGAAGCCGCTTCTACCTTCCCGAGGCGCACTGTACGGAGAGTCGTGGCTCGGTTGCTCGGGGGAGCGTCCCTGAAAGGTAG
>JACQZL010000174.1:28668-31106 GCA_016213865.1 Candidatus Rifleibacteriota bacterium
GGCGCAGCTTCTCGGCCGGTCTGGAGACCGGCCACCACCGAGTTCCCCACCGACTGGGGACGCTCCCGTTGCTCGGTGCCTGGATGGAGGACGGGACCCCGCAGCCCCGCGACCCTCCGGGCTCGTCTGTCTCATCTGGCCCTCGGATTGAGGAAGAACGTGGCCAGTTCCACCTTCTCGGTCAACTTCTCGTTGACCTGCCAGCGGATGCGGACACGGACCAGGACCAGCTCTCCGGATGAGAGGTCCTCACGTTCCACGACGCCCTCGAACGGTCCGGGGACGGCCGAGGAGTCCAGGGGCCGGGAGGCCGGAAAGGCCGCCACCGTCTCGAACGGCGACAGGCGGACCAGTTCGAGCTGGCGCGCCGCCATTTGGAGCGCGCGCGTCGTCTGCACGACCTGCTGCGTCGCCAGCGTGCCCGACGTGAAGGTGCCCAGAACGGCCCCGAGCGCCACCCCGAGCACGGCCAGCGCCAGCAGCGCCTCGACCAGGCTGACACCGGCCCGACTACGGAACAAGCGTCACCTCCGAGAGTGTTACTTGCAGCGCCTCGGGGGACGGCACGGAACGCAGGGCGTTTCCGGGGGCCGGGTCCCAGCGGCCCGCGTAGATCGAGCCTTCCAGCTTCAGGCCCGCCTCGGTCAGCAGCGTGCCGCAGGGGACGGCCAGATCCGCCCGGAAGGAGGCCCCGGCGGCGTAGTTCGCCAGCTCCAGGCGCTTTCCGGATGCCAGCACGACCAGTTGCGGGTGGGCGCCGGCGGCCACCGTGACTCCCGACAGCCGAAGGCCCGAGTCGGTCACCCAGAGGGCCCCGTTTCCGTCGAGCTGTCCGCCGCTCACGCTCCCGTCCGACGTGTCGGCCACGAGGACCACTCCGTCCAGCCGGATCGTCCCCGAGGCGTCGCGCCGTCGCGCCAGGAAGCCGACCCAGTCCGCATAGTACTCGCTGACGCGCTCGCGAACGAAGGGGAACCGGTTGCGCCGGCCGGCCCAGTCATAGGTCCAGCCCTGCTCCAGAACTCCCCGAACTGCCGGGTCGAGAGGCCGCGGGGCCTGACCCGGAAAGCCCGACGGCGCCCTGAGCGTCCCGGCGCCGAGGCCCGAGAAGACCCAGAGACTGAAAGCCTCCAGTGGAGCAAGCGGGAAGGTCCGGGTCACGCGCACCTCCCGGAAGGCTCGGTAGCAGCGCTCCTGCCCGCGGATCGTGACGCAGGCCTCCGCCTGCAGATAGGCCGTCTTCTCCGCCGGATCGGCGTGCGGCGAGCCGAGCGGCACCGGGGCCTTCAACGCCAGGGTGGCCGTCACCCGCGGCGCCGGCGCAACGCTCCCGGCCAGGTCCGCCAGCAACTTCTGGGCGCGCACGGGTGTGAACGGCTGCACGGCCGCGCCCCGGGCGGCGGGCAGGCGCAGCTCGCGGTACCAGACGCTTCCGCTCGTGTTCATCGTCTTCTGGACCGACCAGAACGCCTCGGCGATCGCCGCGTCACCCGCGGCCCGCGCCCGCTCCATCGAGAGCAACTGCTCGGTCAGCCGCCTCTCGCCTCCCGTGCGCGCCAGGAAGGTCAGTCCCAGGATGCTCGCGGTCAGGACGACCAGGAGCACGGCCAGCAAGCTGCCATGCCGCGACCTCACCGGCGTCCCTCGAGGATCGCGAGGTTCTTCATCGCCACGGGCTGACCTGGCGAGACCTCCAGGGCCTGCTTGAGCAACCGCGCGGCCCGCTCGCGATTGCCGAGCGCGATCAGCACGGCCCCGGCGTTGACCATCCCCTCGACCGAAAGCGGCTCGAGCTCCAGGACCTGGTCGAAGCAACTGAGGGCCTCGCGAGGGTCTCCGGCGAGCTGGGCCGCATAGCCCAGGCCCAGCCAGGGCCGAACCCTGCCGGGCCGGAGCTTGAGCGAGGTCCGGAACGTCGCCGCCGCCTCGGCCGCCTTACCCAGTTTGAGCTGGCACAGGCCGGCATTGTCCAGCGCGTCATGAGACCCGGGCGATTGGGCCGAGGCCTTCGCGAAGAGAGCGAGGGCCGTGCCGGCATCGCCGTGATCCAGCTCCAGCAACCCCAGCCCGTAGGTTGCCTCGAAGCTGCCGGGCTTGCGGTCCAGGATGCGACGGTAGAACCCGCGGGCCCCCGCCACGTCTCGCACCGTGAGCGATAGCCGCGCAAGTGCCAGCAACGCCGGCACGTGGTCCGGCTCGCGGGACAGCAGGCGTTTGTACGTGTCGGTGGCCGAGATTGGCTCCTGCTGGCCCTCCTGGGCCCGGGCCAGGCCGAAGAGCGATTCCGTGTCGTACGGGACAGCGTCGAGGACCGTCCGGAAGGCGCGCACGGCCCTCCCGTAGTCTTGCACCTCCAGCGCGAGCCGCCCCTGCAGACGCCTGGCCCCCACGTGGGTGGGCGGGTCCAGCAGGACCTGCTGTACGAGGTCGAGCGCCGC
>JACQZL010000086.1 GCA_016213865.1 Candidatus Rifleibacteriota bacterium
GGGCGATCAGGCGCTGGCGGCGGTGGTGCCGCACGTGCGTTCGGCGAGCCGCACGGTGCGCCACAACGCGGTGCGGGCGCTGCGGCTGTTCCCCAAGGCGAAGGTGCTGCAGATGTGCCGGCGCATGCTGCGGGCCTCGGATCCGAAGGCCCGCGAAGGGGGCATCTACGTTCTCACGAAGCTCGAGTACGACCAGAGCTTCGAGATGCTCGTCGAGTACTTCCGCTTCGAGGAAGACCTGGACCTGGCGCGCAAGGCGGCCGGCACGATCGCCAAGCTGGCGACCCCCGCCGACCGCAGGATGATCGAGACCATGCTCGACGGCGCGGGCAACGCGGGCCGGGCCGAGCTGGCGCACAAGATCCTGAGCAAGATGCCGGGCTCGCCGGGGAACGCGCAGGCCGGATCGCCGGGCGCCGCAGACTCGCTCCCGGACCTTTCGGGAACGGACGTGAGCCAGTCGGGCGTGGTGACGGCCGAGCAGCGCCAGCAGTTCATCGACGACCTCTCCCATCCCGACCCGGAGGTCCGCAAGAGCGCCCTCACCGAGCTTGCCCGGACGAAGGACCTCACGCTGATGCCGCTCATCCGCAAGGTGGCCTTCACCGACCCGGATTCGCGCGTCGCCTTCTTCGCCAAGAACGCCCACGATAACCTCGAGCTGGCGCTGCTTCCTCACGTCGAGTTGAAGAAACAGGGCGAGACCGAGTTCTCGCTCGGACGCTTCACCGGCTACCTGGAGAGCCAGGACCCGCGGGTGCGAGTGGCCGCCGTCAAGAAGGCCATCACCCACGGCGAGAAGAAGGTCGTACAGCTGCTCGAGAAGAAGCTCAAGGAAGAGCAGGACGACTGGGTGCTCGCAACGCTGATCTCGGCGCTGGGCGAGCTGGGCGACAAGCGGGTGAGCGGCTCGATCACGCCGTTCCTCAAGCGCCGGGACACCCGGCTGCGCACCATCGCCATCGTCTGCCTGGCCGACCTGGAGGACGACAGCGTCTTCCCGCTGATAACTCCAGCGTTACTCGACGAGGACGCTGACGTGGCGGCGGTGGCTTTCATGTCGCTCAAGCGGCTGTCGGAGGCCGACCTGGTCGAGTACGTCTCGAACATGTGCGAATCGAAGAAGGTCGAGCTGGCAGAGAAGGGCCTGCAGCTCGTGCTGAGCCTGAAGACGCCGGCCGCGCTGATGAAGCAGCTCGAGCTGCTGGGCCGCTCGGCCGACAAGGTGTTCCTGAACAAGGTCGCCGCGAACCTGGGCGAGAGCGGCTCGCCGGAGATCCTCTACGCTGTGGTGGAGCGCGTCGAACAGATGGTCCTGCCGCGCAACGAGTGGACCGATCGGATCGAGAAGGCGCTGCTCGCGGCCACCGGCAAGAGCCGCGACGAGGTCAAGCAGGAGCTGAGCGAGCGCCGGGAAGAGCGCAAGCGCTCCCGCACCCAGGCCGCCGCCGTGCTCGCCTCGGCCAAGCAGGCCGCCGAGGAGGAGGGCGGCATGGTGGGCAAGCTCAAGGGGCTGTTCTGGAAGAAGTGAGAAGTTCGTGGTCATCGAACGCAGAGACCAGTCGGGAGCGCTGCTCCCGAACCCTCGCCAGGGGTGAAATTCACCCCTGGACCCCCTGATGGCTGGAGGAAGTCCTGCTTGCGCTCGCAGCGCCGAGTCTTCGAGAGTGCCGCTCAGACCACGACTCCTCTTCTCATGGCCGGGTCCAGGGCCCGGCTCGGGTCCTGGCGAGGCCTGGAGCAGAGCTCCAGCAGGGGTCCGGGGCCAGCGTCCCCGGAGGCCTTCACCCGTCCCTCACGGCTCGAGCAGCACGTCCAGGCGGGTCGTCTGGCCGTCCACGATCGTCGCCCTGGTGGTCAGCGAGGTCTGGCCCTGCGCCGAGAACTGCACGTCGTAGGTGCCGGGCAACAGCTCGGTGAACGAGTAGCTGCCGGTCGTGCCGGTGAGGAGCTGCCTGGCGAGGGCCGGCAGCAGCACGCGAGCGGCGGCGATCGGGGCCTGGGTCGAGCGCTTGCTCACGAGGCCCTCGAGCGCCCCCGGGATCGACAGGCCTACTCGGACCTGCGTCGACTGGCCGGGCAGAACGCTCGCGTAGGTCGTCGCCAGCAGGTAGCCGACCGAGTTGACCTCGAGCCGCAGGAAGCCGGTCGGGAGACCCGAGAATGAGAAGAGACCGGCGTTTCCGACGGGGGTCGTCAGCCCGAGCTGGGGCAGAGAGGCGACGCCTCCCGGGATGGGCACCCCACCGCGCAGACGCACCACGGTACCGGCGATCGTCCCGGTGGCCCTCCGCAGCACGAAGTCGAGGGTGACGCTTCCGCCCGTCGCGAGGGTCACCCAGGCCGAACCGGGCTCGAACCCCGTCGCCTGACAACCGATCGGCGTCTGGTGAGGCGGCAGCGTGGTGGTTCCGCCCGGGATCGCCACGGTCAGGGGGAACTCGCGCACGATCACACCGGTCGCGAACGAGTAACGGCCCGCGGCGTCAGTCCGCGTCGTGAGGCCTTGCTCGGCGACGCTGACCAGGGCGCCGCCGACGGGCGAACCGGACTGGTCGAGCACTCGCCCGGCCACCGTGGCCCGGTTGTACCGCAGGCGCACGTCCAGCGCGGTCCGGCGGTTGATTGCCACCGCCGTGGTCACCAGGCGGTCGTCGTGACTGGCCGCGGAGATGAGGAGCCCGACGGTGCCGGCGGTGACGCTCGAGAAGCGGTAGCGGCCGTCGGCCCCGGTGTGGGTGACGAGGCCGGTGTCGGTGAGGCTCAGGGTGCGCGTCGGGAACTCGGTGTAGGTGAGGGAGCGGGAGGTCTGCTGGCCGACCGGCTCCAGCAGCTTCACCAGCGCGCCGGCCAGGGGCGTTGCGGAGGTGACGGAGTTGGTGGAGAGCACCGTGCCGTCGAGCGAGCCGGCATTGGCCCTGAGCCTGAAGGTCTCGACCAGAGCGCCGCCTGCAGTGACCTCGATCCGGGCGGTGAACCGTTCGTATCCGACCGCCTGGATCTCGACCTCCAGCGCCCCCGTGTCGAGGCCCAGCGCCGAGAACCGGCCGCCCAGGTCGGTGAAGGTGGTGTAGCGCTTGGCGGCGATGCTCACGACGGCGCTGCCGATGCGGGCGCCGGTGGAGGCATCCACCACCAGACCCGAGAGCGCCCCGGTGGCCACCGACGGCCGCAGTCCGAGGTCGACCGCGAGGTGTACGCGGGCCTGCAGATCGAGGCTCTGGAACGACGCGTTGTAGCCGCCCGCGTCGGCGGTCAGCCGGTAGCTGGCGGGGTTCAGAGCGAGAAAGGCAAAGGTCCCGTCCTGGCCGGAGAGGGTCTGGATCGATTGCCGGCCGGAATCGAGGCTGATGAAGGCGCCCGGGATCTCGCGCCCGGACGACAGGTCGTAGACCCGGCCGGTCACCTTGCCGGCCGCATCGGGGGGCAAGAAGGGCGAATCGGCCTCGGTGCCGCAGCCCATGACGACGATCAGCAGGAGCAGGAGGCTCCAGGTGCGCCAGGGAAAACCGCCGCCGCCTCGAGGGGACGGGGGAACAACCGCGGGCAGGCGGTGGTCGAACGGATCGAGTTCCAGGCGGCGACAGGTGGGCTTCATCGGGCTCCCTGTTAACATCATCGGGCCGAAACGCGGATCATTTGATTTGTTATTTCGGGCGGCGGCGGCCCGATGATCTGGATAGGGTCCAGCCGTTCGGGGCCGGTCCGTTGGAGGTCCCCTTTTCCTGGCAAACCCGGTAGTCCTGCGGTAACTTGGATCGCATCCCGACATGGGAGCAGAACTGAGAGGCAACGTCGATGTCGTCCCGATTCTTCATGGTTGCAGCGGCCTTCACGATGATGCTCTGGGTGGCCGAGCCCACGCCCGTGCTGGCGGGCCGCACCTCACTCAGCTACTTCAACGAGCTGCAGGGCTTGAAGGAGGCGTACGACCTGGTCCAGAGCCAGTACGTCTCCGAAGACAAGTTGAAGGAGAAGGAGCTGGTCTACGGGGCGATCGAGGGGATGCTCAAGAAGCTCGACGATCCCTATACCCGGTTCATGAAGCCGGAGGGTTTCGAGAACATGCAGACCGAGACCCAGGGCCAGTTCGGCGGCCTGGGAATCCTGATCGGCATGAAGGAAAACGTGCTCACGGTGATCGCGCCGATGGAAGACACCCCCGCCTACCGGGTGGGCGTCCGCGCGGGCGATCAGATCGTCAAGGTCAACGGCACCTCGACGCGGGGGATGACGGTCAATGACGCGGTGAAACTGCTCCGCGGGGAGATCGGGACGAAGGTGCTGGTCTCCGTGCGCCGTGAGGGCGAGAAGAGCCTGCTCGACTACAACATCGTTCGCGAGCAGATCAAGGTGTCCAGCGTGAAGGCCAAGATGCTCGACGACAGCATCGGCTACGCGCACATCAGCTCGTTCAGCCAGAGCACCGGGGAAGACCTCGAGAAGGCGATCAGCGGTTTCGAGAAGAAGTACAAGCTCAAGGGGTTCGTGCTCGACCTCAGGAACAACCCGGGCGGGCTGCTCAACGCGGCCGTCGACGTGGGCAAGGTCTTCCTGGGCAAGGCCAAGATCGTCAGCATCAAGGGCCGCAAGGGCGAGGAAGTCACCTACGCCAGCTTCAGCCAGGCCCACAAGCGCTGGCCCCTGGTGGTGCTCATCAACGAGGGCAGCGCCTCGGCCTCCGAGATCGTCGCCGGCGCCGTTCGCGACAATCACCGCGGCGTGCTGCTCGGCAAGAAGAGCTTCGGCAAGGGCAGCGTCCAGACGGTGCTGCCGCTGGCCGACGGCTCGGCCCTGGCCCTGACCACCGCCTACTACTACACGCCCAGCGGGGTCTGCATCCACAAGGTCGGCATCCAGCCCGACATCACGGTGGAGCTGCCCCAGCTCTCCGACAGCCAGCTCATCGAGCTGCGCGCCGAGCGCGAGAAGGAATTCGACCGCACCATCGAGGACGCCAAGGCGAACAAGAAAGACGCCTTCCTCTCGGTGAGCAAGTACGACACCCAGCTGCAGCAGGCGATCGAGATCCTCAAGGCCTCGGTGGTCTTCAACCAGCGCGTGCTCGAGCCCCCGGCCGCGACCTCGCCGAAGGTGGCCGCAAGCCACCCGGCCGGCGTGGTGCCGTCGACGGCCGCCAAGGACTGACGACAGAGAAGCCACGGATCGCCGCTTGTCCCGACGCGAGCATGTCGGCAGCCTGGGAAACCAGCGTAGATAAGTGGAAGACGTAGGGGCTGGGCTCGTTCCCGCCCGTACGCCGGGCGGCCACGAGGGCCGCCCCTACAGTGCAGCCTTCGACTTTGCCGACTCCCTGCCAGCGAACGGCGAGCCGAACGAACTGCTCTGTCGGCTGTGCTATGCTGCACCTGGGAGTGAGAGCCGGGTCCAATCACTCGCGCGCGAGATTTTCCCCGGAAATTCGTCTGGGCTCGGGCTAACCGGGGAACTGCAAAGGAGTCCTGCCGCCATGGCCAAGACCTACAAGGTTCTGATCGCCGACGATGACGCCGACCACGTCACCATCGTCAAGGCCATCCTCGAGCAGCACGGCTACCACGCCCTCGAGGCCTTCAACGGGGAGGAGGCTCTCCAGGAGGTCGAGAAGCACGATCCGGATCTGGTCCTGCTCGACATCATGATGCCCAAGATCGACGGCATCGAGGTGGTCCGCCGGCTGAAGGACAACCCGAAGACGCGCGACCTGCCGGTCATCATGTTCAGCGCCAAGAGCGGCACCCGGGAGATCATGGAGAGTTTCAATTATGGGGCCTCAAACTATCTCATCAAGCCGATCGACACCGAGCGGCTGCTCGAGAAGATCCAGGCCACCCTCCGCAAAGAGGAGTTCCGCGAGACCCTCGAGAAGCGGTTCAAGCCCGGCGACGACTCGGCCGGAGCCCCTGCCGCCGGCGACGCCGAACAGACTCGCGACCGACTGGCCGGACTGGCCGCCTCGGTGGGCCTGTTCCTGACTGCGATCGAGACGCCGCTGGCCAAACTCCAGAAGGAGCTGGTCGGCCTCGGGTCCGAAAGACAATCGGAGCGAGAGGTGAGGCTGGTGACCCGGAAGCTCGATTAGATGTCGGGTGTCTGTGCCGAGCTGAGGGATTTCGTGGGCGAGGCCAGCGATGTCTGAACTTGGCGACCCGTCCAACAATGCGTTGCTGAGGGTCCTCCTGGTCGAGGATGACGACCAGCACGCCTTCATCGTCACGCGCGCCTTCGGCAAACACCTGCCCCGGGCGGTGATCGACCGGGGCCGCAACGCCGAGGAGACCCAGGCCCTCCTGGCGGCCCGCACGTTCGACATCCTCCTGCTCGACCATACCCTGCCGGGCATGACCGGCCTGGAACTGCTTCACACGCTGCCCGATCGCGGCGTCGATATCCCGGTGATCATGTTCACCAGCTCCGGCGATCGGGAGCTGGCGGTGAACGCGCTGAGGGCCGGGGCCTACGACTACGTCGTCAAGACGGCCGACTCGCTCTTCTACATTCCGATCATCGCCCAGCGTGCGGTCGAGAAGCACGGCATCGAACGCGAGCATCGCCTGTTGAAGGCCCAGCTCATCGAGGCCCAGTCGGAGACGGAGCGCAACTGCCGCAAGATCAGCGAGCAGAACGTGCGTCTGCGGGAGACCCAGAAAGAGCTCTCCAGCGCCTACGACAAGTTGCTCGAGATGAACCGGCTCAAGTCGGTCTTCATGGCCAACATGTCGCACGAGCTGCGCACGCCGCTCAACGCCATCATCGGCTACACCTCTCTTCTCCTCGACCGCATCTACGGCGTGATCTCGCCCCGGCAGGAAGAGTGCCTGCAGCGGATGAACCGCCGGGCCAATGAACTGCTCCACCAGATCAACGGCATCCTCGACTTCGCCAAGTTCGAGGCCAACCGCATGCCGCTTTTCATCGAGAACTTCCTCGTCAGCGAGGTGGTCGCCGAGGCCGAGGACACCGTCCGTCCTCTGCTGAAGGACGTGCAATTCAAGTTCGAGACTCACATCGTCGATGCCCCCCAAATGCGCAGCGACCGGAACAAGGTGCGCCAGATCCTGGTCAACCTGCTGTCCAACGCCTTCAAGTTCACAGAGCAAGGCGAGGTCTCGCTCGAGGTCTCCCACCATGCCATGGAGGGCACCATCGAGTTCGTCATCCGTGACAGCGGTATCGGCATCCGGGAGTCCGACCTGACGCAGATCTTCGAGGAGTTCCACCAGGTCGACGGCTCGTCCACGCGACGCTTCGGCGGCACCGGCCTGGGGCTGTCGATCGTGAAGAAGATGCTCGATCTGCTGGGCGGCCGGGTCCACGTCACCAGCCAGTTCGGCCAGGGCTCATGTTTCCAGGTCTTCGTGCCCCAGATGGTCGGGTCGGCCTCCGAGGCGCTCGGCGTCTCGAGCCTCTTCGGGGCCGCCGAGGAGCCGCGGGTACCGTCGACCACGACCAGTGTCCCGAAGCTCGTGCTCTCCATCGACGACGACGAGGACGTACTGAAGATCATCGAGGAGAGCCTGGTCCCGGACGGCTACAGCGTGCTCGGCGCGGCGACGGCCCAGGAAGGCTTCGAGCTGGCGGTCACGCGCAACCCCGCCGTCATCATGCTCGACATCGCCCTGCCCGACCGCAGCGGCTGGGACCTGCTGCGCGAGTTCAAGCAGCATCCGGTGACGCGCGCGACGCCGGTACTGGTCATGTCGGTCATCGACAATCGCGCTCTGGGCTTCTCGCTGGGCGCCGCCGACTATCTGATCAAGCCGGTGCCCCAGGCCAAGTGGCTTGACGCAGTGCGTCGCGCGCTGGCGTAGGATCCCGGCCGGCCTCTGAGGCTCGAGGCTTGAGGCTCGAGGCCTAAGGCTCGAGGCTGGGGGCCGAGGCTCCGTGTCAGCCGGCGTCAGCGCCTGTCAGCCCGGGAGAGGGGGGCGCGAAGCTAGATTGGCCTCCGCCGCGGCGACCGCGGCATCCGAAAGAAGGCCTCGCGAGGCGAGGAGGAGGCAGACATGGCTTCGTTCAACAAGGTGATGCTGGTGGGTAACCTGACCC
>JACQZL010000205.1 GCA_016213865.1 Candidatus Rifleibacteriota bacterium
ATGCTGGGAGAGACGAACCTCTGGGAGGCCCGGACGCAGCCGAGTCCCGGGAAGAAGGCCCGAAGGAACTGGGCCGCCATCCGGCGCGGGCCGGCAGGCAGCACGCCCAGAGGCAAGACATCGGTCCACGAGAGTCCCTCGCGGAAGGCCATGGGCAACCGCGGAAGGGCGCGCATGATCGCCTCCAGGCGGCGATCGCCTCCCTCCGCGCAGTGGAAGTAGAACGTGCCCTCGTGTTTTCCGAAGTAGAGCCGTCCGCTTCCGGAGTCGAGGTACGGCGTCCCGTCGACCGCCATCCGGACCTCGAGCTTCAATCGCTCGGCCGGCCGGCCGGCCCGCACGACCTCGAACTCCTGAACGCCGTCGGGGACGTGGTTGGTCGAAGCGTCGAGCCGCGCATCGAGATAGAGAGGCTCGACCAGCGAGTCCAGCGCGGGCAAGTCGTTTGCGTGGTGCAGAGCACCGTCCGTGAAGCTGACGAAGCTGAAGGGCAGAGTGGCCCCTCCGATCGCATCCGTTGCCTGGACCTGAACGTGGATGTGCGGCTGGGGAGAGAGCCCGGAGTTGCCGCACAGGCCCAGTCGCGCGCCCCGCTCCACCCAATCGCCCTCCTTGACGGCGGCGCTCCTCTGGGCCAGGTGGGACAACTCCACGTGGAAACCGCGCGGGTCGCAGATGATGACGACGTTGCCCCAGCTCCGGTCGCGGTCCACCTGACCTATCGGATTGTCCGGGAGCCCGTCGACGACCCGCACGACCCGTCCGCGCACGGGCGAGAGGACCGGCTTCTTGTAGGCGAAGTAGTCCTCGAGTCGCGTCCCCTCGTCCCTTTCGGTCCGCCCCTGATCGTCGACCACCACGAAGTCATACGCGTGACGCCACAGGCCCTTGTGGGTCCAGGCCCCGTCGAAGGCCTGCCAGACCTTCCAGCGGCCTGCAAAAGGGAGGAAGAGCGTGCGCTCGGACCCGGGATGTCGCATCCGGACGGACAAGTGGTGGTCCAGCGTCTCCTCGGGAGTGGCCTTGACGTAGCGTGCGATCAGAGGGCTCCCGGCCAGGCCCATCGCATAGAGGAAAGTCAGGCAGACCGCGTTGAAGGGCAGCGTGAACGCGGGGACGCCGTAGCTGGCCCAGAAGACACTGGTCGCGTCCAGGAGGACCGTGGAGACGGCGACCCCGACGGCCGCTACGAAGAAGCTGCCGGCCGAAGGGACGAGGAAGACGCCGCCGAGGGCCATCGCGATGAGGATGAAGTTGAGGCTGTAGACGTCTGCGTAGGCCTGGGGATAAGAGCCGAGCATCCCCGCGCGGACCCAGGTCCCCCAGGCGTAGCCGCCCAGCGCGAGGGCAAAGAGGATCCTCGAGCGCACCAGGACCAGCAACCCGGCGACCAGGCCGATGGCCAGGTCCGGGGCAAAGAAGATGGCCCCGAAGGACCGCAGGAAGCCGTCAGCCCACGCGGGCAAGCCGGGCAGGGTCAACGTCTGGCCGTGCCTCGCGGCGACCAGCAGGCCCGAGTACCGCCAGGACGCCAGGTAGAGGAGCGAGCTGACCAGGAGGAAGGGCACGCTCAGGACGGGCAAGACCAGGAACCGCGAGAAGGCGCTGGCCAGGCCCACGGTCAGCACCAGGCTCAAGACGCCGAGCGTGAGGGCCAGGAAGGCCGGCAGCAAGTCGACCTCGAACAGGTAGCCCACCGACAGCCCGACCAGGAGAGCGTTGTAGGTGTAGTAGCCGGTCTGCAGGAACTCGCGTCCCATCCCGATGAACCGCGCGAACAGGTAGGCGGCCAGCACCGAGAGGACGCCGGCCGCGGCAGTGCCCGGCTTGACCAGCAGGATCGCGAAGAGCACCGCGCCGACCCATGTCCCCTGCAGAAACAGGATCTCGGCGTAGCTCTGGAGAATGGCTCGCAAGTGGGCGGTCGTCGTTCGAAAGGCCTCGCGCTCGGGCCCTCACTCTCGCTTGGTGGAAGCCCGGGCCAGGTGCTCCGCGCGTTTCGAGACCGTCCTGGCCGGGGGCGACGCCGTGGCCCTGGGGGCCAGTCTGGATGGCAACCGATCTTGCCGGAAGACATCCTCGAGGGACTCCGACTCCCTTATGACATCGACGGACCCGTCCTCGCCGATGAGCACGACGCGGGGCCGATACTCGATAAACTGCAGCCACTGGGTGGTGTTGTAGGCCCCCACCGGAGAGAAAATGAGGCGCGTCCCGCGGGAGAGGGGCGGCAGCATGGCCAGGTCGTGAAGGACGTCGATGTTCATGCAGAGCGGACCGTAGATGACGCACGGCTCGTTGGGGCCGGCCGCCGGTCGGTCCAGGGCCACGGCGAACCTGTACCAGAACGACGTGAAGAGGAGGTTCACCCCGGCATCGGCGACGTAGGCGCGCGTGCCGTCGGCCAGGCGCTTGACCGCCCAGACGGTGGTGATGAGCGAGCCGGCTTCGTCGACCAGCGCGCGTCCGGACTCGACGATCAGCTTGGGGAAGGAGCCGGGCGGCAGGTTCCGCCAGAGAGCGTCCGTGATCTGCTCGGCATACTCGTCGATGGGAGGGACCGCGACGTCGGGAGGGAGATACGTCCCCTTGAGCTGGTTGCGCGAGGCGAAGCCACCCCCCACGTCGTAGAACTCCATGTGGAGACCGAAGCTCGCTTCCAGCTCCAGACCGAAGCGGACCATCTTCTCGACCTGCCGCCCGTAGGCTCTGGGGTCCGAGATGAAGGTCCCCAGATGACAGTGCAGGCCTGACAGGACCAGCCTCCTGCTCTTGGAGAGTCGCTTGACGGCGTCGAGTGCCTGGCCGTTTTCGAGGTTGAAGCCGAAGCGAGTCCACTGGGGATAGATGCCCGCGTCGAGGTTGAGCCGGAGGCCCACCTTGACGGGACGACCCAGCATCTCGGCGACCCGTTCCAGATCGCCGATCTCGTCGGTGTGGTCGATGTTCACCGTCCCGCCGGCGGCGAGGACCGGTTCCAGGGCATCGGGCGGCTTGTGCGGCCCATTGAAGATGACGTTCTCGAAAGGGACCCCCAGGGACCGGGCCAGGTCCAGCTCCATCCGCGAGACCACCTCGGC
>JACQZL010000047.1 GCA_016213865.1 Candidatus Rifleibacteriota bacterium
AGCCGGAATCGGTGACAGGCAACCGGTTGCCAGTAGCCAGTAGCCAGTAGCCGGTGATGCCGGATCGCCGGCAGGCTGCGGACGGTTGGCAAGGGGATCCTCATCCAGCGGCAGTCTCGTGCTCGCGTGGTCCCATCTGCGGGCTCGTTCGGCGTCCCCTGCGAACCCACCAGCAGCCCATCTGGAGCCCTGCAACGAGCCCTCGCTACCGGCTACCGGCCACCGGCTACTTGTTCCGGCCTCACTCGGAAAACTACCCACGAGCAGAGCATGCCCCCGAGCGATTGCGCTCCTTGATTGCCGGGGCAGAGGGCCGCTATACTCACGCCGGTCCGATGGTCGACGAGAAACTCATCGAAGAGATCGTTCGCCGGGTAGTGGCCCGCCTTTTGGCCGCGGGGCAGCTTCAGGCGTCGGCGCCAGCGCCCTCCCAGGCAGAGCCTCCGCGGCAGGGCGTGACGCACACCGGCCGGGTCCTCACCGAGTGGGACGTCCTCCTCGCGCACCGGGCGGGCAAGGGGTACATCACGCTGGCCAAGAAGACCATCGTGACCCCGCTGGCACGCGACCGAGCACGGGACCTTTCCGTCGAACTGGTCATCCAGGACGCTCCGCGCACCTGACCCGGACGACAAAAATGTGGGGTAATCCGGCTCGTTTTGCTTGATTGGTCCGATAATCCGTGATAGTTTCAGGAGGATTGTCTCATGGCAGCGGATAGTATCCAGGCGATCCGAACCCAGGCTGCTCCTGCGCCCGTCGGCCCTTACTCGCAAGCCGTCGTCGCCGGTGATTTCGTGTTCCTCTCGGGGCAGATCCCGCTCGACCCGGCCACGGGCCAGCTCGTGACGGGGACCGTCGAGCAACAGACCGAGCGCATCATGGCCAATCACCAGGCGGTGCTGGCCGGGGCGGGGCTCGGCTTCGGTGACGTCGTCAAGACGACCCTCTTCTTGAAGGACATGGGGGACTTCGCGCGGGTCAACGCCGTATACGCGAAGTCGTTCGGGGAGTGTCCTCCCGCGCGTTCGACCGTCGAGGTCAGCCGTCTGCCCAAGGACGTCTCGGTGGAGATCGAGATGGTGGCCTACCGTGGGCGGACGGGGTCGAGATGAGCCTCCCGATCGGGCTCTACGTCCACATCCCTTTCTGCCGCAGCAAGTGCCACTACTGCGACTTCGCCTCGGCTCCGGGCACCCGGGCCGAGGCGGAGTGGTATCTGGACCTCCTGGCAAGAGAAGCCTCGCGCGAGTCTCCCGGTCGCGTGGCCGAAACGGTCTTCGTCGGCGGAGGCACGCCCACCTGTCTGAGCGAGGCCCAGCTCGAACGCCTCTTCCGCGAGGTCCTGGACCGCTTCCCACGGTCAGCCGGCGCCGAGGTGACGATCGAAGCGAATCCGGAGTCGCTCGAGGAACCGAAAGCGCGACTCCTGGCTCGCCTGGGCGCGAACCGCATCAGTCTGGGCGTCCAGTCCTTCGACGATGCCGAGCTTGCCGCACTGGGCCGCATCCATCGTTCCGCCGAGGTTCGCAGGGCCGTCGCCGCCGCCCGCGCCGCCGGTTTCGACAACCTCAACCTCGATCTCCTCTGCGGCTTTCCGGGCAACGACAGCGGGCGCCTCGCTCGCTCTCTGGAGGCGGCCCTGGAGCTCTCGCCCGATCACTTGTCCGTCTACCTCTACCAGCACGAGGACGGCAGCGTCTGGGGGCGTTCAGAGATGGCCGCTCCCGAGCCCGACCTGCAGGCCGACTTGTACTTCCAGGTCAAGGACCGGCTGGAGTCCGCCGGCTTCGAGCACTACGAGATCTCGAACTTCGCTCGGCCAGGCCGCCGTTGCCGGCACAACCTCAAGTACTGGACTGGCCAGGCGTACGTCGGCCTGGGGACCGCCGCCTCCAGCTTCGACGGGGCGGTACGGCGCACCCACCCGGCGTCCCTGACGGGCTATGCCACGGCCCTCGACGGGGGCCCGGTCGAGCTCGACGCCCTCTCGCCGTCGGCCCGCGCACGCGAGGCCCTGTGGCTGCGGCTGCGCCTGCTGGACGGCGTTGGGGCCCTGCCGGCCGACCTCCCGGCCGAGGAGACGGCCGAACTGCGCCGCAGTCTGGAGCGCCACGTCTCGGGTGGCCTGCTGCGGAGGGTCGGCGCCGGCTACGCGCTGACCCGAAACGGGCTCATCCTATCCAACGAGGTCTTCGCTGACCTGATCTGACCCGCGATGTTTCCCGAAGCCGCCCCGCTCGAGCAAGAAGACCTCGACCAACTGGTCCAGCAGGAGACCACTCGCTACCTGCTGCGCGACCCGCGCGTGGCAGCCGTGCTCTCCGGGCTGGTGATGGGCCTTGGGCAGCTCTTCAACGCCCAGTACAAGCGAGCCTTCGTTTTCTTCGGCGGCGAGCTGGCCGTCTTCCTCTACCTGTGGGACCACGCGTACGGTCTCTACGTCAGCCAGACGCTGTCGGCGTTGACGTCGCCGGAGGTCTACGGGGCCTCGATGTGGCTGCTGGCCGCGGCCGGCGTCGCCCTCTGGGCGTACAACATCCTGGATGCCTACCGGATGGCCGAGTTCTGCCGGTTCATCTACGAGCGGACCTTCCCGCTCCTCGACGAGGAAGACGAAGCGATGGTCCACCGGCACGTCACGATCGACCGGGCGGGCCTCTCGGTCCATCGGGGGCTCTCACGCAAGCTCGTCTTTCTCGGGACCGGCGTGGTCCTCTACTCGGCGGCACTCATCGGTCTCGGCGCTTTCTACTTGGGCCGTCGGGACCAGGTCCCGCCCGCGCAGGCCAGGCTCGAGCCGGCACCCCGGCCCGTCGCCCTGGCTGTGCCTCCCGCCGCCCCGACGGACCCTCAGACTCGCCTCAAGACTGGCGAGCTCAGGTTCGATACCGGGGACTTGACCGGAGCCCAGCGAGACTTCGAGGCTGTCCTCGCGCTCGAGGCGCCGCCTCGCATTCGGTACCAGGCGCTGGTCGACCTGGGCCGCGTCGCCAGTGCCCGCGGGGACGACGCCCGCGCCAGCGAGATGCTGTTGCAGGCCGTGGCTCTCTCGAAGCAGATGCGCCAGGAGCCGCAGCCGGCCCAGGGCTCGCCCCTGGCTCGTGCCGATTCCGCGTTACGCAAGGGCGACCCGGCCGACGCCGAACGGCTGCTCGCCCCGGTAGCGGCCGACTCGCAGAGCTGGCGACTCCTGGCCCGAACGGCCTCCAGTCGCGGAGAATGGGAGCGGGCCCGCAAGTTCCTGGCTGCCTACGTCGCCACTCCCGAGCCTGCCCTCGAAGCCTATCTCGAGCTGGCGAGGGCCGAGTTCCAGGTTGGCCGCCGGGCAGAGGCGATCGTCCACGCGGAGCGCTTCCTGAAGGGGCATCCCGGCGACGTCGACGCGGCCCTGTTGCACGCCCAGGCTGTCGAAGCCGAGCAGGGGGCCGCGGTCGCCTTCCGGGCAATAGAGCGGGCCCTGGCCGTTCATCCGAACGATCCTCGCCTGCTGGCCGAGGCGATGCAACTGGCCGACTGTACGGGCAACACCGACCAGGCGCTGCAGACGGCCCGGGCCCTCTTGCGGGTGCAGCCGGACAACGCGAGGGCCAAGTCCATCGTGAAGGCCCAGTCGACTGTCGAGCCACCCGCCGCCCCGGAGCCGCTGGCACCACGTGAGGAACCGGAAGGTCGTGGTGCGACCCGGCCGCCTGTCGACGTGGGTGCCGAGCTCTATCGGCACCGACCGCCGTCCGGGGCCCCGGCCGCGGGCGGCCCGGATGTTTCGGTGCCGGTGCCGCCGGCGGCAGAGGTTTCGGTCGACCGCTACGCCGACCTGCTCCGGGACGCGGAGGTCGCGTATCAGGCGGGAGAGCTCGAACGGGCCCTCCGGTTCTACGAGAAGGTCCTTGCCGTCAAACCCGATCATGCGCGCTCGCTCTACCAGAAGGGGCTGATCCTCAAACAGCGCAAGGACCCGATCGGGGCCGCGCGCTTGCTGGAGGCGGCCTTGGCCGCGCGCCCCGGCGACACCGCGGCGATGAGCGAGCTGGGACAGCTCTACATGGGGCAAGACAAGCTGGACAAGGCCAAGGACGTCTTCCAGAAGCTGGTCCGGACCGAGCCTCGCAACCTGGCGGCACGCTATGCCCTGGCCGAGCTGTGCGAGAAGCAGGAAGACCTCGACGGAGCGGCCGAGCAGTATCGGTTCATCCAGCGGCAGTACCCCGAGCTGGGAGATTCTTACGACTATCTGGGAAACCTCCTCTACCGGCAGGGCCGGTTCCAGGAAGCCCTCGAGCAGTTCCAGCGGCTTCAATCGCTGAGCGGCAACGACCCGACGGCCCGGTTCAAGATCGGCCTCATCTACTACAGGACCAACCGTCCCGAGCGGGCGCTGGAACACTTCCGGGTCCTCGAGGCCCAGCTCGCGGCCTCGCATCCGTTGAGAGAGCAAGTGCTGAAGTACCTGGCCAAGCTCGAGCCTCGCAGCCAAGATTCCGCCGCGGCCCGCTGAGGCCCGTTCTTGCCAGAGAGACCTCCACCCGTGGGCCGCGCGCCCTGCCCGTTCCGGCGGGGTGCATGTCTCGCAGGTGGTCCCACGCCCGCTGGGACTGCGCTGGCCTGACTCTTCGACACGGAGCCACAGAGCCACAGAGAATGAGAGACCGTGAGTGGCGATGTCTATCGGATGACAAGACGAGGGACACTCGAGGAGTCGCGGCGCCTGCGAGCGAGGCAGAGGAAGATCCCTCTGTGCCTCTGTGTCTCTGCGTCTCTGTGTTTCTCCTGCAACCGGGGGGGGCCACCTACGGGACCTGCACCCCATTCCGGCATGCCGCTTGCTTCGGCGAGTTCCGCGTGATATCGTTTTGGCTCGCCCCCAGAGGATGCCCAAGATCGTGACCAGCAAAGGATTTCGAGCCCGCCCGCAGGGCCGAAGAACGCTGCGACTTGCCGTCGCGTCGGATCACGCCGGTTACGAGATGAAGCAGTATCTCTGCCGGGTCCTCGTTCAGGAGGGGGTCCAGTTCGAGGATCTCGGACCGGCCACGGCCGACCCTGTCGACTACCCGGACTATGCCGCGGCGGTCGCCGTGGGGATGGTCGGGGGCCGATTCAACGCGGGCCTTCTGGTCTGCGGAAGCGGGCAGGGGATGGTCATTGCCGCCAACCGGTACCCGCACGTTCGTGCGACGCTCTGCTGGACTCCGGAGCAGGCGGCGATGGTCCGCCGCCACAACGACTCCAACCTGCTGGTCCTGGCGGGAAGGTCCACCGGCAAGCCGACGGCAAGACGGATCTTGGCCGAGTGGCTGGACACCGAGTTCGAGGGCGGCCGCCACGAACGGCGCCTCTGCAAGATCGACGAAGGCGGGACGCGGCCCGCGCGGCGCGTGGCCCGCAGGAGTTCACGTTGAGCAAAGTAACGGTCCTGGATCACCCGTTGATCCAGCACAAACTGACGTTGTTGCGTGACGCTCGGACAGACGTGAAGCTCTTCCGCGAGGCAATGGAAGAGCTGAGCGGGCTCATGGCCTACGAGATCACG
Source organism: Candidatus Rifleibacteriota bacterium (assembly GCA_016213865.1). Next base: position 5,534 of record JACQZL010000047.1, read on the forward strand.
CGCGATGTGCCCCTGAGGGCGACCTCCGTTCGCACGCCTCTCGGGGTGGACGCCCAGGGGCAGTACGTCGACGGGCTGGCGCTGGGCGTGGTCCCGATCCTGAGGGCGGGGCTGGGCATGATTCATGGCATCCTGCAGATCGTCCCGATGGCCCCGGTCGGGCACATTGGCATCTGGCGAGACCCCGACACCCTGGAGCCTCACCAGTACTTTTGCAAGCTCCCCAAGGACAGCGACAAGCGCACGCTGATCGTCGTCGACCCGATGCTGGCGACCGGAGGCTCGGCCGTCGACGCCATCACGCTCATCAAGTCGAAGGGCGCCGGGCGCATCAAGTTCAACTGCATTCTGGCCGCTCCCGAGGGCGTCGAGGTGCTGACGAAGGCCCACCCTGACGTCGAGGTCTATGCGGCCGCCGTCGACGAGCGGCTCAACGAACACGGGTACATTCTGCCGGGGCTGGGCGACGCTGGCGACCGGCTTTTCGGCACCAAGTAACGAGGGCCGGCGGCGCCGCCCGAAGTGGAGACGGCGCGGTCCGATGCCCAGAAGGAAGGCAAATGAGTACCAAGAAGAACTTCTTGTTCACGTCCGAGTCCGTCACCGAGGGGCACCCCGACAAGATGGCGGACCAGATCTCGGACGCGGTCCTCGACGCGATCATGGCATCCGACCCGATGGGTCGCGTGGCCTGCGAAACGTCGCTGGCAACCGGTCTGGCCCTGGTCTTCGGTGAGATCACCACGCGGACCTATGTCGACCTCCCGAAGGTCATCCGTAAGACGATTCAAGACATCGGGTATACCGATGCGGTCTACGGCTTCGATTGCAAGACCTGCTCGGTGCTGGTCAGCCTGGACGAGCAGTCGCCCGACATCGCCCAGGGCGTGAACAAGGCGCTCGAAATCCGCAACGACAAGGAAGTCGCGGACGAGGCCGATCTCATCGGCGCCGGCGACCAGGGCATGATGTTCGGCTACGCCTGCAACGAGACGCCCGAGCTGATGCCCCTGCCGATCACGCTGGCCCACGCGCTCTGCCGGCGGCTGGCGATCCTGCGAAAGCGCGAGGACCTGCGCTACCTGCGGCCCGACGGCAAGAGCCAGGTGACGGTCGAGTACCGCAACGGCAAGCCTTACCGGGTCGACGCCGCGGTCATCTCGACCCAGCATGACGCGGACGTGAAGTACGACGTCCTGCGACAGGAGATCATCGACGAGGTCATCCGCAAGATCGTCCCTGCCCGCTACCTCGACGACAAGAGCAAGTTCTACGTCAACCCGACGGGGCGGTTCGTGGTCGGCGGTCCTCAAGGAGACGCCGGCCTGACGGGGCGCAAGATCATCGTCGACACCTACGGCGGCTGGGCCCGCCACGGCGGCGGGGCCTTCAGCGGCAAGGACTGCACCAAGGTCGACCGGTCGGCCGCCTACGCCGCGCGCCACGCGGCCAAGAACCTGGTGGCCGCGGGCCTGTGCGAGAAGGTCGAGATCCAGTTGGCCTACGCCATCGGCGTCGCGCACCCTGTTTCCGTGATGGTCGACACCTTCGGCACCGGGATCATCGACGACGACAAGATCAGCAAGCTCGTGCGCGAGGTCTTCGACTTCCGCCCGGCCGCGATCATCCGGCGGCTGGACCTGCGCCGCCCCATCTACCAGCAGACGGCTGCCTACGGCCACTTCGGCCGCAGCGACCTGGACTTGACGTGGGAGCGCCAGGACAAGGTCGCCGACCTGAAGCACGCCGCCAACCTCAAGTCGGGCGACGGCCTGACCTTGCCTCCGGAGGCGCTGGAGCACCGGTTCGACGTCGAAGCCGGCACGCGCTGCTGAGACCTCTAGAGACCGCAATCGACTGGGCCGGGCCTTCGGGTCCGGCCCGGTTGGCGTGGGCGGCCTGACAGGGGGGATGCGCCGCCTCGCCGCCGGGAGGAACATGACAAGACGGAGCCAAAAGACCGTTCGAGTCTCCGGGAGCGAGGGATCTGGCTGCCCGCGGGAGGGGCTCTCGTCGCTCCGGTCGCTTCCCTCAGTCGATCGGCTGGTGGCGCATCCGATCCTGGCCGAGGTGTCGGCGTGGTTGGGACTGGAGTGGATCGTGGCCACGGCGAGGGCCGTCGTGGACGAGGCGCGTGCAGGTCTGCGCCTGGGTGGCAGCGGCTGCGACGTCGACTCTCTCGCTGCCGGCGTGGCCGCGCGATGCCGCCAGCTACGCTTCGGCGGGCTGCGCCGGGTCGTCAATGCCACCGGGGTGTTGCTGCACACGAACCTGGGCCGTGCGGTCCTGGCCCCGGAGGTCGTCTCCGAAGCTGTGGCCGAGGCGGCGGGGAGCGTCTCGGTCGAGTTGGACCTGCGGACCGGCGAGCGCGGGAACCGTTACGAGTCGGTCCAGCGCCTGCTGACCGCGCTGACGGGGTGCGAGTCCTCGGTCGTCGTGAACAACAACGCCGCCGCGGTCTTGCTGGTCCTGAACACCTTCGCGCGAGGGCGCGAGGTGGTGCTCTCTCGAGGAGAGATGATCGAGATCGGAGGCTCCTTCCGCCTGCCGGAGATCATCCGGTCGAGCGGGGCCACGCTGGTCGAGGTCGGGACCACCAATCGGACCCACCTGGCCGACTACCGCAAGGCGCTGAGCCCGCGTACCGGCTTGCTGATGAAGGTCCACACCAGCAACTACCGGGTCGTCGGCTTCACCAAGGCGGTCGAGGCGCGAGACCTGCTGGGACTCGCGGCTGAATCGGGGGTGCCGGTCTACGAGGATCTGGGCAGCGGCAGCCTGGTCGAGCTGGGCAAGTACGGCCTGACCCCGGAGCCAACGGTCCAGCAGGCTGTGGTGGCGGGTCTTCCGCTGGTGTCGTTCTCTGGGGACAAGCTGCTGGGAGGCCCGCAGGCAGGGCTCATCGTCGGCCGAAGGGCTCTGATCGACGAGCTGCTCTCGAACCACCTGCTGCGAGCCCTGAGAGTCGACAAGCTGACCTTGGCTCTGCTGGAGCGCACGCTGGCCACCTACCTCGATCCGGCTGGCCCGCAGCGGAGGATCCCGCTGCACGGCCTGCTGGCAAGGCCGATCGAGGAGCTTCGGCGGATGGCCGTCCGGCTGGTCGACGAAGCCAGGCGGAGCCGGCTCTCACTCGCGGTCCGGGACGACAGCGCGGCGGTCGGCGGGGGAGCCTGTCCAACTGACAAACTGCCCACGGTTGTAGTAGAGATATTCGATGAACGACGCACCCCCGACGAGCTGGCCTCCTTGCTGCGCCGCGGCGCACGGCCTGTGTTGGGACGAATCCGCGAGGATCGGCTATGCCTGGACATGAGGACGGTACTTTCCGAAGAGTTGGAGACGCTGCTCGCCGCTTTGGAAGCGGCCGATCGCGAGCCGCCGGGGCCGAGATGACCGGGCTGAGGAAGACCTGGACCGAGGTCTCGTGCCCGGTATGCCGTCACGTGTTCACCTACGTAACCGTGTCGCGACCCGAGCCGGAAGGCGGGCAGGATGCGGACTTCTGCCCCAAGTCGTTGGAGCCCGAGATCCTCGCCAGCTACATCGTGCTGTGTCCCAGTTGCCAGTTCGCGGTTTACCAGAAGGACTTCCACACAACGCTTTCGGATCACGACCGCGATCATCTTCGGCTTGCGCTGGGTGCGAGAGTGCCAGCCACCGGTCTCGCGCCCGATTGCGGGGCCGAGAAGTACCGTCAGGCCATCCGATGCTATCGAGTGTTGAACCGCAAGACCTACTTCCTGGCCACGGTCCATCTGCGCGGTTCCTGGTGGTGCCGAGCTTGTCGCGACTACAACGGGGAGCGACGGTTCCAGGAAGACGCGGTCGCGCTCCTCGAACGGGCGCTCCGGGAAGACGGCCAGGTGGGAAGCGACGAGATCCCGGTCATCACGTATCTGATCGGAGAGTTGAACCGCCGGCTGGGACGCCAGCGCGAAGCCTCCGAGTGGTTCGAGCAGGTACCGGACCTCGTTGCCGACACCAACGAGCAGAAGTGGTTGATCGATCTGACCGAGCAGCAGAAAGAGCTGAACTCGAACACGATCAACTAGTAGAGCGGTTCCAAAGTGACCTTACGATGCACGGTCATGCTTCATGCCGTGTTGGAGGGTGGTGGCGGGTCTCCAGGCCCGCCTGGCGGTCGGCAACCCCGGCGGGTCTGGAGACCCGCCACCACCAAGGTCAACGGTGGCATGTCACGTCGGAATCGCTCTACTAGCCAGGCTCGGTGGCCGTCC
>JACQZL010000206.1 GCA_016213865.1 Candidatus Rifleibacteriota bacterium
CACAGAGGCACAGAGGGGTCTTTCTCTGCCTCGCTCGCAGGCGCCGCGACTCCTCGAGTGTCCCTCGTCTTGTCATCCGATAGACGTCGCCACTCACGGTCTCTCATTCTCTGTGGCTCCGTGTCTCTGTGTCGAAGAGTCAAGCCAGGGCATTCCCAGCGGGCGTGGGACCACCTGCGAGACATGCACCCCGACGGGCGGTCTCCACTTTTCGCGGACGCGGCCGACGTGGTAAAACCAACCACCATCAGTCGCATGCCGAATCCAACGCTGTCAGTCGTCGTCCCGGTCTTCAACGAGGAGGCCGTGCTCCCCAAGCTCGAAGAACGGCTCCGATCGGTGCTGGACGGGGCCAGGATCGACTTCGAGGTCATCTTGGTCGATGACGGCAGTCGCGATTCTTCCAGGACGCTCCTGCGCGAGCTGAACGGTCGCGACCCGCGATTCAAGGTGGTGGGCTTCTCTCGCAACTTCGGCCACCAACTGGCCGTCACGGCCGGGCTGGAGGCGGCTACGGGCCAAGCCGTCGCGATCCTCGACGCCGACTTGCAGGACCCGCCGGAGGTTCTCCTCCAGATGTTGGAGCTGTACCACCGTGGGTTCGACGTGATCGGTGGGGTACGGACCGCCCGACACGGCGAGAACGCCATGAAACTGGCGACGGCAGCCGTCTTCTATCGCCTGCTCAGGGCCATCACGCGCCTGGACATCCCCGCCGACGCGGGGGACTTTCGCCTGCTGAGTCGCCGCGCCGTCGACGCTCTGCTCCAACTGCCCGAACGCCACCGTTTCGTCCGCGGCCTGGCGAGCTGGATCGGCTTTCGTCAGACGACGGTCCAGTATGAGCGGGCGGCCCGCGCGGCCGGCGACACGCACTACCCGTATCGCAAGATGCTGGCCTTCGCTTTCGACGGTCTCACCAGCTTCAGCATCTTCCCCCTGCAGCTCGCATCCTATCTGGGCATCGTGGTCTCACTGCTTTCTTTCGCGCTCCTGACGTGGGCTGTCTGGCTCAAGCTCTTCACCGACCGTTCGGTTCAGGGCTGGGCCAGCATCGTCGTGGCGATCACTTTCCTGGGCGGCGTCCAGCTCATCTTCCTGGGCGTGATCGGCGAGTACATCGGCCGCATCTACGACGAGGTCAAGCGGCGGCCGCTCTATCTGGTCGAAGAGCGCATTGGGTTTGAGGATGGCACTTGCGCTTCGGTTCGAGGCGGTGCCTCGCGGTCCGCTGCCCGGGTCGAACGGAACCCCGAGGAGCCCGCGTGACGGCGGGTCACGCCCCCGGCCGCACCAGCACGGTGGCCGTGGAATCGCTGTAGCGGACCTGCCAGCCCAGTTCGCGCAGCGCTTGCGTGAGAGGCGCATCCGTCGGGAAGAGCGTCCAGACGATGCCGTAGCTGGCCACGAGGTCCTTCCAACCGGGAGCCAGGGTCGCCAGGGTCAGCCAATCGTGGGACAGCTTCGCGCCGTACATGACGTTGCGCCCATCGATGAAGATGCGGACGTCGGGCAACGCCCAGGTCAGGTACCCCCCCCAGGTGTAATCATTGAGGAGATTGCCCGCAATCGGCTTGGCTTTCAGGTACTCCACGGCGGCGGTCGGGAACCTGTCCGCCGGGAATCCGGCCGGCATGCTGTGCAGCGCCGGTGGGAAGACGCCCCTCACGGCCAGTACCAGCGCCAGCACCGGCAAGAGCAGCCCAGTCACCCCCCTCCATCGGGGCGGCGGCGGGTCCAGCGCGGCCGGCGGGCGAGCCAGGACGGTCCCGGGCTCGGAGAGTGAGTGCTCGGCTAGCCGCCTCAGCAATCCTGTCAGACCCAGAGCGGTCAGCGGCGCCATCCAGACCAGGAAGATGGGGATGTGCCGGACCGACTCCATCATCATGTAAGTCGACCACAGCAAGAACCCCCAGCCCACCGCACGCCTCGGCGCCGGGAGAAAGGCCATTGCCAGAAGCGTCACGAGGAAGAACGTCCGGAACGGCTTTGGCCCCCCCCTGAAGTCAGGCGATTTCCACTCCTGGGTGATATCGAGGACCGGCTTGGCATTCACCATGTTGACCACGTCCTCGTGGATGGCCCAACCATACGGGTTGAGGAACGTGGCCGCGAGTGTGACGAGGCCAATCGCCAGCCAGCCTTTCACGTTCCTGGCAGTCCACCCACCGGGTCCGCCCAGCACGTCGCCCACCGCGAACAACGCCAGCGTGATGCAGCCCGTCGGCCAGCCGCCGTGGAGCGTGACCCAGAGGACCGCCGTCGCCGGCACCAGCCAGACCCACCGGGTGCGCGTCCGCAAGTAGGCATACAGGAGCGCGCTCCAGAGCGCGATGAAGAACCAGGTCCGGAGGTGGGGCCTCACGAACCAGTGGAGCGATGAGAGCCAGAACGCCCAGAAGCTGACTCCCAGGGTGACCAGCAGGTCGCACCCTTCGGCCAGCATCAGGTGGCTCAGGATGGCAAACGCCGCCGCGATGATGGCCGCCTCGAGGGCCAACATTCCGAGAAACCCCAGGTGCTGGAGCGTCTTCCAGTAAAGGTAGTTCGAGAGCCACTCGATGTCGACCCAGGGGACCCCGGGCGCCGTCCACGAGTGAACGTCACAGGTCGGGATGCGTCCCGTCTGCTCAATCAGCTTACCCGTCTGGATGTGCCATCCCAGGTCGCCATCCCCGAAAAGCCAAGTCGGCCCCGTCGACAGGACGACGAAGAAGCAGGCCAGGAAGACCAGCACCGGCACGGACGGGACCAGCAGGACGCGGGCGGCGCGCAGCATCGAGGGCAGTCTACAACAGCCAGGTTACCGCCATGGGCGATGGATCGTACGGAAAACGCCAGCCCGGGGCTCATTCTGTCGATAGATCGAGAAGAGGCCGGAGACGCTTTGCCTCCGGTGCTCCCTTTCTCTCCAGTCGATGCCTCGAACCAACTCCTGCCCCGCACTGTTGACGGCCGTGGCACTCCTCTTCCTGATGGCCGTCTCGGGCTGCGCAAACCTGGACACGCCGGTCGGGCCGGCGGTGCGTCCGCAGTCGATCCCCCGCCTCGTAGCCATGCAGCCGAAAGTAGTGACGCGAGGCGTGGCCGCGACGGTCATCGCCAGCGGTACGGGCTTCCTGCCCGGAATCTGCGCCTTCGTCGGCAAGACCGCCCAACAGGACAGCGAGTTCGTGCGCACGCAGGTCGACCGCGTCGACTTCGTCTCGACCACTCGGGCCACGCTCTACCTCGGAGTCGACCTCCCCGCCGGGGAGCTCGACGTCACGCTGCTCAACCCCGACTACGGGACCGCGCGCCTCGTCGCGGGCCTGACCGTGGTGCCGGCTCCCGACGGCCCCATCTGGGAAGGGCCACAGCAGCCCGGAAAGGAGACGCGGTGACATGGACCCGGCTCGGGTGACCCCGCTCGTCGAGACTGCAAGCTGCGGGCTGCAGGCCGCGGGGCAGGAGGCGCAAGTCCCGGCCTTCAGCCACCGTCAGCCGCAGGCCGGGACTGATCCCCTTTCCACCCTCCCCTTCCGGGGGAGGGCAGGGGTGGGGGCTGCCCGCTCGCGGCGGGGCAGTGTCCACGTGGGCCCTCGCGAGGCACTCCTCATGGCGGCCCTGGGTCTGGTCGGACTGGGCAGCGTTCTCTTCGGCGTGTCGCAGGAGGAGATCGAGCGGTACGGGTTCGGGAGCGAGATCGCCCGCTCGGCGCAGGCTGGCGTCCTTCGGCAGCTTCCCAGGACCGTGCCCCGTCGCAGGCCACCACCGATGCCCATCCTGCCGAAGACCGCCCTGACGCCGTCGAACACCATCCCCGCGCCGACGCGAAAGAACGCCAACATCGTGCTCACGCCCAAGGGCCCGGCGATTGCCGCCAGGACGGGTCGCCCTGTTCCGGTCCGGCCGGCCGAGCCTTCCGCCAGGCCCGACCCGATGATCCAGTCGGTGTTTCCCGAGCAGATCTACGACACGTACGTGGGTGACGAGGCGTGCCTTTCCTGCCACGGCCTCAAGGGACACGACCAACCCCACTCGCTCTACGGGCTCATCAAGAATAACCGCGGGGTCGAGCCGGAGCGTCGCGGGTGCGAGGGATGCCACGGCCCGGGGAGCACGCACTCCGCGGGGGACGGCGTCATCACCAACCCGGCGAGGCTGGATCACGTCGCCGTCAGCCGTCTGTGCCTGTCGTGTCACGAGGACCGCCGGCTGGTGCGCCGCCTGGAGTGGCACGTCACCGGCCACCAGGAGGCGTTCGTCTCATGCACGACCTGTCACTCGGCGCACCGACCGAAGGTCAAGCCAGCCCTGGCCCAGGAACCCGACCGCCTGTGCCTGGGATGCCACCGCGACCAGAAGATGCAGTTCCGCCTTCGAAGCCATCACCCGGTGAAGCCGGAGGGCAGCGACGCCCTCTCCTCGACCCGCGAGGGCAAGGTCCGGTGCATCGATTGTCACAACCCGCAGTCGGCCCGGCACGGGGTCGACTTGCTGGCGCGCGAGGGCCGCGGCCTGTGCGGCAAGTGCCACGCCGAGGCGCGGGGCCCGTTCCTCTTCGAGCACGACGTGGCCTCGGGTGACACCGAGTGTGAGTGCACGGCCTGCCACCTGCCTCACGGCTCACCCAACCGGGACCTGCTGGTCGTTCAGGGACGCGCCCTTTGCCTGCGCTGCCACACCGATCGAGTTGCGCACAACCCGGGTCCCTCCTGCTACAACGCCCAGTGCCACCGCGACCATCACGGCTCGAACCGGAACCAGTTCTTCCTGCCCAGGTGACACGGACAGCCGGACAGTCGAGCTCGAGCAGCGGGAGGACAGCACCCCGATGGGCCCTGGCGGTGCTCGTGGCGCTCGCCGTGGCTTGGCCCGTCCGAGGTGCTCCGGTCCGCAACGCCCCCGGAGCCCAAGCCAGGGACTCCGCGGCCACCGACCAGGCGACCCGCTGGGGAGTGCCGGCGCCGCGGGATCCCCGTCCCCCCCCGCCGCTCTCGGGGCCCTCGACCGACCTCGAGACCAGCGAGCAGGCCTTCGGAGGAGCGATCGGCGTCAGGGCAATGGGCTGGATCGACCGCACTGGAAACCTCGTGGAATTCCAGGACTGGTACCAGGAAGCCTATCCGTTCTCGCTGGCGCGTCTCGACATGTTCCAGAACCTCTCGACCTGGACGGCCCTGGACCTGGGCCTCCGCAGCCCCTCGGACACCGACTGGGGCCTCTCCCTGGGGTTGAGGAGCTTGCCCTACTTTCGGACCGAGCATCACTGGACAGAATCGGTCTTTTACAATCTCCCGGTCTTCACTCCCACGCAACGCACTCGCTTCTGGGGAGACCTGGACCTTCGCAAGTACGGGCAGGTCCCGCTGCTGTTCTGGTACGACACCAACTCGCTGCAGGGCATCGGATTCGACAAGGACAGGTCCTTTCTCGCCGAGGCCTACGGTTTCCGCGCCCACGGCCACACCGCCGGCCTCGACGTGGACGTGGATCTGCCGTGGCTCGACTACCGCGACCGGCTCGACCCGATCAACGACGTGGGCACCAGAGGGTTCGCGCTCTCGGCGACACGCAGCTTCCTTTCCGGTCACGGCGATCTCCAGGGCTCGTTCCGGCGGACGCGGTCCTATCTGGAGAACCTGGATCGCCAGGAGACCGTCGACGTCTACGAGTTCCGCGGGCTCATCTACGAGGTCTTCGACCTCGAGGGTCTCAAGCTGGATACTCGCGCCACCTACAGAGACACGCCGACCGACCTGCAACTGACCGCGCGCACCGACAACCTGCTCGACGCCAAGGCCCTCCTGGCCTACACGAACCACGACGGATTCAGCGTGCAGCTCGGGCGCGAGCGTCGCTCCCTCACACGACAGAGGCTATCCCGGGCGGGCCTGGACCGTCTGGGACGGTCAGCCCTCCTGAGGCCGCAAGATCTGGCCGCTTACCGGATCGAGGACGAACCGCGCAGCAACGACTGGTTCGGCCGCGTCTTCTTCCGTTTTCAGCCGTGGTTCTCGACCACGTACTTCCAGAAGGAGACGTCGCGCGACAACCCGGCGCCCACCGACACCGTCCGCTTCCACTCGCCGACCCTGGAGTTCAACCGAAGTCAGGACCGGCACGTCGATTTCCAGCTCCAGCCGCTGACCAACATCGGAGTCAACCTCCGCCTGGCGGAGCAGACCGATCGCAACCTGCCGCGCCTCTACAGCCAGACGGTCAGGACCCAGCAGGCAGACGCCTACTGGCTGCTGGTCAATAACCGCCTCAACTTCGGCGCGTCGTGGGCGCGCCTGGACATCCTTCCAACGGGCTTCGACGTCGCCCCCGCAGGCGAGTCCACGCGCAGCCGCGGGGCCTCGCTCAGCTACCAGCTCTCGCCCGAACTGACTGCCTTCTCGGATTTCACGATGCTCGATACGGAAGGGGCCCTCTCCTCGGTCGAGCGGATCGCCAATTTCGGCCTCGAGGCCGAGACGGGCGGGCGCCACCGCGTGAGCTGGCGGGCAGTCTACACGGTCGACCAGATGCTCAACGACCAGGAGAAGTTCGCGGACTTCGACGCGAGGGGCGTCGTCATCAGCGGCGAAGCGCAGTTCTGAGCAGCCATGCGCAAGCTCAATCCCCGGGCATGGTCAGTCGGAGGGTCCGACGCCCGGGAGGCGAGAGCCAGCGAACCTCGTGGGCGCCGGCGCCGAGGACGCCACGCCCCGGCCATGGCCTGCCGTCCAGCTCCAGGCCCGAGAGCTGCGCGCCGCCTTCCAGGACATACTCGCCCGGGGCGATCAGCTCCACGACCGCCTTGCGGCCGGGGCCTCCCTCGACGACGGCTCCGGCGATGAACAGGCCGGTGATGTGGGTCGGCACATACCGGGTCTTGGCGAAGGCCAGCTCCCGCTCGGATAGCTGCGCCGTCGCGACCAGCTTCGGCCGCTTCTCGAGCATCTCGCGTACGCGGTCCGAGCGTGCGGGCCGGCCCAGGACCCGTTCCAGGGCCTCGATCTCTTCGCGGCCCATCCACAGGTAGCCCGTGTCCGCGTGTGCGATGTTGAACTCGTAGGCGGGATCCAGGATGGGATCGTCCGGGCCGCAGACCGCGTGCGCCAGCTCCATCATCTCGAGCGACCTGTGATGCGTGGCGAAGGGCGCGGCCGGCCACAGTTGCCACGCGTACCAGAGCGGAACCGCCAAGCCACCCGCCAAAAAGACGACCCGCCAGACGTGCAGCACGACGCCGCTGAGTTTCCGCGAGAGACTCACATACGCGGCGGCGGTGGCGATCGCCAGCAGCGGCCAGGCGGAGAGATAGTACTGTTTGTGGAGCGCCTTGAGAGCGAAGAGCGCGGTCACCACGAAGAGCCCGGGCACCACCGCCACGTCACGCAAACGGGGGTTTCTGACGAGGATGAGCGCCACAATGGGCATCACGAGCAGGGCGGGGGCCACCCCGAAGAAGTCTCGAGAGATGTCGACGGGGAAGGGATACGGCTTCCACAGGCCCTGGTTTGCGCGGAAGCTGAGGTCCCAGTACGCGCTCGGAGACCCGCCGAGCGTGTAGACAGCGTGAAACCCGGCGATGACCAGCCCCAGCGGCAGGAGCAACCGGACTGCTTCGCCCGCCACCTGGCCGGGGCGTTGCCACAGCAGCCGCCAGCGGCTCGGGGCCAGGGCGAGGGCGACCGCGCCATAGCAAACGACCGCCTTCTGGAGAACCGCGAACGCGGCCGCGAGCTGCACGCCCGCCGAACGGAAGGCGCGAGGGGAGCCGTCCGCATATCCCTGGGCCAACGTGAGCATGGCAGTCACGAAGAAGAAGCTCTGGAAGATGTCCGCCCGGACTTCGATTCCGGAGTGCTGCCAGAGCGGATTGCCGGCGACCAAGACGGCGGCCCACCAGGCATGCCGGCGATCTGCCAGCCGGCACGCCAGGACCCACGTGGCGACGATCACCGAGACACAGCCCAGCCAGGCGATCGTGCGTGCGGCCAGCAAGATCGACTGCGGCTGCTCGAACAACCAGAAGATCGGGGCGAGGAAGATCCAGAAGGCCGGATGGTGCGTGCCGTAGACGTCCCGATACGGCAAGTGCCCCTGCCAGACATGCCAGGCCTGGTGGAGATGGTAGACCTCGTCGTGGTCCAGGTGCCGGCGCCACGCGAGCGCCAACTGCATCCCGAGCAGGGCGGCTACGACCAGAGCAGGGCCCCAGTTCCCCTGGGCATCCCGGCCGTGGTCCTCAGGCAGTGGCTTCTGCACGGGACCAATCTATCACGCGGCCTCCGGACTGCAGTCGAGACGAGAGCCCTCGCGGGCTGCATGGGAGCGCATCGCCGGTGGGCCGGCCTAGTCGGACGCCGCAACAAGCGTGTCAGAGCGTGGGGCCCGCCTGCCATAATGAGGTTGCATGGCATCGACCCGCAGGCTGTCGCCGGCGCTCGTGACTCTCCTCGCGGGCGTCCTGCTGCTCGCGTGTCTGCCGGAGGTGGCCGGCTTCGTCCTGCACGGGGACCGTTTCCTGGGCGTCCCGAACTCGCACGATCTGCTGGACAACCTCAGCTATGTCGAGCGGGCGCGCTCCGCCCGGGAAGGCCGTTTCGCCTTCCCCAACCTTCACACCGCGGAGGACCAGGACAACCCGCAGTTGAACGTCCTGCCCTGGCTACTCGGTTGGCTGATGGGCCTCCTCGGATCATCCCCCATGCTGTACTGCATCCTGACAAAGGTCGTCTTCGCCGCGCTGGCACTGGCCGCGTTGGCCTGGCTGGCCACGCGCGTCCTGCGCGCCGAGGAGCGGACCGTCGGACTGTTCTACCTGGTGCTCTCGGGCGGGTTCTTCTGGACCCTGGACGTGCCCTCGCTCTGGCGCGGGCCATCTCAGCTCTCGTATCTGGAGCGTCTGGCCATCGTGCAGCCCGAGTCGGCCAACTTCTTTCTTCTCTACTTCCACGGGCACATGGCGCTGGCCTTGGCGCTGCTGCTCGGGTGCCTGTACGCGAGCTTCCTCGCCAGACCGGCGAGGCCGCGCCTGGCCTTCGGCACGGCAATGGCCCTGGCGCTCTTCCATCCGTACGATTCCCTGACCCTGGCAACGGTGTCGGGGGCCTATCTGGCCTGGCTCTTTTGGGCCGAACGCGATAGGTTCGGACCGTGCCTGCGGGCCGCCCTCGCCGCCGGTGCGGGAACTCTGGGCCCGGCCGTCGTCCATTTCACCGTCAGTTACACGAGGTTTGCCTCGTTCGAGAGGGACGACTACTGGCTGCGCGCTCCGGATCTGCTCTTCGGGTACGGGCAACCCCTGGTGCTGGCTCTCTACTTCGCCGCGATGGCGGCCCCGAAGCTGCGAGACGCCGAATCGCGTCGCCGGTTCGGCGACGATACGCCTCTCTGGTGCGCCTGGCTGCTGGTCGCTCCGCTGCTGATTGCCAACCCATGGTTCTACTTCAGGCGCAAGCTGGCGCTGGGGCTGTCGGTCCCCGTGGCGATCCTGGCAGCGCGGGGAACCCTGCTGCTCGCAGCCCGGGTCCTTCCCGACAAGCCCGAGCCTCCCCCACCCATGCCCTCCCCCGGAGGGGGAGGGCGGCGAGGGGGCCAGCCTCGCGGCCGGCGCGTCGTGGTGGCCGTCCTCACGGCCATGGCGTGCTTCACTCCCGTCGACGTGGTGGTTCGCGATCTGGTCACCATCGCGCAGGGCCGCTTCCCAACAGTGCTCTCCCCCGACCTGCGGAAAGTCTGCGACTGGCTCGAGGCCGAGTCCCCGCCGGGCCGAGTGGTGCTGGCGCTGCCGGACTCTGTTTCGCAGCTCCTCCCCGGAGTCGCGGGCCGCCGCGTCTTCAAGGGCTGGAGCATCTTCGTTCAAGACCTGCCAGGCAAGCGAGCCCGGCAGACGCATTTCCTCGCCCCCGAGACCGGCCTGGCCTGGCGCGAGTCTTTCCTGTTCGAAAACGGCATCGATCGGGTCGTCCTCGACGACGAGCACTCCCGGCTTCTCGGCGCTGATCGCTGGCCGTTCCTCGAGCAGGCGGCGCGCTTCGGCGCCTTCACCATCTTCCGACTGATGCCCAAAGGGGCCTCGCGGCAGGAGCCGGGCTCTGCGGCACGGACCGACCCGCACGAGTAAAATGCAACGTGCCGCGGTCGGGGCGCGTACAAGAGTGATGACTGGCGACAACGACATCCAAGGAAGGGTAGCGGCAGTGCTCTCGGGCCATCCCGAGCATTTCGACCCCCTCGTGCGCCAGTTCGAGAAACCGCTCTTCAACTTCGTGCTCAACCGCGTCCGCGATATGGAACTGGCCCGAGACCTGACCCAGGAGGCCTTTCTCAAGGCCTACACGGCGTTGCCGAGCTGGGACAGCAAGCAGGCGTCGTTCCGAACGTGGCTCTACCGCATTGGCCTCAACCTGGCCCTCGATCACTTCCGGCGCCAGAGGACGCGCCAAGAGACGCAGAAGAGCTTCGAACGAGAAGCGGTGCTCGCCGCGGCCGCTGCCACGCCGGCCGATCGGCTGGCCGAGCGGGACCAGATGCTCCGGTTGCTGTCGCGCCTGGACCGGGAAGACGCGGACATGCTGCTGATGCGGTTCGTCGACGACCTCACCTACGACGAGATCGCGGTCGTCACCGGTATGGGGACGACCACGCTTCGAAGCCGCGTCCACAGGGCCATTCGCAAGCTGCAGGACTATCTGGACGTGCCCGCGCGTTCGGAGGTGAAGGTCCATGGCGTGTGAGACGTTCCGTAACTTGCTGGAGGCGGCGGCCGACGGCTCGCTGGAGGCAGCCGAGAGGTCTCGCCTCGACCTGCACCTGCCGCAGTGCGGGCAGTGCCGCACAGACCTGACCTCGCTGCAGCGCGCGGTGGCCCAGCTCCGGCGCGACGTCTCGGTCGAGCCGCCTCCGGGCCTCGCGGACACCGTGATGCGCCGGGTCCTGTCAGAAGCCGGCTCGGCAGTCAGGCGCCGGCCCGCGCGAGCACCGGCCCCCTCCCGTCTCTCGTGGCTTTCGCCGCGCCTCGGCGCTCTGCTCCTGGGCGGGTCGCTCGCGGTGGCCGCATCGTTGGCGGTCTTTCACGGCCCCTCGCAGGTCCAGCCGGCACCCGGGGCAACGCAGGTCGCTCAGACGACGGCCGAGCCCGGACGACCGCACGCCGAGTTCCTCTTCACGCCGCACGGCGCCGCGCAAACCGACGGTGGCCTTCCCGGGAAGTGGCAGGACCTGGCGGCCAAGACCGCCCTCACGGCCGGGACACACGTGCGGACACTCGCTGGCGGGTTGGGCGAACTGGCGCTGGCCAACGGCACGCGCGTCCAACTGGGCGAATCGACGACTCTCCTGTTGCGCCATCGCGACGACCTCGTGCTGCCGGCGGGGCATGCCGACGTCACGGCCGCCGGTCCCATCGCGATCGAAACTCCTCACGCTGCGGTGCGCGTCCTGGGAACGCGCTTCTCGGTCGCCGTCTCGGGACCCGACGGCACCCGGGTGCTCGTCCGCGAGGGGTCGGTCGTGGTGGTCGACACGGCCACCGGCCACCGCCAGGAGCTGACGGCTCCGCGCGGTTGTCACGTGCCACCGGCGCGGCCTTCCCGGGCCCGCGCCGCGTCGGCCCCGCAAGGGGCTTCGACCACCGACACAGCGTCGGCCGGCCCGGCCCCTGCAACCAGCGCCGCGGCCGCGCCCACCGCCGCCACCGCGCCGGCGAGGCCCGTCCCGCCTCGCCCCGTCCGGACCATCGGCGACGGGTTCTGAGCGAGGGCCTCGTGAGGTAGACTGAAGCGACGGCCGCGCGGCCGCCATCATCCACGTTGCCCCTTTCGAGCCATGATGGTCGACACCAATATCCTCGCCCAGGCCGTGAGCAGGGCCTCCACGTCCCAGCAGACGGCCGACCGGTTCCTCACGCGCCTCATCGACGGCCAGAAGACCTGGCACCTCACCTGGCCCATCCTCTACGACTTCGTGCGGACGGTCAGCGATCCCAACGTCTTCTACGAGCCGCTGCGCCCGGACGAAATCCGCAAGTTCCTCGACCGGCTCCTGGCCTGCAGCTCGCTGCGCATCCTCCTGGAGACCGAGAAGCACGCGCAGGTGTTCCTCGACCTCCTCAAGAAGAACCCGGACCTCCCACCCGATGAGTTCAAGCGCTTGCACACGGTGGCGGTCATGACCGAGCACGGGGTGACGGAGCTCGCCGTCGGGGCGGGGGACTACAGCCGCTTCCCGCAGCTCGTCGTCCGCCGCCCGCTCAGCAAGTGAGCCGGCCCGCCTTCACGGACGGCGGCGCTGGACCTCGAAGAGGACGATCGCGGTCGCGTTGGTGACGTTCAGCGAGTCGACCTTGCCCCGCATGGGGATGCGCAGGACTTCGTGGCACGCAGCCCGGGCCGGCGCGCCCAACCCGGGACCTTCGGCGCCCACCAGGATGGCGGTCCGGAGCGGGAAATCGGCCTCCCAGACGGACCGTTCGCCCCGGGGATCGAGCCCGAAGACCCGGAACCCGGCGGCGGTCAGTTCTTCCAGGGGGCGCTTCAGGTTGCCGACGACGACCGTCGGCACGTGCTCCACGGCCCCGGCCGAGGCGCGCGCGACCGACCCCAACTGGTGCGATGCCGCCCCCTTGGCCGGAAGGAAGACGAGCGAGACGCCCGCTGCGTCGGCGCTGCGGTAGAGATTGCCCAGGTTCTGCGGGTCTTGGACGCGGTCGACGAGGAGCACCGTGTGGGGCTGGTCGGGACGATCCTCGAGCATCCCCTTGAGACTGCCGTTGGCCAGCGCAGCCGCCTCCGCGACCACGCCCTGATGATGCGGCGACTGGCACAGCCGAAAGAGCTGCGCGCGGTCGCACGCCTGCGCGACGACTCCGGCACGGCGAGCCGCGTGCTCGAGCCGGCGCAGCGCCGGGTTGCGGCTGTCATGCTCCAGGTGGAGGCTCAGGACGCGGCCGGGCACTCGCAGCGCCTCGGCCACCGGATGGATGCCGTAGAGGATTCGATGGGTCCGTTCGATGTCGACGCTCCTCGTCTCACGGGACGGCTCAGGATACCACCGCTCCCCGAGCTGCTGCACAGACGTCGAAGCCGGGAGCCATACAGACAGATGGGAAACCGCATCACTGCGAAGGCACGAGGAGGCCAAACCACGAAGGCACGAAGGACGCGCAGAGCGGCACAAAGGGCCTCCTTCGATCACGCTTCTCTTGGTGCAGTCGGCACCGACCATTCCGGTGGGGACCATTCGCACACTTCGCTCGCGGGAACGTAGGGGCGGGGCTTGTCCCAATGGCATTAGATCCCTCACAAGGAGAGGCATGACAGAAGCCGGCAGGGTAGAAGCGGCATC
>JACQZL010000207.1 GCA_016213865.1 Candidatus Rifleibacteriota bacterium
CGCACGAGATCAACAACCCGCTATCGAACATCAAGCTGTACTCGCAGATCATCGCCGAGGACGACGCGCTCTCCGATCCCACGCTCAAGGCCAGCCTGGCCAACATCGTCGGCGAGACCGACAGGGCCACCAAGATCGTCCGCAACCTGCTCGAGGTCAGCCTGCAGGACTTTCCCGAGTTCGTCCGGCTGGAGGTGCAAGAGGTCCTCGACAGCGCCGCGGCCATCCTGCGGCACCAGCTCCTCGTCGAGCATATCGAGACCGTTGTGCAGATCCCGGACAACCTCCCCGCCGTCTGGGCTGCCCGCGGGGCCCTGCAGCAGGTGCTGATCAACCTGATGACGAACGCCCAGCACGCCATGCGGCCGTCGGGCGGTACCCTGCGGATCCGGGCCTGGCATGACCCGAAGGCCCGGCGCGTCATGATCTCGGTCGCGGACTCGGGCTCGGGAATCGACCCGGCCCACCTGGGACGGATCTTCGACCCCTTCTTCACGACGAAGTAGGTCGGAGAGGGGACGGGCCTGGGGCTGGCCATTTGCTACGGCATCATCAAGGACCACGGCGGCGACACCCGGGTCCGCAGCAAGCCCGGGGAGGGCGCCGAGTTCCTGGTCAGTCTCCCGACGGCGGCGTGAAGGGGGACCGCGGGGCTCGGGGTGGGGGTGTTGGGTGTTAGGGGGCGAGCGGCGAGGGGCGAGGGGCGAGGGAGCCGCGCCGCCCGCTTCCGCGAGCGGTTCCTAGCTGCCGGCGCGCCCCGCAGCCCCGCGCCTCGCAGCCCCGCAGCCTCGCAGCCCCGCAGCCTCGCAGCCTCGCAGCCTCGCAGCCTCGCAGCCCCGCAGCCTCGCAGAGCCCCGCAGCGCACCCCACCACCCAACCCCCCAACCACCCCACGCCCGCTGGCACCCGTGTTGCATGCATGCCGCCTGTCCGCCGCCTTCCGTGCCGCCAACCTCATTTCCATTCCCGTCTCGCGCCGATAACGATCAGGGGGAAAGACCGTGTTTCGCATGAATTCGACCCATACCCTCAGGACGGGACCCATGACAAGAGCAAGCAGGGGTCTGCACCTATTCCTGTTCTGTCTGGCCGCACTGGGCTTTCTGCTCCTCGGATGTGGCGGCGGAGGCGGCCTCGGCGACGGCTCCACAACGGGTGTGACAGGTACAACCGGCAGTACCTCGGGGTCCGGCGCCTCCGCGGCTGCGGGCTTGGGGACCATCTTCGGAAGGGTCACCGGCTCGCAAGGACTGGCCGCACCCGGCACGACCCTGACCCTCTCGTTGAGGGGCACCCCCATCGTCACCGCCGTCGCGGACAGCCTCGGCAACTACTTCCTGCAGAGGGTGCCGACCGGGCAGAGCCTGCTGCTCACCGCCCGGCCGCCGTCCGCCAACGTCGTCACCCGGCAGTTCAGCGTCATCCTCAACCCCGGTGAGCCGCCGTTGCTCGCGAACATCGCCCTGACTTCGACCGTCCCGACGATCCTCACCTCGTCGCCGGCCCCGAACAGCATCAACGTGCCGGTTACAATCCAGCCCCTGGTCGTCTTCAACGTGCCGATAGCTCCGAGCAGCCTGACCACTGGCTTTTCCGGCTCCGTCCAGCTCAATCGGCTCGTCCCGACCCCCGTCATCACACTCGCGGGCACGATCGACACCGCCTTTGATGCCTCGGGCAAGAGCATCCTGTTCAAGCCGAAGTTCCCTCTGACGCAGGGCACCGAGTACGAGTATCGACTGGGCAGCCAGGTCAAGGACCAGTTCGGCTCCAACTTCGGCGGCACTGCCATCAGGTTCAAGACCCAGGGCACAGCGCCGACGCGTTCGACCAGCGGACCGACCGTCCTGCGGTCCACGCCGATTGCCAACGCCACCGGGGTCAGCCCGGACACGGTCATCACCTTGACCTTCGACCGGCCCGTCGACCCGAGCACGGTCACGACCGCGAACATCCTCTTTCTGAGGACCCAGCCCCTCCCCACGCTCGAGGATTCGCGGGGGCGCATCCGGGTCTTCCAGGGCAGCTCCAACACCTTCGAGTACATCCCCAGCGTGCAGTTGACGCTGGGAACCTCCTTCTCGGTGATCGTGGTCGAGAACGGCATCCGAGACACGGAAGGCAACTATGCGAGAGAGCAGGCCGTTTCTTTCCGCACGCGCAGCACCGGACCGCGGATCCTGTTCAGCAACCCGGGCGACGGCCAACCCGACGTTGCGACCACGCTGGACTTCATTCAGGTCACCTTCGACGAGACGTTGAAGGCCTCGAGCGCCACGAATCGGGCGAACTACACGCTCAGCTACCAGCAGCGGGGCGGCAGCGTCACGACGGCGCCCATTGCGAACGCGTCGATGCTGGTCTCTCCGCCGAACTCGGTCAGGCTCGACCTGTCCGGCGACCTGCTGCCCAACACCGGCTACTCTCTGCGCATCGCCAACCTCGAGGACAAGGACGGCAACCCGTCGGGGCCCGACCAGAAGATTCAGTTCTTCACCACCAATCTGGGCGACAACGAGCCTCCCCGCATCATCAGCGCGACTCCCACCAACGGTCAGGCCGACGTCAACCTGAACTCGACCCTGCTCGTGAGCTGGAGCGAGCCCATGTCGCCTTCCGTCACACGCATCTCGAGCTACGACTTCTTCGCCGAGAGCGGGAACATCGGCCTGGGGCGCGTGGACCCGGTCACCGGCGCAGCCAACACGTACCGCCTGACACCGCTCACCCTGCCGCTGGCGCCCAGCCTGCGGCACACCCTGCTGTTCCACGCCGAGTCGCTCCTCGACTCGGTCGGCCAGCCGACGGTCAGCACCGGGATCGTCTTCGTCACGGCCGCGGGAAACGCCAACCTGCTCGACCGGCTCAACTCGACCCCGCGCGACGGCCAGCAGCAGTTCCAGCCCGAACAGACGGGCAACGTGCTGGTTCCGCGGTTCACACGCCGGATGGTCCAGAGCAGTATCGAGGACGTGAACAACTACACGCTCACCGAAGCCCCGAACTCCCGCGTCGCCATCAGCTACGCCCTGGCGCAGTCGCAGAGCGGCCAGAACGAGGTGATCCTGCAGCCCGGGCGCGCGCTGCGACCGAACACGGAGTACACGCTCCAGTTCTCGAACAACCTGCAGGCGATCGACGGCACCCGGATGCCGGCCAACACGTCGCTCTCCTTCAAGACCGGCGCGTTCGGCGACGTCGAGAACCCGTCCGTCGTCTCCTGGTACCCCCGCTCCGGCGCCCAGGGGGTCAGCGTCACGACGCCCATTCAAGTCCAGTTCAGCGAGGCCATGGGGCCGTCCGCCACGGTGGCGCTCAACTACTACATGACGAGCGAGACCGAGCCTCCCTTCAGCCCCCTCTCGGCGCGGACCCTGACGTCTCCCCCCAACACGATCGAGTTGACCTTCCGCACCCTGAAGAGCCTCACCGACTACACGCTGACGGTGACGACCCTCGTGAAGGACCTGGCCGGCAATACGGTGCCCAACGCACTCAGCTCGGGCTTCACGACGGGGATGTCCACCGGCGGCAGCCTCACGCCTCCCACCATCGTCTTCGCGAACCCCGGTGACGGGGCCTCCGGCATCAGCACCGGGACCTTCGTCATCCTGAGGTTCGACCAGGACATGTACGAAGGGCAGCCCACCGACGAGGCCTCCGTCCTGAACCGCTCCAACTACACGCTGGCGTCCGACTTCACGGGGCAGGTCCCGCTGAACGTCGACCCGGCCCCGATTGCCTTCCGGACCTATCGCATCCGCCCCGCCCAGAGCCTCAGGGGCGACACCGAGTACATCTTCCTCGCCTCCAACAGCATCCAGAACACCTACCGGGTCCCGCTGACCCCCTACACCTGCAAGTTCAAGACGGCCAGCATCGGAGACAGCCAGGCCCCGAACCTGCTCCAGACGATCCCCCAGGGCGATCAACGCAACGTCAATCCCGCCGACCCCATCACGCTCTTCTTCTCGGAGGCCATGAACCTCAGCGGGACGCTCCACTCGGCGTTGACCCTGACCAACTACGCCCTCTACACGAGCCTGGGCGTGCAAGTTGAGCTCGCGTCGGTCCAGCAGGGTCCAGCGCTGACCAATACGTCTTTCCGAATCGCCCCTGCCGCTCAACTGGCTTCGCAGACCCGATACACCTTCGTGGTCGGGTCCAACCTCCGGGATATCGCCGGCAACGCCTTCCAGGGCGCTTCCATCAGTTTCACGACGGGAGACCCGGGCGCCTCGACCGACGTCGAAGCCCCCCAGGTCGTGCAGACCAACCCGGGCAACGGCCAGACCGTGACGACCGACTCGCGCATCTTCGTGACCTTCAGTGAGGCGATGCGGGTCCCGACGGTCGTGGCCACCAGCAACTACGTCCTCTACAACAGCCGCGGCTCCATCGGCATCAGCGGCGTCACGACGGCCGAGAGCCCGGCCAACACCTACGCCCTGACGCCGTACCCCCTGGCGCCGGGCCTGCCTCATACGTTGCTCTTCACGAGCAACCTCAGAGACCTGGCCGGCAACGCACTCATCCCCGCGGCGGTGACCTTCGTGACGACCAGCACGGCCGACACGACACCTCCGGAACTGTCACGGCCCGACCCCAACCAGAGCTACGGCAACGTGGACGTCGAAGGTCGTTTCGAGCTGACCTTCAACGAGCCGATGGACCCGCGAACGGTCACCAGCAGGGACAACTACTTGCTGACGACCTCGGGAGGCACCCACGAGCTCTCTCCCTTCGTCGTGCAGTCCACCAGCCTGGCCAACACGGTCGTCGTGACGACTCTCGCGCCGCTCCTGGGGACCACGGACTACACGCTGACGCTCAGCAATCGCCTGCGTGACCTGGCCGGCAACGCCCTGCGAACGACGCTCATCCGCTTCCGGACCCGCGAAGTGGTCGGGGGCAGCTCGGACGTGACGCCCCCGTCGGTCGTGGGCACGGTCCCCAGTACCGATGCCGCCTTCGTCGGCGTCAAGACCCTCATCCTGGTCACGTTCTCCGAGCCTGTGAACGTGGAACAGCCCGGCGCCACGAACTACGTCTACTCGGCCCTCAATCCGGCCAACTACGTCGTGCGGGTCAGCAGCTCCTCGGCCCCGCTCACGGGGGTCAAGATCTTCCAGATGCCTGCTCCGCCAAACACGTTCGAGATCCGGGCGGGGATCCTCGATCTCGGGGCCCTCTACCAGATCCAGCTCTCGGACCGCATCCGGGACCTGGCCAACAACGCCCTGGTCCCTCATTCGTTCAAGTTCTATACTGGAGACCGGGACTCCGCCTCACCGCGCGTCCTCGGCTCCGGTTACACCTACACCGGCGACCTCTACATCCAGTTCAACGAGTTGATGACCAACTCACCCCTCCTCAACACCGCCAACTACCAGATCGTCTCGCAGTGTTACACCGGCGCTGTCATCCCGACCGTCGACAGCGTCGACCTGCTGCCGGGGACGCTGCTCCCGGAGAGCTCCCAGCGAGAATGCTCGGCCATCATCCTGCACTTCACCACGCCCCTGGACCCCTCGGTCAACGCCACCTACAGGGTCATCTTCGCGCCGGTCATCACGGACCTGGCCGGCAACGCGATCGATCCCTCGGGCGAGGTGCGCATGACTACCGGCACCGGCTGCGGCGCCGGTACTCCCTAGCCGCGGCGTCCCCTTCCGCCCCATGCCCGACACTCCCCGCATCCTGATCGTCGATGACGACGAGGTGGCCCGCTCGGGCCTCCGGCTGGCCTTCGCCAAATCGAACTTCAAGATCGAGCTGGCCGAGGACGGCCCCCGGGCGCTCCAGTTGCTGGAGCAGACCGATTTCGACGTCGTCCTGATCGATTACAAGATGCCCAAGATGGACGGCCTGGAGCTGATCCGCCACATCCTGGAGCGCAAGCCCTTCATCAAGGTCCTGATGATCACCGGCCGCGGGACGATCGAGACGGCCGTCGAGGCGATGAAGCTCGGGGCCGCCGACTTCGTCACCAAGCCCTTCGACGTCGAGGAACTGCGAGCCAAGGTCCAGAAGGCCCTGGCCGAGAAGCGCCTGCTCGAAGAGAACCTCTACCTCAAGCGCGAGCTGGCGGCGCGCATCACTTCGGAGAGCGGCCTCATCTGGCAGGACGACAAGATGAAAGAGATCCTGGCCCTCGTGGCCAAGAGCGCCCCGACCTCCAACTCGGTCCTGATCGAGGGCGAGAGCGGCACCGGCAAGGAGCTGGTCGCTCGCTCGATCCACGACCAGAGCCTGCGCAAGTCGAAGAAGTTCCTTGCCATCAACTGCGCCGCCTTCAGCGAGGACCTGCTGCAGGACGCACTCTTCGGCCACGAGAAAGGTGCCTTCACGGGCGCCGACAGCAGGAAGCCCGGCATCTTCGAGGCCGCCGAGGGAGGGACCATCTTCATGGACGAGATCGGCGACCTGCCGGCGGCCATGCAGGCGGCGTTCCTGCGCGTCATCCAGGAGCACGAGCTCTTCCGTCTCGGAGGTCGCGAGCCCGTCAGCGTCGACTTTCGGCTGATCGCGGCCACCAATCAGAACCTGCACAAGATGGTGGAGGAGGGGCGGTTCCGCAAGGACCTCTACTATCGCATCCGTGTCAACTACATCAAGATCCCGCCGCTGCGGGACCGCTTCTCGGACATCCCGGTCCTGGCCAACTTCTTTCTCAAGAAGTACGCGACCGTCGAGAACCGTCCGGTCGAGAGCTTCCACAAGGAAGTGCTCAGGACCTTCGCGGGCTACGACTGGCCCGGTAACGTCCGCGAGCTCGAGAACGTCATCAAGCAGATGGTGGTGCTGACCGACAAACGCATCCTGTCGATGGACGACGTGCCGGGTATCATCCTCGAGGCACTGCGGGAGCGAAGCGAATACAGCACGCTCGAGGATCTGAAGCGAGACCACATCAAGTCGGTGCTCCGCAGCGTGCAGGGCAACCGTACTCAGGCGGCCAAGATCCTGGGCATCCCGCGGGTCTCGCTGCAGCGCATCATCAGCCGCGATCCCGAGCTGGCAAGCATCCGCGTGCTCGGTTCGACCGGCGGTCCCGACGACGAGGACTCGTAGAGCGTTTCCGAAGTAACCTCACAAGGCTGCGTCAAGCGCCATGTTGAACCACCAAGGCACGAAGTCACGAAGGGAAGCACCAAGGGAGGAGGTCAAACCCCTCTGTGCCGTCCTTGGTGTCTTGGTGGCTTCGTGGTGAAGCCCTCGATCATGGCCCAGGTGCGACGGGAAGCCGGGCCCGGGCGCAAGGTAGTCTGAAAGGACGCTTCCGGATGCCCGTTCGACGAGTTCGTCCGGATCGTGCAGGGAGCCTCGGAGGTTCACACCGACCGCCTGCACACGGTGGTCCTCGCCTGCCTCTTGGGCAAGCTGGTCACGGCCCATGACCTGCGCCGGCCCAGGCTGCGTCCGTTCCCTGTTCCGTTGCTCTCAAGACCCCTCACCCGCCGTCGCAGTGACCGGCGAGGGGCCACGGGTGGAGCCGGACCGGCACCGGCGTCCCTCGCCCGGCGAGAAGCCGGCCCACGGTCCGGGCGAAGTCATCCGCCTTTCCGGGTTCGAACACGCCGTGGAGGTCGACGCCTCGAACACCGGGGAGTCCGGCCCTCCCGATGCTCTGCCTCAGAGCCTTCTCGGTTGGCAGACAGGAGATGAAGAACGCCACGCGAACACCCCCGCCGGCGAGGTGCAGGAGTGGGTTCAGCTCGAGGGCCCTCCGAAGGCCACGGGAGTCGCGCAGGATGCGGAGCACCACGCCGTGGCGGCTGCCGGCCTGGAGCTCGGAGCCCCAGCGGATCTTGCTCCTCAGAGCACCGTCGTTGACGAAGGGACGGGAGCCTCCCACCCCGTGGCGGCGGATCCCTCGCCTGGCGAGGTACGCGCACGTGTGGAACTTCAGGGCGTCGAGAACGCACTCGTGCAGGTGGTGCGCGAGGTTCTCCCGGCGCCCGTACTGCCCCGAGACGGCGCGGTCCCGCTCGAAGCGAACCGTTGCGCCGGCAAGTCTCACTCCGTCCTGCGTCACGAACAGGAGCTCGTGGTAACGCCGCATCATGTCGCCCAGTGACAACCACTCCGCGCGAGAGCCGAAACGCTGCTTCAAAAGGGGGCTGTACATCTCCTCGTAAAACTGCCGGAAGCTCTCCTCAGTGCGCGAAACCTCCAGCTCGAGGCGATGGCGGCGCACCCGGGAACGCACGGCCTGGAGCAGGCTCTTTCGCGCACCGGGAGGACCGTCGGCAGCCAGGGGCTGTTCCGTCACCACCCAGTCGGGAAGGTAGAACTCGGGAAGGCCCCGGAGAGGCGTGCCGGACGACGGCTGGGCCCGCCGGACGACGAGGAGGTCCGCCCCATGCGCCCGCGCCGTCTCTTGCAGGGTCCATCTCCAGCAAGGCCCGAGGTCTTCGGCTGCGGTCACACGGCCGCAGAACGTCCGGACCACGCTAACGGTGAAGGTGTCCGCCGGAGCCACGGCCAGCGTCAGCGTCTCCTCGCCACTGGCGGCCCGGTAGAGCCGCAGGTCGGGCCTGCACCAGTTCCGGGCGCGCGTGACCGCCCTTCCCGGCAGCCTTCCCAGCCTCACCGCGAGTTCGGCGAGGCGACGAGCCAGGGTCACGCCCACCACCGACTCGCGGCGAGGGGAGCCGGAAGACACTCCGTGTTCGTAACTCCGCCTCACCGGCGCCTCGCGTCTGGCGCTGCCGTCCTCCGGGACCATTGCGATTGCCGACTCTATCAACTCCAGCACGGGCCCGGATAGCTCCCGTTCGCTCCGTCCCGCGGGGGAGCGTATGGACAGGGAATCGCCCCGAGACTATGCTCATCCCGGCTCACGGGAGCCTCCGTCGCCGGGGCGGAGGTCCGGCGCGAAGGAGTCCCGGCCGGCGGCTCCCCGGAGCCACGATAACCGGGCCAAGCCATGCACGCGGCCATCGTCTCAGTCCACCCACTCTACGACACGCGGATCGAGAACCACATTCGCAGCCTTCTCGAGTGGGGCCATACGGTCACCTACGTCAACTGGTCGGACCTGTCCGACAGTTGGAGGCTCGCTGGCGAGCCCGGGGTCGAGCTGATCCACCGGAGGGCCCCCCAGTTCTTCAGGTCCCGTCCGGCGCAGTATCTCCGGATGCTCGGCTGGTTCACGGCCAACCTCGTCAGGCTCGCTCCCGATCTCGTCCACATCCACGATCCGCAGCTACTGCCAACGGTCTTCCCGCTGAGGCTCGCGTCGCGGGCCCGCCTGGTCTTCGACGCCCACGAGCACTACCTGAGGACCTCCGGTCCGGTCGGCCGGTTCCTGAAGCTGCTGTATCGAACGGCGCTGCCTTGCGTCCACGGGCTGGTCGCGACCAGCCCATCGGTGGGCCGCGAGCTGCCGGCGCCCTCAACGGTCGTTCCCAACCACCAGCGCCGGGCGGAATTCTCGAAGTGCGCCGAGCCGACCGCGAAGGACGGCCCCTGTCGCCGACTGGTCTACTTCGGCAGTCTCGCAAGCTCCGATCGCGACGTGGAGCTGCTGCTGGACGTCGCGACGACGGTGCTTCGAGAGGATGAGCGAGCGCGATTCGAGCTGGGCGGCCCTTCCGGGGACGAGCGCCTCCGGCGGCGGTTCGACGAGCTTGCCAGGGACCAGGGAGCCCGGTTCCGCTACCACGGAGTGATGCCGCGAGAGACCGTGGTGCGAGCGACGGCCGGGGCCGACATCGGCTTCCTGCTGATACGGTCCGGGGCCGAGAACATCCTTGGCGCCAGTCCCAACAAGATCTTCGAGTACACCGCGGCCGGCGTTGCCATCGTGGCCACCGACGGGTTCCAGGTTGCGGACGAGGTCCGTCGGAGCGGGGCAGGCCTCCTCTTTCCCCCCGGGGTTCCCCCGGCGACACTGAGCGGGCAGGTCCTCGAGCTCCTGCGAGACGGTCGACGGCTGGACGAGATGAAGCGGAACAGCGCCCGGCTCGGCGAGCAGTACTCCTGGGAGGCCGCGGCCGAAGGATACCGGCGGCTCTACAGCACCCTGGGCCTTGCGTAGGGCCCACAGCCTGCCCGGGCGTGAGCCTCGAGCGATGCCCGCCCGAGAGCAAGACGGAGACACCGTTGGACAGGCCACGAGAGTTGCTCTTCACGACCCTTGACGATGCCGGTCTGTGGGATCGGTTCGTCGAGCGCTGTCCCCGGGGCTCGCGGTTTGCCAGCTCGCCCTGGGTCGAGTCGTGCTGTCTGGCCAGCAAGTCCCGCCGCCGGATCATCGGCGCCTGCCGGGGCGATACTCTCATCGGTGGGCTGGCCGTCGCGGAGACCGGCTTCGGCGCCCTGCGGTCCGCGTGGAGCGTTCCGCTGACGCCCTACGGGGGATTGCTGACCTTGGCGCGCCAGCAAGGAGGGCACTGTTCCCTCGAGGACGAGACGCTCGGCTTCTCGGCAGGCCTTCTCCCGGCGCTCACTCATCAGCTCCTTTGCCGATACGTGTCGATCGATCTCGTTCACTCTCCGCCTTGGCCCGACGCTCGCCCCTTCCTGTGGGCGGGCTGGCAAGTGGAGCCGAGGTATGTCTCTCGCGTGGGGCTCACGTCGTCCGACCAGGCCTGGTCGACCCTCTCCTCGAGAGCGAAGGACGCGGTGCGGGCGGCCGTGGAGGCTGGCTTCCGCTATCACAGGAGCGCCGGATTCGAGGCCTTCTGGCACCTGTCGCGCGTCGGCCCGGGACGGCGAGATGCCAGGCTGCCGGCGGCTCTCGAGCAGCACCTGCACGCCATGGGCGAGCTCGGGGTTGCCTGGTCGGCCCAGGTGGTCTCGCCGGCAGGCGACCCCGTGGCTGCGGCCATCCTGGTGGACAACGGCAACACGCTCTCTGCCCTGCGCCTGGCGTTCGACCGATCGGTCCCGGGGACGGGTTGCGAGTTCCTGCTCGTCTGGGGGATCCTGGAAGACAGCGCCTCCAGGTTCCAGAGCTTCGAGCTCCTGGCGGAGGGGCAGTCCGAGAGCGTCGCGCTCGAGCGGGACTTCGGGGGCCAGGTCGTTCCCTACCTCCGCAGCCGGGTCACCCGCCGCGGGCCCCTGGGGCTGGCCATTACGGGGGCCAGGGCCGTCTACTCTCTCGCTGGCAGGTGCTCGGGCGTGCCGGGCGGCCCGGGAGCGCGGAGTGACGGATGACGCGAGGCGGTCCGGAACCCCGCGCCCTGGCCTCGCAATCGCGAAACCGCGTCCATCAGCCCGCCCGCCAGGCCGGGCCGGCGAATCCGAGTTAACGGATAGGGCACGAGGCTGCCTCCGAACCCCCTCTTGAACAGGGCCTGACGTGGCAGGTTGCAGCCCAGGAAGTCCAGGCTGTCGTACCGGTCCGCGAAGCGTTCCATGACGCGCCAGAGGAGAAGCGCTTGCAGCCCTGACGCATCCTTCTTGTGCTCGGCCCCGATGAGCCACGCCGACAGCTCGCGCCGGTGCGTCAGCAGAATGACCGCCGCCGCCGCACGCCCCGAGCTGGTCTCCAGGGAGGCCACCACGGCCGACCCGCGTTCCTGGAGACGGTCGAAGACCGTCCGGACGAAGGTCTCGGAGCAGGGCACATGCAGGCCTTGCCGCTGGTAGACCTGCTCGAACAGAGGCCAGAAGGAGGCCAGCTCACGGCCGATGCGCAGCTCGAATCCCAGGGACTGGACCGCTCGGATGCTCGTGCGCGTGCGCGACTCGAAGCCTTGCCAGATCGCGTCCCGATCCGCCAGGCGCACACGATACGTGTAGCGCGGCACGACAGTCCATCCGGTCCGCAGAAAGGGGCGGGAGTCGGCCCAGGGTGGGGAGTGGACGAGTTCGACCCGGAGGTAACGACGCAGGAGGCCCTTCGTGAGCGTGGCCAGCACGTCGTCCGCGGTCTCCGCGGTTCCGGGGGCCTCCTGGCCGTCGAACGGACGTGACATCACGCCCCCGTAGGCCGTGAACGGGAGGCTCCCGGCAACCCGGATGGGCCCCCGGGCCTTCTCGACGAAGGCCGCGCCGGCAACGAGGAGCGGCCCCTTCCTGACACAGAGGACTCGGATCGTGCAACCAGCCGCATCCCGGACAGCGTCGAGCCAGGACGACCTCGAGAAGAGGGTACCGCGTGGGCACGAGTCCACGAGCTCGTCCCAGTCCCGGCAGTCGACCTCGTCATCGACCGCCAGCGTCTCGCACGACGAGGAGGTCCGCTGCCCTTCCCGGGTCTGATCCGTCATGTCCTTCGGACTCTACCGGGCCGCAGGCGAGGGCAGTAGGACCGGCGTCCCTGCCGGTCCTGGCCCGCGCCCTTCGATACGCGGCCCAGGGGGCCGC
>JACQZL010000171.1 GCA_016213865.1 Candidatus Rifleibacteriota bacterium
CTGTCCGGACTGGCCAGGGGCCAGACTGAACCTGCCGTACAAAAGCGACGATAGCGTCCGGCCCTGAAGCGCGTCCTGCTTGTCGAAGATACTGACGAAAACCAGCGGCCGGTTCAGAATTGTGTTGCCACTCGCGGTCAGTTGCCCCCGAACCTGGACCGCCCCGGTGGCGTCGTAGCCGATCGCGAGTTGCTCGACCCGGAACTGCCCGCCGTCGATGACCACGGCGGGATCGAAGGCGGCCGGGGCGGCGGGATCGGAACTGGGCACGCGCTCACCTGGTCTGTAAGTTGGCGGGCCGGGTACGACGATCGGCCCGACGGGGTCGGGCTGCGGCGTCGGACTGGGCGCTGGGGTCGTCGAGGGAGACGTGGCCGGCGAGTCGCCCTGCGACGAAGGGGGCGGCCGCACGGACACGCTGTCGGGCGGCGAGAGTGGCGCCGGCGTCACGGATGCCGGTGCCGTCGAGGGCCGGACCAGTTCACCCGAAGCCAGCAGCGAGGCCCTCAAGGCCGCGTCGTACTTGTCCCACAAGACGTCCCTGTCCGGTCGCTGGCGCAGCGCCTTGCGGTAGTATCGCAGGGCCTGGGAGTACTGGCGTGTCTCCAGGTATCTGTCCGCCAGCTCCTCGGCTTCGCCGCCGGGACTGGAGGAGGGGACGATCAGCGCCCAGAGGAGCGCCAGGACGAGCGCTGGCTTCATCGGCTACTGGTAGCGATGGCAGGCCAGGCAGAGCCTGTCATCCTCATCGGTGATCTTGAGGAGCTTGGGCGACGAACCGTGGGGCGTGTGGCAGGAAGTGCAGGTGATGACAGCCCCCAGCCCAGCAACATACGTCGTGCCCAGCTCGCGTGGCACTGTGACCCTGGCGCTCGGAACCACGTTGATGGGGTGCGAGCTGCCCGGCTCGAAGAAGTGGCCCTTCGCGGAGCCCTTGTGACACGAGTAGCAGAGCGCTTCGCCCGCCAGCAGCTTCGTGCCGCGCTCGGTCTGCTGAGGTGGCTGCTGGGAGAACAGGTGCTTGCCGCGCGGGTAGTGGGCGTTGTGACACGAACGACAACTGAGGCCTGCGTGGCCCTTGCCGGAGGCGGCGTCCAGGCGAGCGGCGCAGCAGGCGACCGCGACGCAGATCAAGGACACCCACACTGCGCGCCAGGTACTGAGCGCCGGGACCAGGCCACTATGATTAATGAAAGACATGCGGACTCGCCGGCACCTCTCTGGAGCCGCGGCGGCCGCATGCTAGCACCTGGTGGGCAGGGCTGCAAGACGTCATCGGGCCCCGGGGGGGCGTTCTTGTTCGAACTGGCCCGGCGGCCCGGCCTCGGGTTCCATCTGAGCGCGAAAGAAGTACCCGGACAGGAAGAGGCCGGCGCAGAGGATGGCAAACAGAGCGTAGAACAGGACGGGGTGCATGGGTGCCTGCTGCGCGAGGGGGGCCGACGAGCTCATTTGCTGGCCGGGGGAGAGCTCGCCGTAGTATCCGAGCTCGCCCAGGCTGACGGCTGCCTGGAGCGCGACCGTCTCGTCATCGGAGTTCAGGAGCTCGAGCAAGATCCCCTGCACGTCTCGGCATCGCGTGGCGCCTGCGACTCGGACGGCCTCCAGCCGAATGCCACCGTCCGGGTCCCGGAGCAGTGACGCCAGCAACTCGGCCAGCCTGGGATGGCTCTCGGCCCCGAGCTTCTCGAGCGCATGGAGACGGACCGCCCGGAAAGGCGAGCGGGCACACGCTTCGATGCGGGCCCTGTCGTGCGGAGACGGCACGGGGGCAGTTTAGCAGGACAGAGCGATCGCCTGCCCGGGGGCAAGCGCAGCCGATAGCCGTAGCCAGTCGTGAGTAGCCAGTAGCCAGCAGATGCGAAAAAAAACGGGAGCGACGCAGGGAACTGGGGAGCCGCTCCACTGCGTTGGGCCTTTCAAGACGGTAGCGCGGGCCCCCCTTCGACAAGCTCAGGACATGCTTGTGGCCCGCTTGGGTCGAGTCGCCGCCCCACAAGCGGGGGACGAGCCCCCGCGCTACAGCCGATGAAGACAACTGCACGTCGTGTCGCCATGATCCAGCGTCGCTCCCCCCCAAGCCCCAAGCCCCAAGCCCAGAACACGAAAAACCCCCGGTCCCTTTCGGAACCGGGGGAAGTGAACGCTAGTTCAAACCAGCGACGGGCTTAGAACTTGACCTTGTAGTTGAGCTGGATCAGGTCGTCAGCCACGTCGACGGTGTTGCGGCTCGCGGCGCCGACAGCGCCGATCGTCGCACTCGGGGCGACCGTGACACTGTCGCTCTCGGGGGTGACGTACTCGAGCTGCAGGAGGCTGTTCTGGCTGATCCGGTGGTTCCAGTCGAAGGTGAAGATGCGAGCCGTCAGTTCGGCAGCACCGCACGAATCGGTGACGTCCTCATAGCGAACCGTGATGTTGTTCTCGTCGTTGAACTTGTAGTTCGCCAGGAGGCTGAACGCCTCGCTGTCCACGTTCGGGTAGGCCGCGGTCGTGCCGGTCAGGGCGGGGAACAGGCCCAGGCCCACGAAGTTCCGGGCGCCGCCGATGGCCGTCCGAGCGCCGCCAGCAGCCGTGCCACCGACAGTCGCGCTGTCGCTGGTCGCGTTGTAGTAGCTGCCCATGAAGCCCCAGTTCTCCCAGCCCCACCAGCCGAGGTTGAGCTGGAAGCCGTTGAAGTCCGAGGCCGTGCCGGCATCGCCAGCTCCCGGAGCGATGTTGCCACCGTTCTGGAAGTAGCCGGCATCCCACCGGAAGCCGCCGTCGTACTTGTCGCCCAACCAGGCGTAGAAGCCCAGCTCGTTGGCGCTGGCGCCGACGTTGTCGATGCTGTTGAGCGCATCGCCGTACAGGTCGTAGCCGCCCAAAGCATCCTGGTTCCGCTGTCCGATGCCAGCCGCGGTGACAGCGGCTGCGGTGCCTGCGTTCAGAGTGTTGCCCGGGTTGGGTGCGACGACGCCGTTAGCCGCGAACGGATTGCCCATGCCCACGCCCGCTGCCGCAGCCTGCTGCCAAGCCAGCAGCGAACCGTCGTTGTTGTAGGCGCCGTCCTGGCTGTTGCTGACGCCGACCTGCCACTGGAAGTCGCAGTCCTTGCCGTTCCACAGACCGGCGCCGACGTTGCGGATGACTTCCCAGTTCGCATCCCAGAAGGCCGGGCTGATGGTCAGGTCCAGAGACCGGAAACCGTACCGAAGCTGGTTCGGGTACTCGACCATCTCAGGGTTCCGCTCGCGCTGGAACGGAAGGGCCCAGGTGCCGACGCGCATCCGAACATCGCCGTCGGCGAGCCACTTCTCCACGTCCACGTAGGCTTCGTTGACCTGCAGGCTGGGGCCGTTGAAGAAGCCGGCCTCCTGGTCGGCATCGAGGTCGAGCTGGAGGTGAAG
>JACQZL010000172.1 GCA_016213865.1 Candidatus Rifleibacteriota bacterium
ACGATGGACAGAAGTCGCTTCATGATGGTTGGCTCCTCCGATACGACTATCGGCCGGAGCGGGCGGCGATCGTGAGGCTCACGCCTTGCGGCCTGGTGGCTCGAGCGTCAGCCCTTGCTCGGCGGAATCAGCCCTCGCGGCGTAGGGGCCTCCAAACGCTGTCGGACCTCGCGGTACGCGCCGTCGCGCAACCGCGGGAGGAACCCCTCCTCGACGATGAGTCGCCTCAGCGTCTCTTCCTGGGCACGGTGACCGGCACCCGCCGCCGAGACGACCTGCTCCTCGATCATCACGCTGCCGAGGTCGTCTGCTCCACCATGGAGAGCGCGTCGCGCAGCCTCCAGTCCCTGGGTCAGCCAGGAGACCTGCAGATGGGGGATGCACTCCAGGTAGAGCCGCGAGAGGGCCAGCCAGCGCAAGTACTCGGAGACGGGCAGCCGCTCCCGGACGGCGCGACCCAGGGCCGTGTGGTCCGGTTGGAACGTCCAGGGGATGAAGCTGACGAACCCGCCGGTCCGCGCCTGCAGCGTTCGCAGCAACTCGAAATGCCCGAGGCGCTCCTCGACGGTCTCGCCCAGGCCGAGGACCATCGTGGCCGTCGTGGAAATTCCCAGGCCGTGCGCCTCTTCCATGACGCGCAGCCACTCTCGCCCCGTGCACTTGGAGGTGCGCCGGCGGCGAAAGCTATCGACGAGGATCTCGGCCCCTCCGCCCGGCAGCGAGCCCAGGCCGGCTGCCTTCAGCCGCTCCAGGACCGTGCGCGTGGAGAGGCCTGAGAGCCGGGCCAGGTTGAGGACCTCCGGCGGCGAGAAGCAGTGGAGGTGGATGGCGTACCTGCGCGTCAGCTCGAGCAGGAGCCGCTCGTACCAGACGAGCGGCAGTTCCGGATGGAGCCCCCCCTGCATCAGGATGCCGCTGCCTCCCAGCTCCAGCGTCTCCTCGACCTTGCGGAAGATCTCGTCGTGCTCCAGGACATACCCTTCGGGGTCTCCAGGACTGCGATAGAAGGCGCAGAAGCTGCACCTTGCCGTGCAGACGTTGGTGTAGTTGAGGTTGCGGTCGATGACGAAGCCGACCGTTCCGTCGGGTTGGAGGCTCCGGCGAAGGGCATCGGCCCGCTGGGCCAACTCCTCGAGCCCGGCTTCGGTCGCCAACCGAGTCCAGGCGGCCGCGTCCAGCCGTTCTCCGCGGGCGAGCTGAGCGAGCAGTTCCCGGATGCTGGCGCTC
This sequence comes from Candidatus Rifleibacteriota bacterium, assembly GCA_016213865.1. The sequence continues at coordinate 1,228 of JACQZL010000172.1, forward strand.
AAGGGTGCCCTCGTGCTTCGGTGGCCCCGGAGCCCGGCAGCTCACAGCGCATCGGCTGGCGGGCGGTCCATCTCGGTCAGGACGACCCCTGTCGAGTCGGGGTTGCAGAGAAACTCCAGCAAGCGGCGGCAGAGCTGGGCTTCCATCTCGAGGCGGCCGCACTCGGCGAACGACGTCCCGGGGATCTTGCCGCCGGCGATCATGCCGTGCCCCCCGGCCCGGCCGTCCGCGCCGACGATCCGCTGGATCAGCGTGCCCGCGTCGGCCGCCCGGTCGCTCGTACGGAGAGAGAGATACAGGTCGCCTCGAAACTGACCGAAACAGAACGCCCAGCGGATTCCGCGCAGGCGCATGATCAGGTCCGCGAACTCGGGGATCATGTCGGGGACCGCGACGTGTCCCAGGCCGCCGACAGCCAGATCGCCGTGGACGCGCGTCCCGCGGATGGCGTCGACGAGCATCGTGAAGTAGCTGGGGGCCAACGGCGAGTGCTCGATCCGCCAGAGGCAGTCGGAGTCGATGAGCGGGAAGAGCCGCATGTACACCCGCTTATCAGCCACGGAGGACTCCCGGCCCAGGCTCTGGGTCTCGCTCTTGATGGCATAGAAGAGCGCGGTGGCGAGCGACGGATCGATCACTATCTTCGCAGCGAGAAGGTACTCGGCCAGAATCGTGCTGGTTGCCCCGTAGCTGCGGCGCACGTCGTGGAAGGCCACCGAGCGCGTCGGAGCGCGGATGGGATGGTGATCGACGACCACGTCGGCATGGACCTCGGCCGGCAGGCTGTTGTTGCCGGTCTGCGGCTGGGTGTCGACCAGCGCGAAGAGGTCGAAGGCCTTCCAGTCGATGTCCACCTTGTGGACGAGGCCGATCGAGAGGCTATCCAGCATCGCGCGGTTTTCACCACGGCCGACGATGCCCCCGTGACCCACGACGGCGTCGATCCCGGCCCTCTCCCGGGCGAGCTTCTGAAGGGCCAGGGCGCTGGCGATCGAGTCGGGGTCCGGGTTGTCGTGGGTCATCACCAGCAGGCGCCGGCCTCGTGCCAGCACCTCGAGCAGCCGGCCGAGCCGGCGACGAACCCTGCGGCGCCAAGCGGCCCGCACCTGTCCGGGCAGAAGTCTCATCCCGCGCCGCTCTTCCTTTCGAGGACCATCAGACGGTCGAGCCTCCAGTCCTCGGGACCCGTCTTGCGAAAGGAGGCAACTCCCCGAACACGCAGCTCCTGCTGGACGGAGGGCAAGTCCCTCGACGAGAGGAAGAGGACGGTCACGAAGCTGGCCCGGGCGGACCCTTCGCTGACCACGACCGAGCGCTTCTTGACCTTGATCCGGAGCTTTCCAAACTCTTGGAAGAGGGCCTGCAGCATGCCGCGGATCTCGTTAGGGCCTGCCATGACCTCCGAACCGCCGTCACCCTTGACGGCACACCGTTCCGCCACCAGGCTGACGCACTCTTCCACGTCCTGGCGCTCCAGAGCCTCGAGGCCGCGATCGATTAGCCGGTCGACGCGCTGCTTGTCCGTGACGATGAGCCAGGCTGCCAGGCCGTAGAGCAGGCCGCCCCCCGCCAGCACCAGGAGCAGATCCGCCCACCAAGGGCGCGAGTTGGCGGTACTCTTGTCTTCGGACGTTCCGCTCATGAACGGCCGATGTTACTCCATGAGGCCTCTCTGCGGAAAGAGGACTCCGCCTCGGAAGCGGACGCAGAACCCGGGAAGCCGCCTGACTGGGTGCATGGTCCAAGGAGTTGTAGCGCGGGCCCCCTTCGGCAAGCTCAGGACATGCTTGTGGCCCGCTACGGTCGGCGGACCGCATCCAAAGCGGGGGACAAGCCCCCGCGCTACTCGACTCCGGAGACCAGTTGTGGCTGTAAACCCGCGAACCGCGAGCGCACCCCCGCCTCGCGGCGCCGCTTGCCGCACTTGACCCGGCCTCCGGCAGCCGCTACGCTTCCGAGCACGCCGGGTCTCCCGGGGCCGATTTGCTTCCAGCCTGGCGGCTGATAGGAGCCCTGATCGCGATGGATGAGGATGCCCTGCTTTCGCTGGCCCGAGGCGAGAAGTTCGTCTATTTCACGCGCGGTCAGTTTCCCTGCCTGTTTCTCATCCAGGTGGAGGAGGGGTTCATCCGACTGGAGGTCCAGGAGGACGCCTCGCTCGAGTTGCTGCTGGCCTACTGCAAAGCCAAGTCGCTGCGCGTGGAGTGGGTCCAGGCCGTCTTGAACGACGAGTTCCACACGCGCGAGTTCGAGGGGTTCCCTGGCGGCAAGTACGTTGCCCACCACATGGGCGACCAGCTCTTTACCGAGCCGGGCGTCGATCCCACCGTGGCGCGGGAGTAGACAAGTCGCGGCACCGGTCAAGCGAGCCACGACCTCCCATGCACTCTAGCCCGGGAAGGTAGAAGCGGCTTCCAGCCGCTTCAGG
>JACQZL010000173.1 GCA_016213865.1 Candidatus Rifleibacteriota bacterium
GGGTCCTTGCCCTGCGGGTCCTTGACGGCGCCGACGAGCTTCTGAATCGTCTCCTCCAGCAACTCGCAGAACTGCCGGCTGGTCAGGCCCAGGTGAATGACCATCCAATCCTGCATCGAGTCTCTCCTTGCACTCAACCGCGTGGGGCTGAATCCCGGCGGTGGGCTGGGCAGGTTATCCGCCGCAAGTCGCAAGCAGACCGGATGGCGGTGCCAACCCTCCGCCGGACGAGGGTCGGGAGGCGAGTCCCGGCCCTCAAATCAGGCCCTCCATCTTGAGCTTGAGCTTCAGCTCGTCCGGGCGACTGGCGGCCGTCAAGGCGCTCTCCAGGCTGATGCGCCCTTCGGTGAAGAGCGCGGCCAGCACCTGATTGAACGACTGCATGCCCTCCGTGCCGCCGTCTTCGATGTCCTTGTAGAGGGCGGCGATGCTGCCCTCGAGCAAGTGCTTGCGGACCGAGGGTGTGCTGACCATGATCTCCAGCGCCGCGACTCGCCCCTTGCCGTCCTTGGTCGGGATCAGCCTCTGGCTGATGACTCCGGCCAGGTTCAGCGATAGTTGGAGCCGCACCTGGTCGTGGAGGTTCGCGGGATAGGCGTTGAGGATGCGCTCGACCGTCTGGCTGCAGTTGCTGGTGTGCAGGGTCGAGAAGACCAGGTGGCCGGTCTCGGCTGCCTCGACGGCTGCCATCATCGTCTCGAGGTCGCGCATCTCGCCGATCAGGATGACGTCCGGGTCCTGGCGCAGCGCGTACTTGAGCGCCGCCTGGAAGGAGGGCACATCGCTGCCCAGGCTGCGGTGGCTGATCAGGCTTTTCTTGCTGGTATGGACGAACTCGACGGGGTCCTCGACCGTGATGACGTTGCACTCCTCGGTCGTGTTGATGTGGTCGATCATGGCCGCCAGGGTCGTCGACTTCCCGCTGCCCGTCGTGCCGGTCACGAGGACGATGCCCCTCTCGGCGCCCGCCAGCGTCTTGAGCACGGGAGGCAGCCCCAGGCCGTCGAGCGACGGAATCCGGGTCGGGATGTGGCGCATCACCAGGCCGTAGCTGCCAAGGGTGCGGAAGATGTTCGTACGGAACCGCCCGGCCTCGGCGCAGACGAACATCACGTCCAGGTCGGCCTTCTCGACGAGCGCCTTGAGCTCGGCGGGGCTCAGCATCGACTTGAGGACGCCGACGATCTCGGCGTCGGACACCGGCTCCGGCACCAGGTTCAGGAGCCGGCCGTGGCTGCGACATCTGGGCGGAGTGCCGCTGCGGATGTGGAGGTCGGAGCCCTCGCGCCTCAGCATCTCGACCAGCAGGGGCCTCAGTTCCATCGTGCCGTCCTTTCGCACCCGGACCCGAAGGCGGCAGCCTCCGGCGAGCAGAGTATGCCGCTCCCCGGCCGGCATGCGCAACTGCCCGACACTCCGGGGGTTCGCGGGCCCGGTGGAACCGGGAGCGATGCAGACAGAAGGGAAGCCGCATCACTGCGAAGGCACGAAGGGTGCGAAGAGCGGCACAAAAGGCCTCCTTCGATCACGCTTCTCTTCGTGCAGCCCTATGCGCTTTCGGGTCTTCGTGGTTCAAGGCTCCGGGGATTCCCCCATGAGTGAGCGTCGCTCCCGCCGAACCGAAACCCGCTGCCGGTGGCCTGCCCGGCGCGATACAATTGGAACGGAGGTTCTGATGGCCGGAGCCCGGCAATCCTGTTGGCCGCTGGTGAAGACGTCCATGGCGATCGTGGCGTGCGCTTCGGTCTGCGCTGCGCTGCAGGCGTCGTGGACCCACCTGACATCCCGGGCCGCCCTCGCGCCCGTAATCGCGGCCGTCCAGACTGCCCCCGCGGAGCAGACGGCGCAGTCGTCCGGAGCGCTGGCCGCTTCGACGGCGCCCACGGCCGTCGTGGCCGTCCCGGCGACGCTTCCTCGATCGGCGCCGGGGCCGGACCTCCGAACCTTGCTGGAGCCTGCCGCGACCACGGCTGCCATTCCTCGAATCAACCTCGCGCAGGCCAAGCGACTCTACGATTCCGGGAGTGCCGTCTTCGTCGACGCGAGGACCAACGTGGAGTATGAAGTGGGACATCTGCCCGGGGCCCTGCCCGACCTGACGCTGGAGGGCGCCGCCACCGCCAGGCGCCGCCTCGAGCCGTATCCGGGAAAGGTCGTGGTGACCTACTGCCACGGCACGGACTGCCACCTGTCGGACAAGGCGGCGGAAACGCTCTTCGAGTGGGGGTTCACGCGAGTCTGCATCTTCTTTGGAGGTTGGGACGAGTGGAGAACGGCCGGCTATCCGGTGGAGACGGGCAAGCGCCAGCCCAACTGACAGGCGCAAGACCGAGCGACATGCCACGCAGTCCAGTCTGGCTGGTAGCGATGCAGCTCGTCCTGGGGGGCGTCTTCGTCGTCTCCGGGCTGGGGAAGGTCCTCCGTCCGGACGACTTCGTCACCACGATGCTGGTCTACGACCTGCTGCCACGGGCGGTGGTCCCTTTCGTGGCCCCGCTCCTGATGTGGACGGAGCTCATCACCGGTGCGCTCCTTGTCCTCGATGCGTACGTGAAAGGCGCCGCGCTGACGGCCGCAGGCCTCCTGACGGCCTTCATCGCCGCGATCATCATCGACCTCCAGCGTGGGATCGTGGCCTCCTGCGGCTGCTTCGACCTGCTCGGCCTCGACGAGCAGATTGGCTGGGGAGTGGTGGCTCGCGACGGCGTCTTCCTCGCGCTCGCCGTTGCGCTGGTGCTGTTCTCCCACGACCGGCTGCGCCTGTACGGGCTGAAGGGCTGCACGCGGCGGTCGTCGTGCTGCCCGGGCTCCTCCGGCCGCGGAGGGTCCTTCGTGGGGTGATGTTCCGGGTTCCGGCCGGGTCGTTCTCGGCGCGGCCGCGTCACGGGCGATGAGCTGGGGAGCCTTGCGGGGTTCCCCAAGGGTCGACTTCCCCGTCGCTGGCTTCGTCGAGAGCCAGCTCACGGGTCTCGGCCCCGCTCAACCCTTCGCCCA
>JACQZL010000179.1:0-4550 GCA_016213865.1 Candidatus Rifleibacteriota bacterium
CTGCATCACTACGTAGCCGCTGCTCTCAAACGCGCCCAGCAAGCCCACGGTCTTCGCCGCGTCCACGCAAGACTACCCAACGACTCCTGCCAGCAAATCCATGACTGCTGGCGAATCAAGCAAGGTCATGCGTCGGCTCTATCGAGAGATCATATGGAACAGGATGGCCGTTGATGACCTTGGGCGGAGGCGCGGCAACACAAGGAGTGAAGTACGGCGTCTCCGGGCGCCCTCTGAGTACGGCGACTGACTCGGGGTCAAACTCACCCAGGTTCGTTTTCGTGTAGACGGCGATCGTCAGCTGCGACATGTAGTCCGCACCCACAAGATGGTCATGGTGGCCCTCCGAGTGTGCTGCCAGTGAGGAAGCCATACTGGCCAACTCCTTGACCTCGTCGCGGGTCAGGTAGACCGTGCACGCCGACATGATCTGTTTACCAAGCGGGTCGTAGATACGCATAGGATTACCGCCAGCCAACCTGCAACGTGCCAACGCCGCAGGGTACTCGCACCGATAGTATATCCGACGTGGCCTGAATCGCGCGAATCCAGCAAGCGGAACACTTGCCTCTGAACCTCTGTCACCTCACAAGCCAGGGCGAGGAGTGGGATACGTTGTGGTTCTCGGTGTACTTGACCCGACAGCCGGGCACTTCCGACCTTGCGCTCCGAGCGTTCGAGGGCCCCACCGAATTACCGAATCGTATGGAAGAGTGAGTCTCCGCGCCGTGCACCTGCCGGAAGTGGTGTAGCCACATCTGACTTCCTGACTTCTGACTTCCGGCCCACCGCCGACATCCGCACTGTGCCAGAGTACTGGGTCCAGCTCCGGCCAAGCAGCGCGACCACAAGGGGCATGCCTGGCACCGGTCAAGACGGGCATCCTCTCAGGGACAACTCGGAATGTGGATAACCGTGCCGGGACGTGGCCGCGTCTGTACTTCTCGAAGGTCGATGTTCGCGACGTGTCCCTGAATCAGGGCGAGATTGGTCGGTGCCCCATGCCTCGTACCCGACGAGGGTGCGACGTAGAACTGGGTCTGCGACCTACGACACCGCCGAGCTGACCGGTGCCTGCGATGGTGGTCGGCATGCCAGCAGTCGTGGACCGTGCAGTCGAGGAGCGACAACCGAGCCGCGATTGCGGTCTGGCGGCCAGGTTACTGCGCTCGCTGCCAAGAGGCGGGCTACATACATTCTACTGGCGAGGATTCTCCGCAACCCTTGCAGAGCACTGCAGGCTAACACGGGTAGCGGGGGCGAGAGGAAAGGCCGGAAAAGCCGCTCCCAGACCGCACAGAGAGGCTGGGGACGGCCTCGTGGCCGGCGGTGATGTACTGCAGGCGTCTGCAGTCTAAGCCGGTTGAGCTTGCGAAGCGACGCAGGGGGGGACGGCGGCTGCGCGATGGGGCGCGGCAGTCGAGCCGCACGGCTGCGTGTTTCAGATTGAGGCAGCACGCTGGGGGGGCGATGGTGCTACAGGTCGAGCGGGCTGCGGACTCCGTGGGCACCGCGGTTGAGCACGTGGACGTAGAGCATCGTGGTGCTCACGTCAGCGTGTCCGAGCAACTCCGGGCTGGGACCGAGGGGGGGGAGGGACGTGGACTGGGTGGGCGATGGCGGCAGGGTCTTCGCTCACGGTCCGGAGGCTTCGTTCCGCGCCGACCGCTCGGGCACCGCCGTCATCCGTTGCACCGCTGGAGACTCGCAGGGCCGCACCGGAGAGAGCTCCCGGACGATTTGGGTCCTTTCGACCGTCCCCGGCGTCGCCATCGTGGCACCGGCGGCCGGGTCGAGTTTCCTGCCCGTCGACCCGATCGAGTTTCGCGGCACCGTGCACGATGGTACCGATCCGCAGGTCGACGCATCCGACCTCGAGCGGGCCATCGACGGCATCAGCGTCCCCGGGCACCAGGCCTCCCTCAGTACCACGATACCTCTCGGGCTGCACCGCATCGAAGTGGGGACGGGCCCCGAACTCGAGACGCGCGTGCGCACCACCGGGGCCCACACCGTCACTCTCTCCATCCGTGACCTGGCATGAAAACGGACCTCACGCGAAGACGCGAAGGAAGGTGCGGTCCACCCCACGGTCCAGAGCCCTACAGCCCTGGGGCCCGTTTTCACTTCTGGGGGCGAGCCAGAGGCCCGTCGTAGCCATGTTGAGCTCAACATGGCAGGAGGCCTGGTGCGGTGCCCGGCTTGCATGGAGAGGGCCGCGGAGGTCTCCCGCGCCTTCGGGGGCGCGCCTTCGTGCGTGGGTGAGGCCTCCGCCGTGGCGCCCGCGCGATGGCCCGGGCGCCGGCGAAGGTCTCGACGTTCCCTTCCACCCCACGACCGGCCTCCATCCAGGCAGCCGGCCTTGCATGGGAGACCCGGCAGCGAACGCGAGCGCTACCAGCGCCCGGCCGTCGCAGCGCCCCGAGGCTTCGGAAGGCCCCTCGAGCTGATAGCCGCCTGCCGTGCGCACGGCCGCTTCGCTGCCCGGGGCGAGAGCTGAGTGCCCTCGCGTGGCTCGGGCTTGTCCCCCACTTGTGGAGCGGCGACTCGACGCGAGCGGGACACCAGGGCCCGCGCCACGACTCCTCGGACCGCGCACCCGGCACGGCAGCTCCCCGCGAACTCCGTTCGCACCCGGGTGCAGGTCTCTTGCCTCCGAAACGTGCCGGCCGTGCTATCCTGGCCTCGCTTTCCAGGAGGCGAGTGAGTTGATTGCCGTCGTGCAGGGTCCCATCGTCGAGCGCACGGACTCGACAGTCGTCATCGAGGCCGGAGGGGTCGGCTACGAGGTGGTCGTGCCGACCAGCGTGCTGGCCCGCATCGGTGACGGCGGCGGCCCCGTCCGCCTGCGCACGCACCTGGATGTCAAGGAGGACGGCTGGACGCTCTACGGGTTCCTGGACCGGGACGAGCTGCAGATCTTCCGCCACCTGATCTCGGTCTCGGGGGTCGGCCCCCGCACGGCCGTCGGCATCCTGTCGGCCATGACACCCGAGCAGATCCTCGAAGCGCTGCGCCGAGAGGACCTCACCGCCTTCTCACGCATCCGCGGCATCGGCAAGAAGACGGCCGCGAAGGTCGTCTTCGAGCTGAGAGACAAGGTGCAGGCCATGCCGGCGGGGGCCCCGCTCCCCGGCGGTCCCCGCGGCGGCGCCTGGTCCGAAGCGGCGGAAGCCCTTCGCAGCCTGGGCTACAAGGAAACCGAAGTGGCCGACGCCCTCTCCTGGGCGGGAAAGGCGCTCACGGGCCCCGAGGCCGAGGACGTGGCCCTGGTCCTCCGCAAGGCCCTCGCGTACTTCCAGCAACCCGCAGCGCGCTGAACCTCTCTCCACTCGCGCCGAACCGTACCAGCAGGTCTTCTTCATGTCCAAGTTCGACTGGCAACTCGAGTACCTCTCCGTCCACGTCGTGCGCCTTCGAGAGAAGAGCGACCGCAAAGACCCGCAAGCGCTCGCCCGTCTCGAGGGGCTGGGCGAAGAGGACACCGTCCTGGAGAACCTCCTGGACGGGCTGCTCCTCGCGGCGTTCAAGAAGAAGCCGGACATCACGCCGACGGCCGCTTGCAGGGCGTACCGGTTTCTGGCCAGCGGCTCGGGGGAGGCCGACCGGCGCCTGCTGCAGTCGGCCCTGGCCGCCCCACGGCTCGAGGAGTTCGAGGAGGTCGCATCCGACCTGGCGGCCCGGTACGCCGATCTGCCCGAGGCCCATCCGGCGCTGCTGCTCTTCACGCGCAGCCGGGTGACGACGCCGGCCGACACCGTGCTGCCCTTCTTCGTGATGTTCGCCTGCGACTTCGACGAGGTCAGCGTGCTCACCGGCGAGTCGCCCGGCATCCTCGAGAAGCTGGGCGAAGCGGTCACGCACCGCCTGCGCAAGGCCCTGATCTACCCCTTCGTGGACGCCGGCCTGCAAGACGAGGGGCGCGCAACCCTGATCCAGGTGGCTGCCTCGGAGGGTTTCAGCGAACTGTTGTCCCTGGAAGAGCCTCAGACGACGCCGGAGCTCTTCTCGACCGAGCTCAGGACGGCCCTCGACCAGCGGGCGCCTCAGCCGGCCTACGATCGCTACTTCCGCGAGCCGCCGCCGGCCGTGCGGCCGCTTTTCGGCGAAGAGCGCTACGTCCGCCTGGAGCACCTCTTGCCGGTCGACGAGGTCAAGCACGTGGCCGACCTGACGTTCCACAGCTCGAAAGAGAAGTTCGACAAGGAGATGAAGCTGCGCATCGCCATCGACGACTTCGGCAAGTTCGAGGCCCGCATGGACCGACTGAACCGGGACTTCTTCTTCGCGCGCCGCGGCGACGACAAGTACCTGATCGTGAGGGCCAACAAGTTCCTGACGCGGGACCAACTCAACCCCGTGGAGTTCATGGCCGTGGAGGAACTGGACCAGGTCATCAAGAAGATCGACTAGCGCACCAGCCGGAGGAGGCGATATGTCACCGGAGGATGTAGGGGTCCTGACAGCAGCCATGTTCTCCAAGAAGAACACCGGGCTGCTGGTGTTCCTTGGGGTGTCGGTACTGTTGTGGTATCCGTTCTTGATGGGTC
>JACQZL010000179.1:4601-15778 GCA_016213865.1 Candidatus Rifleibacteriota bacterium
GTGCTCTTCCGATCTGGGTCGCGGTGGCCAAGACCTACTTCGATCCGGCCTTCCGGCGCCAGATGCTGGCCGAGGCAGCCTACGTCCGGGGCGAGACGAGGACCCCGGCCTTGCAGGGGGAAGCGAGTGCCGCTCCGGCGCGCCTCACCGGCCGATACCGCGAGCTTCGAGACCAGGCCGTGAAGACTCTGGCCGAGGTGAACCGTCAGGTCGGCGCGGCGGGCGACGGGTTCTTGCGCCAGCAATTCGAACCTCTCCAGCCGCAACTGGAGGCGATGGTCCGGCGCGTGGAGACGCTCTGCGCCGCGGCTCAAGACCTGAACACGCAGGCCTCTCCCGCGGGTCAGCGGGCGCTCGAGGACGAGGTGGCGGTGCTGGACGGGCGGGTGAAGTCGGCCGCCGACCCGACGGCGCGGAGCCATTACGAATCGGCGCTGCAACAGAAACGCAAGGTCCAGGAGAACCTGGCCTGGATGCGCCAGGCGGCCGATCGCATGGAGGCGGAGCTGACCGCCCTGGTCGGCTCGCTGGACCGGCTGCGCTCGGACGTGGTCCGGGTGGTCACCGCCAGCCGTACGGGCCTGCCGGCCCCGGGCGCCGCCGCGCCGGAGCAACTGACCGACCTGACCGACCAGGTGGCCGCCATCGAATCGGCGGTCCACGAACTGGAGGCCCTGAAGGCCGAGGACCGCAGGCTGGAGGCCCGGTCCCGGGTCGTCTGACGCCGCTTGCATGGAGACGGACAGGAGTCACCCGAGGAAGCGCCGCAAGGTGGGAGGACAGTCATGGGTCTGTGGGAGCGAATCCGCCGGATATTTACCGCCAACATCAACACGCTGCTCGACAAGGCAGAGGACCCCGAGCTGGTCCTCAAACAGACGATCGACGACATGCGCGAGGAGTACTCCAAGACGAAGGGCTACGTGGCCGAGGCGATGGTCCAGCTAAAGCGGCTGGAGCGCGACACGGAGAAGCACGAGAAGCTGGCCTCGGGGTACCACCAGAAGGCGCGGCAGATCCTGTCGATGGGCGGCGAGACGAACGACTTCCTGGCCAAGGAGGCCCTGCAACGCCAGAAGGAGAACGAGCAGATCTCGGCGCAGTACAAGACGTCCGCGGCCAAGCAACGCCAGGCCGTGGAGCAGTTGAAGTCGAACCTGATACGCATGGAGCGCAAGATCCAGGAGGCCGAGCGGAAGAAGACGATGCTGACGGCCGAGTTGAGAGTGGCGGAGACCCGCCAGCGGATCGCGGACATCACCGCGGCGACCCACTCCCTGCCGGCCAGCGAGCCCTACGAGGCCTTCCGGCGGGTCAGCGAGAAGATCGAAGACATGTCGGTGCGGGCCGAGGTGGCCAGCGAGCTCTCGGCCGGCGAGCAGCCGAGCGTCCCCCTGCTCATCGAGGACGTGAGCTTCGGGGCCGAGGTCGAGAACGAGTACGAGCGGTTGAAGGCCGAACTGGCCAAGAAGTGAACGGGAGCTTCGCGTCGGCGAAGAGCCAACGGACCGGGAAGGACTGTCCATGCAGATGACCGGCAAGAAACTGGGCCGATACACGCTTCTGGGCGAGCTGGGCCAGGGAGCGATGGCTTCGGTCTACAAGGCGCAGGAGGACGGCACCGGCCGCTTCGTGGCGCTCAAGATCCTGCCGGGACAGATCACTCGCGATGCCGAGCGGCTGCGCCGTTTCAAGCGGGAGTACCGAATCCTGGCGGAACTGAGCCACCCGAACATCATCCGCCTGCTCGAGGCGGATGAGGCCGAAGGGTTCCACTTCTACACGATGCAGTACCTGGAGCATCCGACCCTCAAGGCGATCATCCGCCAGCACGTGGTCGACGAGGAACGGACCGTGCCGGTGCCGCGGGCAGTCATGATCCTCACCAACCTGCTCTTGGGCCTCGACTACATCCACTCGCGCGACGTCGTCCACCGGGACATCAAGCCGGCCAACTGCTACGTCCCGACGGACGACCAGACCATCCTGGCCGACTTCGGCCTGGTGAAAGCGACGGCGATGACGGCCATCACCATGGCGCCGTCCTTCATCGGAACGCCCGAGTACGCCTCGCCCGAGCAGATCATGGTCGAGAAGGGGGTCGACGCCCGATCGGACCTCTACCAGGCAGCGCTGATGTTCTACGAGATGGTGGCCGGCCGGCTGCCGTTCAGCGACGACCTGGAGGGGATCATCAGCGAAAAGTGCCTCCAGGAGAACATCCGATCGCCGCGAGCTTTCAACCCGACGCTCTCGCCGGCGGTGGAGTCCTTCCTGATGAAGGCGACGATGCGTGACGCGGGGGCCCGTTACGCGAACGCCCGAGAGATGATGCTGGCGCTGGACGCGCTGGAGTAGGCGCCCGGGACCGCAAACGGCGGCCCTGACCATTCCGGTGGGGATTATCCGCACACTTCGATCGCGGGAACGTAGGGGCGGGGCTTACCCGGCTGGCGCCGGCCAAGAACCGGCAGGGACGCCGGTCCTACTGCCCTCGCGTTGCGCTCGAGCTGCCCCCCTCCCAACCCTCCCCCTCCGGGGGAGGGCAGGGGTGGGGGGATTCGGGCGTGCCCCCGCCCGCTCCGGGCGCGCCTTGCGGGCGGGGACAAGCCCAATGGCATCAAATCCAGCGTCAGGAAAGGCATGACGGGCGTCGGAAAGGTAGAAGCGGCATCCTGCCGCTTCCACAGGTCCAGGCAAGTCGCCGTCGCGTGACCGGGCGCCCAGAGAGCGGCTGGAAGCCGCTTCTACCTTGCGGCGTGGCCATCGTTGCGGCCTCGCCGGCAAACCCATGGCAGGAGATGGGAACCATCACGATTTAATGCCATTGGGACACGCCCCGCCCCTACGTCGCGAACCGTGCGGCCAGATCCAGGGAATTTGACCGGTGCCCAAAACGGCTTCCCGGCTCACGCGCCCCGAGTCTCGGCACCCCCGTGCGCCCGAGATGCCCGAAGTCGATCGTGTCCCCAGCCTCGAGGCCGGGAATGAGAACCGGCCGGGGGGACCTTTCAGTCCCCTCGGCCGGGGGTACTTCAACTGCAGAGAGCCTTGCGGCTCAGACCTCCATTAGTTGGCCGGAGCCGTGGCGTCGGTGGTAGCCGTGGTGGAGGTGGTGCTCTCGGTCGAGGCGGCGGCGGCGGGGGCAGCCGGCTCCTCGGTCTTGGGGGCCTCTTCCTGGCTGAAGGCGACCGTGGTAGCCATCATGGCGACGAGAGCGAAATAGAGAGCGTACCGCATTGCTGATTCTCCTCTTAGGGTAACGGTTATAGTCCCTGCGCCTGTTCTGTGGCGCGTTTTGGTGCTATCAAAGAAATCCGATTCGATTGACCGACTGAACTCCCCGTCTGTGGTGTTCCGCGACTCCTCCTTGAATCCACCCGGGGGGTTGTGACCATCCGGGGCATCCGAAGCGGCGACGATCCCTGGAGACCGGCACCGAGAATCACGGTGTGGCGTTTGACGCTGCGCATGATGGACCAAGAAGACCGACCTGTCAAGTACCTCGTTGAGACTTCGCGTCCTCCTGCCTCACCATTCCGCCCAGGGTTGGATACGGACCGTACCCGAAGGTTACGGCCGCGAACGACTTTTTTTTCAGACCCGGGTCAACCCCGGTCTTCCCAGCCCGAATCGAGCTCCTGCAGCAACTCGCTCGCGCGGGATTCCTCGAGGCCCAGTTCACCCAGCAGGGCATCCAGGAGTTTGGCGTCCCGTTCGCCGAAGACCTCCGGATGAAACCGCTTGAGGTTGAGCAGGTAGCAGGCCCCCACGATGGCCGAGATGCGCCGGTTGGCCACGAGGTTGCGGTCGTCGGCGTAGAAGTTCTCGAGGATGAAGCTGGAGATGTCGTCCATCGAGGTGGATTGTACCCCGGCCGTGGCGGGTGGTGCCACAGTCGGGTGGGTCCGGCCAGGGGTAAGCGTTCACCACGAAGCCCCGAAGGGCACGAAGTGGGCACCAAGATTGACTTTTTTGTCTCACTCTCCCTTTCGTGCTTCCTTGGCGCGCTCCGTGTCTTCGTGGTGAAAGGGCCTCCAAACCTGTCGTTTCACCTGCTCCTCGCGATACTCCCGTGAACGGTTACGGCTAGGGTATAGTCATCAGCCGGAGGCCGCTCGTGCTCGACCTTTTCGACAAGAACTTCCTGAAGACCCTGCGGATGCTGGACATCATTACCCGCAAGTTCTTCAAGCGCGAGCGCATGGGCGTGCGGCGCACCCGCCATCGGGGCTCGAGCCAGGAGTTCTCCGACTACAAGGAGTACGATCCGGGCGACGACCTGCGGTTCCTGGACTGGAACATCTACGGCCGGCTGGACCGGATGTTCATCAAGCTCTTCTACAGCGAGGAGAGCCTCAACCTCTACCTGCTGGTCGACACCTCGGCCTCCATGGGGTTCGGCAGTCCCGCGAAGCTCGAGTACGCCCGGCGTATCGCTGCCGCCATCGCCTACGTGGGGCTGACCCGCCACGATCGGGTCCATGTCCTCCTGTTCGCCGACGGGCTGCTGGGCCAGCCGTTCTCCGGGACCCGCGGGGGGCACGTGCTGACGCTCTTCCGCTTCCTCGAGAAGCTGACCGCCTCGAGCGCCGGCGACTTCGAGAAGTCGGCCAAGGAGTTCGTCCTGCGCACCAAGCGGCCCGGCCCGGTCTTCGTCCTCTCCGACTTCTTCTTCGATTCGGACACGCAGACGGCGCTGCGCCTCCTGGAGTACCACCGGTTCGAAACGACGTGCCTTCATCTGTTGGACCCGTTGGAGGAATCGCCTCGTTATTCCGGGCTCTGCCACCTGGTCGACTCCGAGGACGGCTCGCTCCGGGAGCTCGACCTGGACTCGCCCACGCTGTCGCTGTACCGGGACCTCCTCGGGGAGTTCTGCCGCGAACTGGAGGCGGGTTGCGCCGGGATGCGGGTCGCTTACCACCGCGTCCCGACCTCCACCCCCTTCGAGAACGTCATCCTCGGGCTCTTCCGCGAGCGCAAGGCGCTGGCCGCGCCGGCCCGGGCCGAGGCGCCGTGAGAGTGAGGACCTGACGTGCTCGGCTTCGAGGTCCCGTCCGCCCTGGCGCTGCTGGGTCTGGCGCCGCTCGTGGTCGTGCTGTACCTGATGCGCAGCCGGCCGCGCCGGCACGTCGTCTCCAGCAACCGCATCTGGCGCGAGGTGCTGCGGCGAAAGCGCGAGCAGTCCCTGCTGGGCCGCTTCCGCAACAGCCTCTTCCTCTTCCTGCACCTGCTCGCGGTCGTCCTGGGCGCCCTGGCGCTGGCCCAGCCCACCCTGCCGGGCGGGTTGCAGGGCGACACGCTCTTGATCGTCGATACGTCCGCCAGCATGGGGGCGACCGACGAGGCCGGCACCCGGCTGGAGGCGGCCCGCAGGTTGGTGCGCGAGCTGGTGGGCCGACTCGACCCGGCGACCGCCGCCACTCTGGTCGAGGCCGGCTCACGGGTGCTGCCGCTGCTGCCGCGGTCCACCGACCGGGGCAGGCTGCTCGAGGCGCTGGACGGATTGCAGGTGACCGACTGCGCCGGCCCCGACGCCGGGGAACTGGCGGCCTTCCTGCTGGCCGGGGCCGCACGCCCGTACGCCCGCACGTACTTCGTCACCGACAACTGCCCGTCGGTCTCGCTGGCAGATCACCCGGCCGTCGGCCGCCTGTCGGTGAGGATCGTCGGCAAGAAAGCCGAGAACGTGGCCATCACGGGCCTCGAGGTAACCGAGTTGACCGGCGGCAAGGACGCGGCCGTGGTCGTGCATAACTTCGGCCCGCTGCCGGCCCGGTGCAGGGTCTCGCTGGGCCACGACGACACGCCCGTGACGGCGCCGGTCGAGGTCTCGCTGGCCGCCGGCTCCTCTCAGCCCGTCGCCTTCCGCGGCCTGAAGCTGGGTCCGGGGACCCTGAACGCCCGGATCGTCCCGACCGGCAGCCCCGACTACCTCGCGTGCGACGACAGCGCCTGGGTCGTTCTGGGCCAAAAGTCTCGAAAGGTCCTTCTGGTCGAGCGGGCCGGAACCCCGCTGACTCAGGTCCTGGGCAACCCTCGCCTGGGGCTGGACGTCGACCGCGTATCGCCCACGGAGCTCTCGCGCGCGGGACGCAAGCTCGACCCGTACGACCTCATTGTCTCCAACGGCTATTTCGAATCCGAATGGAGCGCCCGGAACCTGTTGCTCTTCGCCCCGGCCTCCCCCGGTTCGCCGGCCCCGGGCCCCGCCCTGGACCGCCCGAAGGTCTCGTTCACGGACCAGACCCATCCCGCGATGAGGTACCTCGACTTCGAGGACGTGACCCTGGAGAGGGCGGCCCTCGTCACCACTCCGGGGCGCGCCCTCGCCTCGTCGGCCGCCGGCCCCTTGCTGGTGGCGAGAGAAGAGCCCACCTTCCGCCAGCTCGTGGGCGGGTTCACGCTCGGGGACACGGACCTGCCGTTCCGGATTGCCTTTCCGATCCTGGTGGCCAACGCCGTCTCGTGGCTGACGGGAGTCCAGGGCGTCGCCCACGCTGGAGTGAAGGTGGGCGAACCCGTACGTCTGCTGGCCCGCCAGGCCGTGGCCGAGGTCTCCGACCGGGACGGCACGCGCCAGGTCGCCGGGACGCTCGAGGGAACACAACTGGCGCTCGAGCCGTTCCGCCGGGTCGGCCTGGCGCGGGTCAAGACCGACCTGGCCACGGTCCCCTACGCGGTGAACCTCTTTTCCATCGCCGAGTCCCGCATCCAGCCGGCGCAGGAATACGACACGGGCGAGGAGACGGGCCCCGGAGAGCGCGGGCGCAGGGCGGTCTGGCGCGAGTTCCTCTGGGCCTTCCTGGCGCTCCTCATGGTCGAGTGGCTGCTCTGGCACCGTCTCGGAGGATGAACCGGCGATGAACCTGGCGCGGATGGACCTTCTCTGGCTCGTGCCGCTGGCGGTGGCGGTGGCGGCCCTGCCGCTCTGGTTCAACCGCCAGATGCTCTCCAGACGGGCGCGGTTCCTCTCGCTGGCGCTGCGGGCCGCGGCGCTCGCGCTGGTGCTGGCGGCGCTGATGGAGCCGGGCGTCGTGACGCAGCGCTCCGAGGAGGAGGCGGCCCCACCCGCGTCGGCGGTCTTCGTGGTCGACGTGTCGGCCAGCCTCGAGCCCAGGCAGGTCGAACGGGCTCTGGAAGCCGTCAAGCGCGCCTGCTCGGCCGGTCCGTCGCGGCCCGAGGTGCTGCTCGCGGCGGGCGAGGTGCGGCGAGTCACTCCGCAAGAGCTCGACTCCCTCGCCAGCATGGCGCCGATGGATTGGCTCAAGAGCCTCGAGGGACTCGACCTGCGGACCGTGCAACGCTCCACGCACCTGGAGAAGGCCTTGCGGCTCGCGGCCGACTTGCCCGCCCGCTCGCTCGTCCTCTTCAGCGATGGCAACGAGACCCAGACGGGCGCCGAGAAGGTCGTGCCCGTGTTGCAGCATCGCGCGATCCAGCTCTCGGCGGCACCGCTCACCCCGCTCGCCCCCGACACCCTGACGCTGGCGTCACTCACGATGCCGCAGTCGGTCCTGGAGGGGCGCGACTTTCACGGCCAGCTCGTCATCGCCTGTGCGGCGGCGGGGCAGTGCCGGCTCGTGTTGAAGCGCGGAGACAAGGTCGTGCGCGACGAGATGCTGGCGGTGGGCCCGGGGCCCACGCCGGTCGCCTTCGAAGACAAGCTGCCGTCGGCGGGGCTCTACTCCTATGTGGCGACGGTGACGGCCGTGGGCGGAACGGCCGATGCCCGCGTCGAGGACAACTCGGCCCACGGGGCCACGCGGGCTGTGCGCGTGCCCAAGGTCCTGCTCGTGTCCGACGAGCCCAGGCCCGTCGGGGTGATGCTCGATGCGGCCAAACTCCAGCACCGCGACGTCTCCCCGGGCGAGGTGCCGGGCCACCCCAAGGGGCTCTCGGACTACTCGGCGGTGATCCTGGACAACGTCGACGCGGGCAACTTCGGCGCCGCAACCCAGAAGTTATTGGCCTCCTACGTCCGGGAGCAGGGCGGCGGCCTGGTGATGCTCGGGGGCGAGCACGGCTTCGGCGCCGGCGGCTGGGCCGACACGGAGGTCGACAAGGTCCTGCCGGTCGACGCCGCGCCCAAGGGGTACGACCGCAGCCTGGGGCTGATCGTCCTGCTGGACGCCTCCGGCAGCATGGCCGGCTTCCCGATCCAGTACGCCCGCAAGGCCGTCAAGGAGATCATCGGCCTGATGCGCGGCCGCTGGCTCGGCGTCATCAAGTTCACCCACTACCCCGAGGTGGCCGTCAGCTTCCAGATCGTGGGGGCCGACAGCTACGTCGTGCGCCAGGACATCGAGGCGATCGAGGCCGGAGGAGGCACGCTCTTCCACCAGCCCGTCTCGATGGCCATGGACATCCTCTCCAAGGTCCAGCTCGACCAGAAGCACATCCTCTTGCTCTCCGACGGCGTCGCGGCAGACGGCTTCCTCGTCCGCGGCCTCTACGACCAGCTCAACGGGGCCGAGATCAAGGTGTCGACCATGGCCGTCGGCCGGTACGTCGACACGGCCCTGCTGGAGGACCTGGCCGACAGCACGGGCGGCCGGTTCTACCAGGGAGAGGACTTCTCCAAGCTGCCGGACATGTTCCGCCAGGAGGTCAAGCGCATCAGCGGGCCGCCGATCGTCGAGGCCCCCATCCGTCCGACCCTTTCGGCCAACCCCGGACCGATGGCAGCGATCGTGCCCCCGGGCGAGCTGCCGATGCTCCATGGTTACGATGCGACGACGGCCAAGCCGCGGGCCGAGGTCGTCCTGCGCTCGCCCCAGGGCGACCCGATCCTCGCGACCTGGCGGATCGGCGTCGGACGCTCGGCCGCGTTCACCTCCGACCTCCACAACTGGGGACGCGACTGGGTCACGTGGCCCGAGGCCCCGCGGTTCGTGGGCGGGCTGATGGGCGAGCTGGGCCGCCTGGAAGCCTCGGACTTCCACGTGACTGCCTCCTCCTCGGAGGGGCAGGGGCACGTCGTGGTCGACGCGATCGACTCGGCAGGCCAGTACCTGAACTTCCTCGAGCTGACGGGGAGGATCACCGACCCCGGGGGCAAGCACCAGAACATCGCGCTCCGGCAGACGGGCCCCGGGCGCTACGATACGACGTTCCCGATGCCCGTGGAGGGCGCCTACGCCGTGCAGGTCGTCAAGCGCGAAGCGGGAAAGCAGATGACTGTGGGCGAGGCTGTGGCCGCGCTGCCGTTCCTGCCCGAGTACCGTCCCGCGGGCGTGAACAGGGCGCTGCTCGCGCGTCTCTGCTCGGCCACCGGAGGCAAGCTGATCGAGGCCGAGCAGGCGGTCGAGGTGCTCGCGGCCGTCCCGACGCGGCCCGCTGGTCCGCCACGCGCCACGTTGCCGCTCTGGCCCGCTGTCGCGGTGCTGGCGCTCTTCGTCTTCCTGGCCGAGATCGCGTGCCGGCGGCTGGGGAAGTTCTCGGGCTCGGAGGAGAGCGAGAGAGGCGACAGCGGGTCGGAGGACGCCGCGGCCTACCAGAAGATCGCCGAGAACTACCTGCGGATCGCACGTGACATGGACGCCCGCGGAGAGTCCGCGAGGGCCTCGGAGGCGTACCTCAAGGCGCGCTCGTACTACCTGAAGGCGCAGCAGGACGACAAGGCCAAGATGATGTGGGACCGCTACCGGCTGCTGGAGGACAAGCGAGCGCACCGGCGGTGAGGGGGCTTGGGGGTTGGGGGCGTGAGGGATGAGGGGCCCGAGGGGCTCAAAGGACTGAAGGGGCTCAAGGGGCCCAGGATCAGGGCTCGAGGGGCTGGATGGCTGCCACCTATCACCTATCACCTATCACCTCCCGGCCCCTGTGATAGAATCACCCCCGAGGCGCTTCCCGTCTTCCGATGTCGTATCTCGTCCTGCTAAACGAAGACCGAACCACGTCCGTTTTCGAGATCACGAAGGATCGGACGACCCTCGGCTCCCGGGCCGACAACGACGTCCATGTCCCGATCAAGGGCGTCTCGCGCAAGCACGCCCAGGTGCTGCTGCTCAACGGCCGGCATATCCTGGAGGACCTGGACAGCACCAACTTCGTGTTCGTCAACCACCAGCAGGTCGACAAGTACCACCTGGTGGACAACACGGTCTTCTCGCTCGGGGACTACGCCTTCGTCCTGTTCCTCGACCGGAGGGACGAGGACAAGATCCAGGCGTTCGTCGACGATCGGGGCTCGGTCGACGGGCAGGACCGCACGACCCGCATCTTCACCAAGGCGATGCCGAAGACGGTCCAGGAGCTGGAAGCCCTCATCGAGGTGGGGGCCCACATCAGCTCGATGTTGGACCTGGACGCGGTCCTCAAGGAGATCATCGACAAGGTCCTGAACCTGATGCGCGCCGAGCGGGGCTTCATCATGCTGCTCGAGGACGACCGGCTGGTGCCGATGGTGGCGCGCAACATGGAGAAGGACTTCACCGACAGCGAGCGCCTTGGGTTCTCGGCGTCGTTCACGCGCAAGGTCATCGAGCAGCGCGAGACGATCATCTCGACCAACGTGGCCGAGGACGAGCGCTACAAGAGCGAGAGCATCATCAGCCAGAAGATCCTCTCCATCATGTGCGCGCCGCTGAAGGTGCAAGAGAAGATCATCGGCTGCCTCTACGTGGACATCCGGGAAACGACGCGGTTCTTCTCCGAGAAGGACGCCGCGTTCTTCACGGCGCTGGCCAACCAGGCGGCAGTCGCGATCCACAACGCCCGCCTGACCGAGAACCTCAAGAAGAACCAGATCTTCCTCGAACAGACCAACAACCAGCTCCAGCGCAGCCTCGAGAAGCTGATCGAGACCAACCTGAAGCTCGACCGCAAGATCAACGAGCTGTCGGTGATGTTCGCGGTCTCCAGGTCGCTCAACATGGCGCAGGACATGGACATGCTGCTCAAGTCCATCCTGCGCAGCACGCGCGAGGTCCTGGGCGCCGAGCGGGGGAGCCTGATGGTCTACAACGACCGGCTCGAGGGCCTGGTGGTCAAGCTGGTCGATGGCGTCGACGGCATCGCCGAGAACCGCACCGTGCTCAAGATGGGCGAGGGGATCGCCGGCCAGGTCGCCCTGACCAACCAGGGACGCATCGTCAACCGCGGCAGCCAGGACGACCAGTTCAAGTACGCCCTCAAGCGCGACAGCGATATCCGGCAGATGCTCTGCGTTC
>JACQZL010000180.1 GCA_016213865.1 Candidatus Rifleibacteriota bacterium
GAGGGTGCGGTCTACCCCACGGTCCAGAGCCCTATGGCCCGTTTTCACTTCTGGTATGAAAACGAATCTCACGCGAAGACGCGAAGACGCGAAGGAGGGTGCGGTCTACCCCACGGTCCAGAGCCCTATGGCCCGTTTTCACTTCTGGGGGCGTGCTGCGTTGAAGACAGGCACCGTGGCCACTCGACGACGCGGCTTCCCACGTTTCGGGGTCGCTCCCTCGGCCCTGGCCGCTCTGGCGAATCCGACTGGCCGGGGCAATACTGGTAGCGATGGAACCGGACGCACCAGGGGTTGCCGCAGGGCCACTGGAGGTCGGCTGCCGCTTCGGGGGCTGCGTCGTCGAGGGAGTCCTCGGCTCCGGAGCTAACGGCTGGGTTTACCTGGGCCGGCAAGTCTCGCTCCAGAGGCCCGTCGCCATCAAGGTGCTGCGCAGCCGCGGCGTCGAGTCGCGCGCGCGGGAGCGGTTCCTGCAAGAGGGCCGCCTGGCCGGCCGGCTGCAGCACCCGGGTCTGGTCCGGATCTTCGACGTCGGGGAGCAGGACGAGCTGCTCTACCTGGTCTACGAGCTGGTCGAGGGGGGCACGCTCCGCGACAGGTTCAGGGACGGGCCGCCGATCGACGCCGCCGTGGCGGTCTCGATCGCGCGTTCGCTGGCCCAGGCGCTGCAGGCGGTCCACGCGGCCGGCGTTCTGCACCGCGACCTGAAGCCCGAGAACATCTTCATGTCCGGTCGCGGGCCGCTGCTGGGCGACCTGGGCCTGGCCAAGGACACGATGTCCAGCGGCATCCAGACCACCCAGGGATTCGTGGTGGGCACCCCCGCCTATCTGGCCCCGGAGGTCATCCAGGGGGAAGTCTATGCGCCGCCGGCCGACCTCTACGCGCTGGGGCTGGTCTTCTTCGAGTGCCTCACGGGCAAGTTCGCGTTCTACGACGAGAACCCGGGCAACCTCTTGATGCTCCACATCTGCGGCCAGATCCCCGATCCGCGCTCGGTCCGCGAAGATCTGCCCGGAGAGCTGACCGAGTTCGTCCGGCGGGCCCTGGCCAAGCACCCGGCCGATCGGTTCGCCGACGCCGGCCGGTTCCTCGAGGCGCTCTCGAGGCTCCCCGGCGACGAGCCGGCTCCCGCCTCCGAGCGGCCTCGACCCCCGCACCACGGCCCCACGACCAAGCCGGTTGCCGTCCGTCAGCCGAGACTGAGGGGACCAGCCGCGGCGACCCGGAAAGGGCAACCGGCGCCGAGGGCGATTCGGGTCCTGGCGGCTGCCGGTCCGCGCCTCATGGTTGCTGGCGCGTGTCTGGCCCTGGCCCTGGCCGCGGCGATGCTGGTGTGGCGGGCTGGCGGCGAGTCCCGCGAGGGTCCGGGCTCCGTCGCCAAGCCCGCACCCGCAACCGACCCGACCGCCCGGGTCGTCCACACCACCGCGAGGCGCACGGTCCCTTCCCGAGACTCGGTCCAACTGGCGGCAAGGGCCCTGGCGGCCCGGACCAAGGATGTGCGGAACAGAGTATCCCGGCTTCTCTCGATGCGCGGCTCGGCCGGCGCACCGCTGACGGCGTCGGAGGCCCGGCAGGTGGTCACCGCCTGGCTGCGGGAAGCGATGGACGCCGCGGCCAAGGTGCTCGGAACCTCGTTGGCCCTGGCCGCGGCCGGAGACGCCCTGGGCGAGCGCCAGGTCGCGCTCGTCCTGCTGGATCTCTTCGCCACGTACGACGCGTGCATGGGCAGGCTGCAGGACGTCGTCTATGCCGGTCCGGGCTGGCCGCCAGGCTGCTGGCGCTGATGCCGCCCGACGAGATGCGCCGGGCAGAGCCGTTCGTCGACTGCGGCGTCGTCTTCTTGCTGACGGTGATGCGACCTGGCACTCCCGTGGGAGCCCAGAGCCGGCAAATGCTGGAGCGGGCCACGAAGCTCGCGGTCCGCGCGGGGACCGCACTGCTGGACCCGGCCCGGGATGGCGTGTGGGACGCGGACCTGCTCGACGGGCTTCTGCAAGCCCTGCGGCTTCTCGGAGCCCATTCCACGGCCCTGGACCTGTGCATCCAGGCGATGCCGGCATACGTGAAGCCCGGGATCGCTTCGGCCCGACTTTCGAGCTTCCGCGCCGAGTTGATCCGGTTCGAGGTCGAGTTCGCCCGGATCCGCCTGCAACTGCGTCCCGACGATCTGGCCTCGACCACGACCGAGCGCCAGGAGTGCCTCCGGGCCCTGGTGGCGCTGCGTGACCGGATGCTCCTGGGCTGGCCGCGGAGCCCCGAGGCGCTTCGGGCGCTCCTGCCGCAGAGTGCCCGCTCGCCGGATGAGGTGCAGGCGCTTCTCATGGCGTCGCAGCGCAGGCTGTCGCGTCTGCGAGACGCCTTGAGGCGGGTGACTGAGAAGCTCGAGCTCGAGATGCCCCCGGAGCCACAGGGCGGACACCCCGGCCCGGGGATGCGGTAGACTTACTTCCCGCGGTCCTCGCGGCCGTTCGTCCCCGTCGTTTCCAGCCCATGCTCTCCGCTTCCTCCTTGCCCGTCGGCTCGCCGGCCCCCGGCTGCCCGACCCCAGTCGTCTACCCGCTGGGTCACAACTTGTACGTTAACATCACCAGCCGGTGCCACAACCGCTGCGCCATGTGCTGGAAGTTCCACCCCGGCGAGTTCCACGACCTGGGGCTGCTCTACGCCGACGCATCGGTCGAACCCTCGGTCAACCGAGTCGTGGCCGCCCTAGAGGCCTGGCCGGGCAAGTACCGCGACCTCGTCTTCTGCGGGCTGGGTGAACCTCTGTCGCGTCCCGACGAGACGCTGGAGGTGGCGCGTCGGGTCCGGAGGCTCGGGCACTCGATCCGCATCAACACCGACGGTCAGGCGTACCTGTATGCCGGCCGGGACATCCTGCAGCGCCTCGCGGACGTGGTGGACGCGCTGTCGGTGAGCCTCAACGCCCCCGACGCCGAGACCTACAACCGGATCTGCCGGCCGCTGGACCCGGCTCGCGCCTTCGATTCGATCCTGGAGTTCCTTCGCGACGCGCCGCGGTACGTTCCCGACGTGACGGCCACCGCCGTGCGGATGGGCTCGGTCGACCTCGACGCGTGCGCCCGCCTGGCCGAGTCGCTCGGGGTCCGTTTCCGCGTCCGGGCCTTCGATCCACCGCCCATCGGCGTGCGGTGAGCCGCGGCCCCCGGGAGCCCTCGCGTCATGCGGACCCTCTCGGGACGGCCACTCTCGAGGCGGGAGGCCGCGGGAGGCGGGCCGCGCCCCCGGAGGTTCCTGCTGGACGGGATGTTGGGCCGTCTGGCGCAGTGGCTGCGGCTGATGGGCTTCGATGCGGAGTACCGCCCCGGCGCCCGCCTGGCCCAGCTACGGCGTGAGGCGATCCTGGACGATCGGCTGCTGTTGACGTGCAGACGCATCCCCTCTGTGCCGTGGGCATTGCGGCTCGAGGAGTCGAGGTGGCCGGAGCAACTGGCCCGAGTGGTGGCGCTGCTCGCAATCCGGGCCGAGGAGCTGAGACCGCTCTCTCGGTGCAGCCTGTGCAACGCCGCGGTCCTGCCCGTGGAGGCGGCGTTGCTCGAGGGCGCCGTGCCACCCGCGGTGCTGGAGCGCCACCAGGCGTTCTTCCGGTGCCCACGGTGCCGGCACGTCTACTGGGCCGGGAGCCACGCCGAACGGATAGGACGCGTGCTGAGTGCTTTGCTCAATCCGGCGCCCCGGTCGGCCGATGAGTGAGATGAAAGAGGAGGCACCGATGTTCCGTTTGCGCGCGATTGGTTTTCTGGCCACCCTGGGTCTGGCAATTGCCCTGGCGGGCGTCTGCGCCGGTGCCGAGAGCGAGATGCGCATCGTGCTGGAGCACGCCCGGCCCATCGACGTGGCCCAGAGCCTCTCGCGGGAGTTCAGCGCACTCCAGTCCCCGGTCGAGATCAAGACCGGCGAACGGACCGGCGAGCTCATCGTCGTTGCCAGCAAGCCGATCGCGGCCATCATCGAGCAACGGGCCCGAGAGCTGGACAGCCGTCCGGCCCAGGCAGGGGGCGCCTTGCTGATGGAGTTCGCGGTCATCGAAGAGGAGAGCGACGGGGCCAAGCACGTCATCGCGTCTCCGCGGGTCATGTCGATGCCCGGCCAGCCGGCCGTCGTCAAGGTCCAGGGTGCCGACCGCGGCCTCGATCTCCAGGTCCATCCTCGCAAGCTCGGCGACGGCCGCGTGGAGTTGGGGGTCGCCTGCCACACCTGGCGCAAGACCGCCGGCGACAAGGTGAGCACGCGAAACGTCGAGAGCAGGGTCGTCGTGGCCAGCGGCAAGCGGATCACGCTGCAGAACACCGGCGATAGCCGGATGAGCCTCGAGCTGGAAGTCCACACGCTCTAGAGCGGACCTCGGGACTCGCCGAGCGCCGGCGTGTAGCCGCAGCCCCGCAGCCCGGGAAGCGTAGCCGGATCACGTAAGAAGTCAGTGGGGCAGGCGAGACGCCTGCCCCACTTCTCTTGCAGGAGAGCGCCTTTGGCGGCGGCCTGGGTATCGCCGAGGGGCTCTAGCTCGGCGCCTGAGGACCGAGCTCCCGGAGCCACGGCGGACCCCACGAAGCAGGTCTCCGGACCTCCTTCGTCGGGTCTGTCGTGGCACAATTCCCTACGGCGATGTCCGAACAGATGATCGGCAGGGTTCTCGGCAAGTACCGGATCGTCGAGAAGCTGGGCGATCGGCTGGACAGGCTCTGGCTCGAAAACCCAGGCCGCTCCTCGGCGCTCCTGGACCAGGCCTTCGCGAAGCTGCGGGCCGTCGCTCCGGCCGGCCCGAGCACTGCCGCCGTGCCGGTGAGCCCCTGACGGCGTTCCGACCGTTGCGCGCGACGCGGGTTTCGGGCTACAGTCCGGGTTGAACCTACGGGGTAATCCCGACGCCCGAGTCCAACCTTCGGCCGCAGGGCCGACCGAGTCGCAGGAGGCTGTTCCGATGAGAGGTTGCCTGGTACTGATCCTGGGACTGGTACTGTGTGTTCCGTGGGGGCAGGCCGGTGTTTCGATTGTGGGCTACGACCAGGACCCGCTCAGCGTCGCCTCCGAGGACGACGCCGTCAAGCTGGTCAAGGTCGCGCTGCAGGGCTCCTACGATGTGTTGGCCAAGTCGAGGCGGGAGTTCTCCATCGAGTTCGTGACCGGCCCCGAGATCGGCCGGCAGTTCGGCATGAACGACGCCACCGCCGAGGACACCTTCACCATCGGGGCCTACTTCATCCGCGACCCGGGCCAGAAAAACCGCTATGTCCTCTACGTGAACCGAGACGCCGTCCGCAACGAGGTCGACAGCGCCATCCAGGCAGCGGGGGCCAAGTTCACGTCGCTGCCCGCCGAGGAGCAGGAGCAAAAGCGCGTCTATGCGCTGCGCCGCCAGGCCCTGTGCCTCGTGTCGCACGAGGGTATGCACGCCGTCCAGCTCGAGAAGCTGCGGATCGGCTTCGGAGAGAAGGGAGCCGACGGGTTCTGCAAACGGCTGGCTGCCGATCGATACGACGAGTACGAGAGCCACTATGCAGAGCTGTCGCTGCCGAAGCTCCAGAAGGGGAAGCTGCCCAAGCAGTTCGCCGCCAAGATCCGCGAGGACTCGCTCGCCCAGGTCAACCAGAACTACCAGTTCCTGCCGGCCAAGTTCCTCATCTTGAAGAAGGGCAAGGAAGTCGAGGGCAAGGCCCCGTTCGCGTGGCCCGGTGCCGTCGCGGCCAAGTCCAACTTCGGTGCCTTCGTCTCGGAACTGGTGGCCCTGGGTGGCAGCTCGGGCGAACCGGTCGCGGCAGGCGACGCGAGCGAGCCTGCCGTGGCGGGAACCGACGATGAGTCCCTTGCCCAGGAGGATCTCCTGGGCGATCCGGGCTTCGAGCTGCCGGAGGGTCGCTTGCTCACCGGAGAC
Source organism: Candidatus Rifleibacteriota bacterium (assembly GCA_016213865.1). Next base: position 5,900 of record JACQZL010000180.1, read on the forward strand.
CGCTACGGCCAGCTAATGGCCGGCGATCCCAACGCCGGCCCGGAAGGCACAGCCGCTGCCAAGCGACGCCGAGCGCGGTAGCAGAGCCCGGTTCCGAGGGCCAGGAGAGCCCGCTCGTTCGGTCCGCGTTCACGGGGTGGGGCGCTCGCCTTACAACCGAAGGCCCCTCGGATTCCAACCTCATCGAAGCACGGACAGTCTGAGCCGGTTCTTTGACGACCGGCCTTGCGTGCTGATCGGCGCGGAGGCGCTGGCCACTCACCTCTTGCCTTCCCCGCCCAGGGGTCTGACCCTGGACGTGGGCTGGGGTCAGCGGCCGAAACGCGGGTTGCGCCGCATCTCGTCCAGACCGGCGTTGAGCACGACCGCCCGGGCATTGCTGTTGCCGAGCTGGGCGTTCAGCTTCTCTATACCGGTGGGCGACAGGTCGCTCACCAGGTACATCCCCGTCACGAACAGGTCCTGCTTGGCGTCCGTGTTGCCAAGGTAGAGCCCCATCTCATAGAGACCGGCGGTCGTGAGCGGCCAGGTGTCGACGATGCCTCGTGCGCGCCGTCGACGGAGTTGCTCGAAGCCGGCCTTGAACAGGGTGAGCTTGGCGTTCGTGGTTCCCAGATAGCGGCCCATCTCGATCAGCGAGTAGCTGTCGAGGTTCGAGATCAGGTCGAGATTGCGGACGAACAGGTCCTGCTTGGCGTCCGTGTTGCCCAGGTAGCAAGCCATTTCGGTGATCTCGGACGAGCGGACGGGAGAGGCCGTGAGCGGGCCTTGCTGCCCCTGAAGCCGACGGCGGATCACGTCGAGGCCGGTATTGAACAGGCGCAGCTTGGCGTCCGTATTGCCCAGCCATCGGGCTGCTTCGACCAGGGTCTGCGGCGTCAGTCCTTGCACCAGATGCACGTTCTGGAGCAGTACGCTCTCGCGGGAACTCGAGTTGCCCGAGGCCCGCACCAGCGCCATCAGATCGGAGGGAGTCATCGTCCGGCCCGGACCCGTGGGCCCCTGGCCGAGGCCCGCGGGGAGGTTCCCGTCGCCCGTCCCTCGCCCGAAGTCCTGCCCAATCCCGGGATCGGGAGAACCCGATGAGACCGGCAGGGACACTGCGTAAGTGAAGTCGCGTGGGAACCCCAACGGCAGCAGGTAGAAGACGCGTTCGTCCAAGGGCATGCGGGTGTTGTACCGGAAGACCCGAGTGGCCCCCCACCCCGCCAGATCCTGGAACCGCGTGTTCAGCTCGGCGATGACTCCACGGGCGTCGATGTCGGCGAGGCGGGCCTGGGCGCCGTCGATGCCCGCGGAGACGGCGTTGAGGCAGGCCAGGCCGCGGACCATGGACGTCTGGAACTTCACGACCGTCGGCACCAGGCGTTCGTACGCCGCCTTGTCGGTGAGGGTCACGTAGTGGGACTCGACCGTGCCCGCACTCTCGAGGGCGATCCGGGCCGCGTGGGCCTGGTCCAGCATCTGCCGCGCTCGAGGGACAGTCGTGCTGACCGACTTGCCCAGCAGCACCGGCGTGGGCACCACCACGGTCTGTTCGACGCGCCTTTCGACCCGACGGACCCGAGTCCCATGCCCATCGTCCACGTCCTGGACGCTCGTCTCGAGCCTCTGGTGCCCCGCCACGAAAGCGGCCGGCATTTGAGGAAACGGCAGCGGGGTCCGGCCGTCCTTCTCGATCAGGGACTGTTTCTCATCGAAGGGCATCGGGGTCTCGTAGCGGATCCGGTATGACGAGGCGAACTTGGCCGCGACGTTATAACGGGTGACCATTTCGGTCACCCTGCCGAAGGCCGAGGACAGCTCCTTGCGGGCCACCTCGTCCAGGTTCTGCCGCCGGTCGGCGAAGTAGGAGGAGACCCGGACCACTTCGGCCTTCACGATGGTCAACTTGGCAAGCAGGCTCTTGCCCAGAGCGTTGGCGGAGTCGAAGGCCGCCGGAGTGCGGAGCCGGATGTTGCGCGTGCCCCATCCGCCCGACTCTTCCATGTACCCCGAACTGCGCAGCTTCTCGATGAGCCCCTCGACCTCGGTCAGTTCGCCGGAGAGCTTGTCCAGGATCCCGGTCAGGGAACCGGGCGTCAGCTCGAGCACTGGTTCGATCTCGGTGCGCTCGTAGACAACTCTCTCGGCCCGGCCCGCGACGTTCCCTCGGATCAAGTCGCCGTAGGCATCGCCGTCGCCGGAACCCGAGGAAGTCTGGGCGAACGAGGGCTGAGGCCCCACGATCAACGTCAGTGCCAGCAGAGTCAGGGCGAGACTTCGTAGGACTACCACGGATTGTTCCTCCTGAAATGTCTGGTCCGGTGGGGACACGCGAAACGTCCGGCGACGTCGAGCGACTCGCCGCAAGTACTACCTCGCCGTGGCCCTCCAGGTTGCAGTTAGATGTGGTGAGAGAGGGCTTCGCTCTGCTGCCATGATTGTTCTGGCACAGTCACCAAACACTCGAAGGCCTCTCGAAGGTCCCCGCGCCCCTATCAGATGGGGGTCCGGGGAGACGAGTCCCTCCTTCGGTACGCCCGCTTCGCGGGCTACTCAGGACAGGCTTGGCGCCCCCGTCTCAGGGGCTACGCTGAAGCGAGTGCGGGTTGCTGGGTCTGAGCGGCCTGGGCCGCACGATCTCTCTTGATCCCACCTTACTCACGTGAATCTGAGGCAATACGCCCCGCCAAGCTGGCAACTTGGGCTGACCGCCTCAAAATGGCGAATCGTCGTCATACTCGTGGGCTTCATCTTGCCCCTCTCCGCCATCCTCTGGGCCGGAAGACTCGACGTCGGCCCATGAGTCGAGAGGCCCGTCTTGCAGGCCACCGGCTTCGAAGGCATCTTCGTCACACGGGTCGAATGCGGCTCCTTCCTGCGAGGAAAGCTGGGAGTAGGTCAGCCCGAACGGGCACCCACCGTCAGTAAAGCCCGCGATGACCGCGATTCCATACTCCGGGGCCTCCCCACCTTCGGCCCAGTAGTTCTGCGGAAGGCCCTCGCTTGCCGTCGAACGTCGTTGCTTTCGTCTCGCGTTTCGTTCACGCCTCTTCTCCGGGTCCGGCAAGGTCCCACCCTCTCAAAGAAGGTCTTCGGCGGTGCAGAATCCCAGGGCCATCAGTTCCTTCGCCGCGCATCGCCGGTCAACCCGGAATCGCTCGGCGTACCACTCGATCGTGGAAGGAGCACCCTTCTTGATCCGCCGCCTGGCAATTCGTAGTCTCTGAGCTTGACGCATGTCGTACAGCCACGAGGGATGAGCACCCACGAGCCACTCGCGGTAGTGGTACCCCACGCCGAAGGGCCGTGTCAAGGCATGGAGCGATGCCGGGTGCGTGTCCCGTGGGTGGTCCTCCCTTGCAGGAGAAACACAGAGACGCAGAGACACAGAGGCACAGAGGGATCTTCCTCTGCCTCGCTCGCAGGCGCCGCGACCCCTCGAGTCCCCCTCGTCTTGTCATCCGATGGACGTCGCCACTCACGGTCTCTCATTCTCTGTGGCTCTGTGGCTCCGTGTCTCTGTGTCGAAGAGTCAAGCCAGGGCATTCCCAGCGGGCGTGGGACCACCTACGAGACATGCACCCAGCGATGCCGGAGACCCCGAACGTGAGAGAAGCCCTTGGAACGATGGTGCACCACCGCGACGACGCCGTGGTCAACGTCGCGGCATGGTGGCTGGCGCTGGAGGCGGACCGCTCGGGACTGCCCGTCTTGCGGTAACCTCGCTCTCTGCGGCACTCGCCTCCACCTCATCGCCCCTTCGTTCCGGGGCTCACTCTGCCGATGGAGTGGAGGGATGGAACCGTCCGATTCTGCCTTGCCGTCGAGAGGTGTCGTCGATGAAACGATGGACTGAGCCCCTGTTCGTGCTCTGGGACCAGCTTTTCGCTATCGTGCCGCGAGCGGGAGTGTGGCTCGCCCGGACCTTGTTCTTCTGGGGGATGCTGGCGCGATCCTACCTGGTGCGTCGCGGAATGGTGCGACGGGCCCCGGTTCTGGGCCGGACGCCCGCGCCGGCGGCCCCCGCCGTCCGCGCGCCGAGGGTGCCCACCGCGGTGGCCGGCCACGCGAGAGCGTGACCCTTGGCCGAGCCGACCGCTCCGAACCTGCCGTCCAGGACCTGGCTCGTCCTGGGGTTGGCTCTCCTTGCGTGCCTCCTCTTCCTCCCACGGCTAGGGACGCGGGACCTGTGGGACCCGGACGAGCCTCGCTATGCGCTGGTCAGCCGGGAGATGTGGCGCACGGACCAGTTCCTGGTCCCGCACCAGAACGGCCGGGTCTATGCCGAGAAGCCTCCATTGCTCTTTTGGATCCAGGGGCTCCTCTCGTCGGTGGCGGGGGGCCACGGGACGTGGGTTGCCAGATTGCCGTCCGCGGTGGCCGCGGTCGGCAGCACGGTCCTGACGGGGTTGATGGGGGCGCGTCTCTTCGGCCCGGCTTGCGGCTGGCTGGCGGGTCTCTTCTTCGCCACGGCGCACCTGGTCCAGTGGAACGGCCACACCGGGACGATGGACAGCCTCGTCTCGTTCTGGGTGGTCCTCTCCGCGTGGCTCTTCGTCCGCAGGCTGGACGATCCGGCACCCCCGTTCGGGGCCCTGCTGCCTGCCTATCTGGCCCTGGGCGTTTCGACGCTGGCCAAGGGGCCGCCGGGGGCGCTGACGCTGCTCGTGGCCGTGCTCGCCGTGCGCTGGCGCGTCTCTGGCCGCGCCGCCGCCTTCGCCGTCCGCCCGCTCCTGGGGCTGGCCGCGGCGACCGGGGTCTGCCTCCTGTGGCTGGGGCCCGCCTATCTCCAGAACGGCCCGGCGTACCTCGAGGCGATCGTCGTGAAGCAGACGGTCGTCCGGTTCCTGCAGCCCTGGCACCACTATCATGGGCCCTTCTACTACTTCGGGATGGTCCTGCTCGACTTCCTGCCGTGGACGGGCCTGATGCTGCTGGGAGGAGGGGCGGCCTGGCGCCTGGGCTGGCGGGGACGAGAGAGCCGATGGCTCTTTCCACTCGCCTGGGCCGTCGTGACCCTCGTCTTCTTCTCGTTCTCGTCGGGTAAACGCAACGTTTACTTGTTACCGTGCTTCCCGGCCCTGGCCTTGCTGGCGAGCGCCGCCGTAGGGGAGTGGCGGGCCGGGCGCCTCGCGACCTGGGTCCGGCCCAGCCTGGCGTTGCCGCACGTCGTCTTCGCGGGGGCCGCGCTGGCCGCGCTGGCCGGCGCCCTCAGCCAG
>JACQZL010000048.1 GCA_016213865.1 Candidatus Rifleibacteriota bacterium
GAATACTGCTACGCTTCACCCTGCAACCTCCTTGGCGTTCGCCGTTGATTGCAGGGTCTTCTTACCATGGGGACCAGGGCGCTCGGGAGGTTCTTCTCATGCGGGTTTTCGCCGCATTCCGGCCGGCCCTGTTTCACCGGCATTGGTCTCTGTGGTTCAGTCTTTGGCATGTTGACTTGGAACCGCTCTACTAGCCGGCCCTCGTCCGGGCTGGGGCGGCTCGGTGCCGCTGCTGGCGCTTCGATACACCGGCCTGGGCGCCTCTCTCGAGCTCGGCCCGCAACCGCTTGCCGAAAGCCTCCAGTCGTTTCTCGTCGGCGAGGAGGCTGGCCCAGGACTGGAGGAGCCCGTACTCTCCACGAGTGCCGGCCACGTGGTCGTCGTGTCGCACGCGGCATGCGCTACAGTCTCGGTAATGGGCCTCGAACGCGGCTTCTTGGCCCCGAGAGAACCGGTAGAACAGCTCTCTGCCGTTGGCGAGGTTCAGGATCACCCTGGAGCTCTGGCGCACGAAAACGTCGCACGTGAGAGTCTTGGTCCTGCTCGACTTGCCCGAAACTCGCGATCGTGTCATGGCGACGCCATGAAGGGTTTATGTCGGCCATGAGCAGGTGGCAACTTCAGACTGGCCGTCGGGAGCCGGCCCGGCGGTCCCGGGATGCGGCCTCCTACGGAGCCGCGACCTTCGAACGGTCCGTCTTTGCGAGAGCCGGTCGCCCACCCAGGTGCGCACGTGGTGGCGGATGCGTGCCGGTGACGGACGCTCGGAAGGCGCCAGGATATCGAAAGCGCTTTCCAGCAGGCGAACCAGGCCGGCGCTGCGGTGGAGGCGGCCGACGGGCAGCTCCGTCAGGAACTCAGCACTCGACGCGTACTTCGTTTTCACGGTTCCGAGCAACAACGCGTCGAGCCGGGTCAGGACCTCCGGCGTCGCGTCGGCGCAGGTGCGCTTCACCAGTCCGACGAGCAGATCCTGAATGGGCCGGACTGCCAGTTCCGCTTCGATGGGTGTGAGAGACCGGGTGTCGGCGACTCTGGCCCGCGAGGAGCAGGTCCCGAGGGCGACCGCCCAGTCGAGTATCGCCGCCAGAAAGCCCTTGCGCACGGCCGGATCTGCTTCGAACCGTGGGCGCCATCTTGCCGACCAGTCGGCCACGATCCGGTCGAAGCCCGCGAACCCCAGCCCCAGCCAGCGCCCCATGAGGTGCGCCAGCGCGACGTGATTTCTGAGTGCTTCGTTCTTGACGTCAGCGTTGAAGTGGTCGACCACTGGCCGCACGAGCCGCGGGAACGCGAGCGCCCAACGGAGCAACTCCCGCGACCCGAAGCGGCGGGGGCGGAAGGATGACAGACGCTCGAGTTGCTCCTCCAGGAAGGGGACCAGCAGCTTCGCCTCCACGATGGCGGCCAGGTACGACTCGACTGCGTGCTCGCAGAAGTCACCAGAGAATCGACCGGAGCGGCCGACCAAGTACTGGACGGCCTGGACGGCGGGAGGCCTTGGTTGCGCCAGCAGCGAGGAGAGCAACTCGGGTGCCTTCCGGGCAAGGCGACGCAGGTCTCCCCGGGTCCCGGCACTCGAAAAGGCCGCGGCGAGTTGCAGGGAATCCCCGAGCACAGCGACGACGTCGAGGACACCGGTGGCCTTCGCCCAGTCTCGGGCCACCTCCAGCAGGTGCTTCTCCAGGGTCCGGGGCTCCCGCAGAACGCTCCTGCCTCGGATTTCCTCACCGGCCACGAGGCGGACCCAGGTCAGCAGCACCAGGAGACCCGACTCGGCACCCTTCAGCGGGCCGCGTAGTTGCCGCAGGGCCTCGGCCAGGCGCCAACTGGAGGCGAGCAATTCGCCGGGCTTACCGCACGCCGATCTGAAACTGGCCGCGACGGCGAACAGACGGTCGTGGAGCCGAGGACTCCCGCTTCGATGCGAGCTGCCCGGAGGCAAACTCGAAAGCTGCCCGGAGAGCTGTGGGACGCGACCTGAGACAGACTTGGTAAGCTGCCGGAGCTCGGCGAGGAGTGGCGCTTCGCCTCGCGCATACTCCCTTGCGAGCTGAGGCCTTGCGGCCAGCGAGAGGGTGAGGTGGTCGAGCGCCCCCGAGACGTACTTCGACCCCTCGAGAAGGAATCGCGAACAAGCACACGGCCGCGCCGGCCAGTGGCTGACCAGACACGCCACGGCGGCTTCCAGAAGTGCCTCGAAGGCGCGCTCGGCCGCGGGGTGCGGTGGTTCCGGACTGGCCAGGCTGATGAGCCGGGTCACCTCGGCCAGGCCTGCGTTGGAGCTGCGGTGCTTGGGAGACGGCCAGGGGGGAGGACGGTATCCCACCTTCCGCGAGATCAAGGACGGCAACACCTCGCCCATGAGGATGGGACCACCCCAGTGTTCCAGCCACGGATCGTTGGCGAGCGGGCTTTGCCTCAAAAGGCCGGAAAGGGCCTCCGAGCACCTGACGGCCGCGCACGAGGCCCCGCTGTATCTTGCCATGAGGTCCTCGAGGTCGAGAGGGATTCGCGGGCCGGCTTCCAGCAGCTCGCGGAGGATCTCCTGGGTCACCGCCGAAAGCACCGACCCGGGCGCCGTCAGCGAAGTCAGCGCTGTCCGATGAGCGTCGGCGACGATGCAGGAGAGCGTCCAGGCGAGCCGCGCCACTGCGACCTCATGCGCCCGAAAGAACTGCGCCGGCAGCGACGATTCGAGGGCGACGAGGGCGGCGAGTCGACAGAGCCATCGCTCCGAGAGGCCACCGGCGGCGCTAGCTCGCAGATGAGCTGGGAGCAAGCTGACGAGACGGCCCCTCCAGCGCGGGTCCCGAAGCAGCTTGCGGCAAGTCGTGAGGGCCGAGCGGCCTTCGGCGATCCGGACGGGGCCGAGCGGATGAGTGGCTGCCCTGGCGACCAGCGCGCTGAGCCCGCCAAGCGAAGGAAGGAGCATCGCCACCTCACTCAGGGCCGCACCCAGTTGGGCGAGCGTGGTCCTTCCGTTCCTGAGAGGCGGGACCCTGGATGGAGAAGCCGCGAACCGCCGGTACCTGGGCCGATGTGCCAGCCCGGCGGCGAGCGAATAGCAGCCGGACACGCGTTCCCTGGAGACGGCGACGGCCCTTGGAAAACCGCCCGGAATGGCTCCCCATAGCAGGAGCTGCATTTGCCGGGCGAATCGAAGAAAACGTCTCGGGGGTGCTTTGCCGAGAACGCGCTTCCAGCCTGTGCGCGAGAGGGTCTCGCAGGTCGGGGAGAGGAGCATGAAGGCGGCAAGGCAGGTGGTGTTTCGCAATGCGAGATGGAGCATTCCAAACCCCTCGCTGGGTGGTCATTACCAGCCAATGCGTTGAGCGGTGGCTGGGCCGCTCGAGAGTTCAACTGAAGGGCTCGGCACCGAGCAGTCGAGCCAGTCGTCGCTTGGCCGCTGCATCGTCGGCCCGGCGAGTCGGTTTCATGCCGGTGGCAGCGGCAGGGTTCGGAGAGGCCGCGGTCGAGGAAGGGGCCGGCCGCGCGGGTTCGGTGAGCCCCTTGGTCTTGCGGCCCGTTCGCTTGCCGGGGCCCTCTTTTCCGGCGTCGATTCCGGTGCCCCGCGTTGACCCGTTGCAGGCTGGAGGTTGTTCGTCGTCGAGCCGGGCAATCAGGAGATGGGCTGACTCGATGGCCTCCTGGACGCGGTGGGCCTTCGACTGGCTGCTCTCCGGGTCGGGTTGCACCAGGAGGAGGGCTGCCAGCGCGACCAAGAGGTCGGTCGTGGCCTGCTCCGTACGTGGTGCTGGCGGGGCCTGGTCGTAGACCTCCCTCAGGTCCATGGCCTTCGCCATATCGGGCGATTTGGCTTCGTTCATTTGAGGGTGCTCGGATGCGAAAGTCGAGCCAAGAAAAGTGCCTCGACCGGGGACCCGGCTCGCGGCCGGCGAGGCAGGTCTTCCGGGAAGGACTGTAGCGATCGAAGCAGCCCTCGCCTAGCCGTGGCGTTTTCGGCCGGCTGCCGGCTCCTGCGGGGGCCTGCGCCGCGCTGCGTCGCGCCACGTCGGGCTGCGTCGACCTCGAAGAAGCCCTCGGAGGAGCTCGACACGGGCATGGTCCGTGGACGGCGCTCCTGCGGGCGGCAACAACGGAGACGAAGTCGCGTACTGAATGGCGGGACCGCTCGCGAGGAGAGGCGAGTCGTGCTGTCGATTCGAACGATCGCGACTTCTCGCAAGATGCGCTCGCCCAGGGTCAGGAGCTCCCCCACCATGCCTCGTCTGGAAAGAACAGCCTATCTTCAGAACTTCCGCAGAGAAGGCCAATGCCTCGTGATGCGAGACTGTCGCAGCGAGGGATGCGTGGTCTACTTCATGGCGATAGACCCGCCCCAGGACACCGTGCCCGCGCAGCAGGACCCCAGCAAGTTCCCCGTCCTCCTGTACCGAGATTCCCCGGCCACACTGCTGCTCTCGGGTCAACTCGCCTATGATCCGTTCGGCAAGCACGTCGTATTCGAACCCGTCAGTCCGCGTTGCAGCCCCACTCACCACACCGAGAAGGGGTTCATCATCGTCGGCCGGCCCAGCGGCTTTCATCACCACGTCATTGACGATCTGATGGCCAGCATGGTCAGGAAGTCACTCGTGGAGTTCGATTCCCAAAAAGAGGACTGCAGCGGGTACCGCAGCATCACCGACCCCTGGACCACGTGGACCCGGTCCCTGCCTGCGAAGGCCAGCTCTCCCCAGAATGAGGATGGCAGCAGGTCCTTCGTCGACGTGGGCTATGTCCACTTCACGTCTTGCACCCCCGATGGCGAACCTGTCCCCATCCTCGTCCTCGCGGGCTCGAGCGGTCTGGGTACGGTGGGATGTGCCGCCTTCGTGCTCTTGCCGGTGGAGACCCTGCCCCGGGAAGGCATGCCTGACAAGGTCGCTTCTCTCACGGTCTTGCTGGAGATCCACAAGGAGACCCGACGAGGGGAAATCCAGTACCTCACTCACACGCTGAAGTTCAAGGTTCTTCGCGTCTACGTCGTCGACGCGAAAGGCAGAGAACACTGCTGGGTGGGGGTGGACGAGCCTGCGCTCTTCTCGGTGGATGCCAAGCCGCCCAAGCTGGTGCGGCATTCCCGCGTCAAGGCGACCTATGCGTGGGAGGAAGGGACCCCTGTTCCGCCCGACAAGATCAAGGACATCTTCATCGATGGCCGGCGGATGACCGAGATGTCCCACCCGATCAAACGAAACTCCGATGCTGCGCTCCTCCTCATCGAGATGGCCCGGGCCTCCCAGAAGCATCAGAGAGGCTTCACCGCCAAGGAGTTGGGCACGAACGCGCTGGGGGCTTTCGCGCGGCATGTAACCGCGAACCTCCAGGACATCTGGTCGCGGGCGATGAACGACCTGCTCGACTTCTTGGCCCAAAACCGCATCTTCTGTGACGCCAGCGAGTCCGTGCCCAGGGAGCACCGGTTCCCGTCCGCCTCACTCGAAGAAGACTGGGAAGACGCGGACCCGGCGGACTCGGCCGGGCTCACGGGCCCCGGCTGAGCAGTACGTAGAAACCGGTGCCGTCGGCCGCGGGGGCCGGGAGCCGAGCGTGGGCTTCCACGGCGAGCGGCCCATCCTCCAGCGCGACGGTGCTGTTGTCGAGGTCCGGCTGGAGCTTGCACCTCTGACGGCCGTGGCGCAGGCCCAGGACCGCCCCGCGATCCAAGGTGCCCATTCCCCCCGGGCAACCCATCACCGCCACGTCCAGGCGCTCGCCGGCGATCAGCGACGGACCCACTGCCTGGGCGCGGAGCTCACCGGGCACGAACAACGCTTCCGCAGGGCGAGGACCTTCGCACAGGGGCTCTAGCCTTTGCCACTCTTCTCTGGTCCGGGCCGACCCAAGGGGCTCTTGCTTCAGCACGGCTCCCAGGGCGTCCCGACACTGGGCCCTGTCCAGGAAGAACAGCCCCTCAATGGCCCGGGCTTGCAGGGTCGAGCTGGCCGTGCGGGCAACCGACGACAATTGAGGAATGTCGGCGCGGGTCCCGGCCCGCCCCAGCCCCCAGGCTGCCAGGGCCCGGCGCCGGC
>JACQZL010000181.1 GCA_016213865.1 Candidatus Rifleibacteriota bacterium
CTCCTGCCAGCAAATCCATGACTGCTGGCGAATCAAGCAAGGTCATGCGTCGGCTCTCATGCGGCCCAGATCGACGCCGAGTTTCCAGATCGATTACGTCTTGGATTCGTACTCGAGTACAACCGTTTGCATGCGAGTGGACTTCGCGGAGATGCCCTGTTCTTTGGCCTGCACGCTTTCGGCAGTGCCGGAAGGACGGACTTCCTGCTTCAGTCCGCGGCTCTTGCCGTTCTCTCTCACCTGTTCGTAGTTTGCGACGTGTTCGAGCGATGATTGTTCCCACGAAACATCTCCCGACAAGAGAGACACTTCTCGGTGTCGGGGCCGTGGTGCTCTTGCATCTCTCCGAGCCTGTGACGGTGAGTCGACTCTGGGAGCGGACTCGGCTCGAGCCGCGTGTGGGGACCTTCGAGCGTTTTGTACTCGCGCTTGATCTGCTCTTTATCCTGGGTGCCTTGGAATTTGCTGACGGCTTGATTCGGAGGACGGCGTGATTCTTCACGGGATTACCGCGAGTGAGCCCGGGTTTCAATCCGTTCGGTTTGGGCGCGGTCTCAATGTCATTCTGGCGGATCGCTCCTCCAGCGCTGACGCCAAGGATACCCGCAACGCCTTGGGCAAGACTACTCTTCTGGAGATTCTCGACTTCTGCCTGGGCGCGTCATCTGTGCGTGGTCGGGGGCTACTTGTACCTGCCCTTCACGACTGGACCTTCTCACTGGATGCGACGATAGCAGGCGCCGCCGTCCGGGTTTCTCGCAGCGTTGACGACCCAGGACATGTCATCCTCGAGGGGGACTGGGCTTCCTGGGTGAACCCACCGCAATGGGATCCCGACCTTGGCCGCGGATTCGTTTCTGTCCGCGAGTGGTGCTCCTTTTTGGGACGCGACGCGTTCGGCCTATCCGCAGCAGATCGACAGGCTACGTTCCATCCGACTTTCCGAAGCCTGTTCTCCTACTTTCTTCGCCTCGGCCCGGACGCCTATCTGAGCCCATTTCAGCACTTCGCCAAGCAGTCTGCCTTGCACGTTCAGCTCAACACCTCGTTCCTCCTCGGCCTCTCTTGGGAGATGGCTCGGGAGTGGCACCTGCTCAAGGAGCAACAGGTGGATTTGCGCGCTGCAGAGAGAGCGATCGAGTCCGGTGTCATAGAAGGCGGGGGCGCGACTCTTGGCGAACTCCAAGCGGAACGGCTCCGCCTGGAGCAGCAGCTAGAGTCAGAGCAAACTGAACTGCAGCGCTTTCGCGTTCACCCGCAGTACCGTCGAATACAAGAGGAGGCAGACGGACTGACGGCTCAGCTTCATGAACTCGCTAACGTGAGCATAGCCGACCGGGGTCGCCTGAGACTGTACGAGGAGTCTCTGGCCGGCGAGCAACCTCCCGATGACCAGTCACTTGAGTCGCTGTATCGGGAGGCTGGGGTTGTATTTCCGTCACAACTGCAGCGTACACTGGACGAGGCCAGAGACTTTCACCGTAATCTTGTCGTCAATCGGAGGCTCTTCCTCGAGAACGAGCTTCAGGCACTGCGCTCCCGAATGGCAAGCAGCGACGGTCGCATCAAGACTCTGTCATCGGAGCGAGGGGTCTTGCTTGAGGTGCTGCAGACGCATGGTGCTATCGATGAACTGACGCGCTTGCAGGAGGCTCACACCCGTACACAGCATCGGTTGGAGACGGTTAAGGGACGCATAGGGCAGGTGAGATCTCTGAAAGTGAAGCGGGCCGAGTTGAAGTCTGCGAGGGCCCAGCTTTTCAAGTCGACAGAGCTTGAATACGAGGAGAGAAAGGTCATTTGGGAGAGGTCCGTTAGAGTGTTCAACGAGAACTCCTTCGCACTCTATAACACCCCGGGAAACCTGGTCATTGATATCACTGAGGCCGGGTACCGCTTTGATGTGGAGATTCAAGGTAGCCACAGCGAAGGAATTGGCAAGATGAAGGTGTTGTGTTACGACTTGATGCTTGCGGAGACGCTTCAGCAACATGCTCCGTGGCCTGGGTTCATTGCTCACGACAGTATCGTGTTTGATGGCGTCGACTCGCGGCAACGAGCTCGTGCGCTCGAGCTTGCTGCCAAGAAAGCTGATCAGCAAGGTTGGCAGTACATCTGCACACTCAACTCTGACATGGTGCCCACTTCGGACTTCTCGGCAGGGTTTAGTCTGCAACCATTCGTCGTGCTTCGCCTCACAGACCGCGACCCGTCCGGCAGCCTGCTGGGCATGAGGTACTGAGACGGCGTCTACGCCCCGTCCCTGCCGGCTCTTGGCCGGCGCCAGCCGGGTAAGCCATGGATTCCAACTGCGGGCAGGACAAACGTCTGGCTCAGAACGCGAACGAGGAAGCGTCGCTGACTTATGGCGGACCTGTCGGAAAGCCGTGGAGGTCTCGAACCCTGGCCCCGATTCGGGGCTCTCGAACCCGGTGCCGAGGGCGTCCGCGCCCTCGTGGAGGCGCAATCATGCGTGGAACCTCGCTGACCCTTCTGCTCGTCGTGAGTCTCGTTGGACTCCTGGCCACACCAGGGGGATCGATTGCCGGACCGCCGGTGCCTCTGGGGCTCTCCGGTTCGTCCGGGGCGCCCACTGCGCGTAAGGCCCCGGCGACGGGCACGGGATCGACGGACCTGGCAGCAAAGCTCCGGCTCACTGTCCGGCTGGAGCAGGACAAGCTGTCGGCCGAAGTGACCAATTTCTCGTCCGGTACGGTCACCTTCCACTTCGACCCGTGCGGCATCTGCTTCTGGACGACTTCGGTCGACGGAGGTGCCTGGGGACAACTCCTGCAGGCCATGCACGAGGCCCCGTGCGTCCACGCGAACGAGACTTCGCTGCCGCCCGGCCAGAGCATCGATCGCCTGCTGGAGTGGACCCCGCCGAGCAATGCCAACCGGGTGAAGGTGCGCTATTCCTACGGCCCCCGTGACGAACCGCACCTCTTCCTGCAATCGAACGAGCTGGTTCTCAGGTAGTGGCGCGCTGGTTCTCTCGGCGCGACGACTTCCGCGAGCCGGGAAACGGGCACCTACCAACTCAAGGCCACCTTCCGCTCCGTCACCCTCGCGAAGCATGTCCCCGCGAAAGCGGGGAGCGGGGGTCCAGAAATCCTGTAACCATCAGGACTCCTGGATTCCCGCTTTCGCGGGAATGACGCCCGAATTGTACGGGTGACTTGGACTACTCTGACCGGTGTCGTGAAACGGTAGCGCCACGGAGGACAGGCGCCTACAATTCGAGGTGTGGAGAATACCCCACCCTGGCCTCGAGGTGCCCCGACGGCAGGATGCTGCCTGGGTGACTATGTCCTTCTGGAGAGGCTTGGCAAGGGAGGAAGCGGGGTCGTACACCGCGCCCGGCAAGGCTCGCTGCACCGCGAAGTGGCCATCAAGCTGCTGCTCTCGGCCGACCCGCTGGAGCCCGAGGGCCGGCGCCGCTTCGTGCAGGAAGGTCGCCTGGCCGCTCGCCTCAGCCACCCTCGCATCGTGCACGTCTTCGACGTGGGAGAGCACGAGGGCCTTCCGTACCTCGTCTTCGAGCTGATCGACGGAGGCACCCTGCGAGACCGCCTCGACGCGGTCGGCCGCCTCCAGGTCGACGAGGCCGTGCGCACAGTGGCGGCCTGCGCCGAGGGGCTCGGCGCGATCCACGCGGCGGGCATCCTGCACCGCGACGTCAAGCCGGGCAACATCTTCCTCTCACGCACTCGCGGCCCGCTCATCGGCGACCTGGGCCTGGGAAAGGACCTGTCTGCCAGCAGTCCCATGACGCGAGCCGGACACGTCGTCGGAACCCTGGGATACCTCGCTCCCGAGACGGTTGCAGGAGCCGGGTACTCGGCCTCGACGGACCTCTATTCGCTGGGATTGGTGCTCTTCGAAGGCCTGACGGGCGAGCCGGCTTTTCACGACTCGGACCAGCAACGTCTCATCTTCATGCGCCTTGGCAGCGAGCCCCCGGACCCCTGCACCCGACGGAACGAGTTGCCGCCGGCACTCGGTCGATTCGTCAAGAAGGCCCTCGCGCGGAAGCCTCAGGACCGGTTTCTCGATGCCCCGCACTTCCGGGAAGAGCTGCTGCGTCTTCAGGGACCCTTAGGCGACGCCTCCACCTCGGTGGCGATCCCGCTCGAGTCTTCTCCGGCCGCCGCGCAGACGGTGGTCGAGAAAGCACCTTGCGCCCGGCACGCCCACCGCGGGGGCTCTCGCCAACCTGAGGCCGGATCCGGAGCGCGGCCGGCCCGAGTGCTGTCCCTCCTGGGCGTGGCGGCACTGGCGTGCGCCGCCGTAGCGGGGCTCTTCTCTGCACTCCGGTCCTCGACGGCAAACCTCGAGAAGCCGCCGTCCCTGGCTTCGAGCGTGCGTGGTTCGCTCACTTCCACGGGAGCCGCGGCGGGGCGGCCGGAAACCGACCCGCTGCGGCCCGAGGCGGAGGCCCTGGTGCAGCAGGCGCTGGCGGCAGTCGGCCGGAGCCGGCGGCGCGTCCGCGAGATGACCGCCGATTCGCCAGCCCTCTCCGGCAGTCCGTCCAAGCCGGTCAGGGTCCTGGCCGCGGCGTGGGCCGAGAGCCTCCCCGGTCTCCTCGCCGCCGTGAAGGCGAACCTCGAGCTTGCGGGACAGGG
The DNA here is from genome assembly GCA_016213865.1 of Candidatus Rifleibacteriota bacterium. The sequence goes on from JACQZL010000181.1 coordinate 4,626, forward strand.
GAACCCGACCGGCTGCACCCGAGCCGGCGCCTGTCTCGTTGACCAGTACCGGCTGTATGAGCTGTGTCTCGACAGGTTGCACGAGGCGACGTACCGGCAAGTGTCGCCGAGGTTTGAAACCGACCTGTTGGGGCTCCAGGCTTTTGCGCTGGTCGGGGCGGCGATGGACGGGTTCCGGCAGCAAGCGTCGGGACCGGCCTTCCGTCTCCTGGAAGTGGTCCCGAAAGATGCCGGCAGAGGGCCCGAGCTCCAGTTGGACGCTGGGGTGGTGGGACTCCTGGTGATGAGCCGGGATGCCCGTCAAAGCAGGCTGACCCGCCAGGAGGTCTCCCAGCGGGCCTCGAAGCTCGCGCGCCGAGCCTGGCCGATCTTGCTGGCGCGTCATCCCCCGGACCTGGCCGGAGTCAATGCAGGATGGGCGCTGCTGACCGGCCTTCGGTGGTTGGGGGCCACTTCTGTGGTCCGCGAGCTCTGCCGCGAGGCCGAGCGGTCGGCGGTTCGGGCTGCTTCCGGGGACAATCCGAGCGGCGACCTCGCGGCTCAGGTGTTGGCTTTCGATGTCGAGTACTGCCGGATCGACGCGCAACTCGCCCCTTCCGACATTGCCACCGGGCCGGACCACCGTGAACGGGGACAGCGCGCCTGGGTCTCGCTTCGCGATCGGTTCCTGTCGAAGTGGCCCTGGGAGTTGCGTGCGGGAAAGGCGATCCCGGTCCCGGGTGGTCCGGCCGGGGCCCGCTTGACGGAGTTGCACGAGGCGGCGCTCGAACGGTTGACGCAGCTTCGTAAGCGGCTGCATGACCTGGAGGAGCAGTTGGGGAATCGGGTCCCGCCCGAGCCAACCCGGCCGCAACCGGCCACCGGGACCCACTGAACCGACACGTGCGGACGGGAGCAACCCCGAACAGATGGAGCCAGATCCGAGCTGCAGGTCAGGAGCAGCTCTGGTTGGTTTCCGTGGAGAGTCGTAGGTGAACCGCTGAGAACGCGGAGAACGCGGAGAGAGAAGTGGTACTATAATGGTACCAGCACGGTACTCCTGGTCGCCAGCAAGGTGATAGACATGCCGAACCTCAGCCTGAAAAACGTGTCCGAAGACCTGTACCAGAGACTTCAAAGAAAGGCAGTCGAGCATCGCCGGAGCCTGAATAGCGAGATCCTCTGTACGCTCGAGGAGGCCTTGCGCACGACGAGGGTGGACCCTGATAGTTTCCTGGCCAGGGTGGAGGCCATACAGCGGCGGATCAAGGGGGCCCCGCTGACTGATGAACTGCTGCGGGAGGCAAAGGAGGAAGGCCGGCGATGATTGTGGCCGACACGAATCTCATAGCGTACCTGCTGATTCCTGGCGAGCACACGTCCGTGGCGAAGGCAGTACTGAAAAAGGACCCCGCTTGGCATGCGCCCACCTTGTGGCGTACTGAGTGCGTCAGCGTGCTGCTGAAGCATCTGAAGCGTGGCGACTTTGGACCCGATGTTGCCCTGGACTTGATCGACTCGGCGCTGGAGTTGATGAAGACCGGGGAACATCATGTCAGACAGGCCGACGTCCTTCGCCTGGCCCAGAAGTCGGGCCGCTCCGCCTATGACTGCGACTTCGTAGCCTTGGCCCAAGACTTGAATCTGACGCTGGTCACTGCGGACGAGAGGCTTGCAGGAGCTTTCCCGGACTGCATCCGGACCATGGACGAGTTCCTGAAGTGACGCCCCGTGGCGAGTAGTCGCATCGGCCCATAGTCACGTCGCGAGGCCACGCCCTCGCGCCTACGACTGCCTACTTCACCGCATCCAGCTTCGCGGCCAGCGCGTCATAGCCCGCGTAGGGCGGCTCGAGAAGCTCGACCAGCTTGCCGGACCGGTCGAAGAGGAACAGGCTCGGCATGAATCCCACGTTCAGCGCGTCGTACGCCGCGCCGTCGGGGTCGGCGGCTGCCAGTTCGGCGAAGGTCCCCCCGCGGAGCTGGTACTGGTCGACCTCGGCCGCGAGGTTCTGGAGGAGCTCGGCGACGACGAAGTTGCCGGGGTTCTCCTGCTCGTAGCGGCGGACCCACTCCATGACGCGGAGCGAGTCGTCGTCCCCGACCATCGCGAAGACCAGCAGCGCCCGCTTGCGCGCAAAACGCGCGGGAGTCAGCGTGCGGCCCTTGACGTCCGTCAGGCTGAAGGCAGGCATCTTGACGCCCGGTTGAAGGGGCGGCCGGGTGCTCTTGACCCACGCCCGGACCATCTCGAGCTGCGTGGCGTTGAACGGCGGGGCCTTGTCCTGTCCCTCGGAGGCGGGCACGATGAAGGTGAAGGCCTGGAACAGGCGGGCCAGGGCCCGGGCGTAGGTGGCTACCTCCTGCTCGCGCAGCGAGAGCAGCGCCTTCGGGAAGCCGAGAAAGGCCTTGCCGGCCAGCACGACGGGACGCACCGGCTCGACGGCCACGATGCGGCCGTTCTCCACCTGCAGGGCCAGGTCGAAGACCGATTCCGGCCCGGGATAGACGCGCATCCGCAGGAACGAGCCCACCACGTCGCCGCCGCGCCGCGTCACCCGGTAGCTCTCGACCTCGGCCGCCTGGTGGAACTGTTGCACGTCGTACTGGCGCTGGAGCGTCAGCAGGGTACCCGGCGCCGTCTGGAACAGCCGGTGCGCGACGCGCTGCAGCGAGCCCTCCAGGTTGAAGGTGTTGCTCTTGATGAGCGGCCGAAACTGCTCCTGGGCCGCCCCGCCCGCCGGCTGGGCCCACGCATTGCACGTACCCAGGAACAGCGCGAGCAGAGCGAAGACCAGGGCTGAAGGGTGTCGCAGCTTCCAGCACTTGATCGGGCCTCCCTGGCGTGACTCTCCAACACGGAGGCACGGAGACCCGGAGACCCAGCGGGTCCTTTCTCTGGCGCTCTCGCGGTCCAAACGCTCTCTCGAACTCCCGTCGTTCTGCCACCTGTCGGGACCGCCGGTCGCTGGTCGCGACGCCTGCAACCCTGCAGCCCTGCAGGCCTGCAGCCCGGGGTTCGCCTTGCCGGACCTATCTCGCAAACGCATTGTCAGACTCCTCATGGGTCAACACAGATCGATGTCGAAGTCCATCTTCCCTATGTTGATGCTGATCTCCAGCGGCCCCACACAGAGCGAGACCCTGCCGCTGGAGCTGACCGAGAACCCGATGCCGACCCGGATGGTGCCGAAGAGGATCTTCAGCCAGGCCCGTCCCTTCGCATCGATGCCGAACCCTCCAGAATAGCGGAACGTCAGGTCGGAACTGACTCCGGCCCACTTGCCACCCACGCTCCATCCCGTCTTGAATCGGTTGCCGTCCAGCGAGATGTTCTGGGTCGCAATCGTGTGGTTAGCGACCTTGATGGCCCCGCGCAGCTTCAGCTTCTCCGACGCGTTCGTGTCGACCGAGGCGCGCGCGTCAATCCCGGTGCCCCCCGGCAGGACGCGCAGCGTACCGAGGGCCGAGGCGCCCTTCTTGGCGTGGAGGCGCCCCTCGATCATCGCGTCGCCGATGAACATGTCCATCCCGCCGGTTATGTAGAGTCCCTCCGTCGACGACAGCTCGTAGTGCGCGTTGCGTACCAGCCGACCCAGCAGGCTCAGGTTGATGTCGCCGACGAAGCGGTAATAGCCTCCCGCCTTGAGCTCGCCGGAGATGGTCATCGACAGGGCCATCACGGCCAGGTCGAGACTGAACCCCGCATTGGTCATGAAGCCGCCCGGCTCGACCTTTCCGGTCGGATACTTGTACTTGGCCAGCCGCCCGCCGCTCGAGTCGTCGAAATAGAACTCGATCGCACGATCGGCTCCGTTGAACGGGACCTTGCCGCTGAGCGTGCCACCCAGCGTGCGGTAGAGCGTCAGCGGGGCCGGGGTGGCGTCCACCGTGACCTGCATGCCGGTGTTGCCGGCCGTGACGCGGTAGGGGCCACCCGGCGCCGGCAGCATGCCCTGGAGCTGGCCGGGAGCCATCTCGGTGTACGCGCCGGCCAGGCGGCCGGGTGCCTGTACCGTCACGGTCCGGTAGAGCACGTTGCTGCCCAGGGCCTCGTGCAGGTCGAAGACCGTCGTGGCCGAGTTGGTCTGCTGGTACGACAGCGTCAGATAGCGACCGGCCTCGGAGGGGTAGTTCGACTCGTCGTTGTACGGGCCCTTGGTCTGCAGGTTGGTGTAGACCAGGCCGTTCTTGATGTCGAGCAGCGGCTGGCCGTCGACCGACTTGGTCAAGAGGATGCTCTTGGGGCGAACGATGGCGCGGATTTGACGCACTTCCAGCTCCACGCGCAGGGCCTTGACGATCATCGGATCGCCGTTGACCGAGAGGCCCATCTTCGAGAACTGCTGCAGGTCGGTCTCCATCAGGACGGTCTTCTGCTTCTCGCAGCGATCGAGCAGCTCCTGGACCTCCTTGCCTCCGTCGAAGACGACCAGGTCACGCACCTCCTGGCGGTCCTCGCCGAAGCTGACCAGGAAGGGCTCGGCCAGCAGGCGCTTGCCCTCGAAGCGGAACCTCTCGATGTCGGTCGCCCCGGCCAGGCTGCCGATTTTCTCGGGGTCGTTCGGGTCACGCTCGGCCGTCAGGTAGTACGCCAGGTCCTCCAGGACGAGACGCAACTCCAGCGTCGTGTTCTTCGTCGGCTCGCGGAAGGTGATGCGGACCGCGCGGCCGTCGGTGGTGATCTTGTCGACCCGGTCCTTGAGCGTCGGGTCGTTGAGGAACTTCGACCAGATCTTCAGCCCCAGGGCGTAGGGAGAGGTCTCGTAATCGTAGATGGTCGTCCTGAAGGGCTCGAGGACCGACAGGACCATCCGGATGTCCGAGAGCATCGCCCCCGGATAGACGCCCGTGTACTCCTTGTTCGGCCCTGTGAACTTGAAGGTGCCGTAGTCGCTGAACTTGGCCTCCATCCCCTTGGCCGTATCGAGGGAGTGGTCGACCAGCCACCCGACGATCCGCCCGTTTTGCGGGGCCGCGACGAAGGTCGGGTCGTCCACGTTGCGCAGCACCGTGCGCGAGAGCGAGCCCAGGTCTTGACGCGAGCTGCCGTCGGCCGATTGCAGGGTGCCCTTCACCTCGGAGATGAGCTGCCGTCCGTCGAGCTGGAGGTGCGAATCGAGCTGGAGCGTGCCCGCTTCGACGGTGCGCGTCACGGTGTAGCCCAGCGGCACCGAGCCCTTGTAGAGGATCCCCTTGGCACCCGGCGCGGTGACCTGCACCGTGGCCGAGGAGCCGAAGAGGTCCACCTTGACCGCGTGATCGGAGCTGACGAGCTGGGTGCCGACCTGACCGGCGCCCTGGTGTTCGTCGGCCATCACCTTGAGATGACGCACCAGCGCGGCGTTGTCGTCGATGTTCGCCCCGGGCGGCGACGCCGTGTCGGTCAGGTCCAGCGTCTTCTGCAGGAACGGCCGCAGCTCGATCCACTGGTCGTCCACCACGCCGCTGCAAGTCGTGCCCGTCTCGGCCGCGAACGAGAACGCCTGGTTCCGCACCGGGTACGGAGGCCGGCGCTCGGCGTCGCCGCGGATGACGTCCTGGATGCGCGGCAGGCTCGAGCGTCCCGGGTCGTCCATCCACATGGACACCTCCGCCAGTTCCTCGAAGACGGGGATCGCCGCCGCCTGGCCGTCATTCGTGTAGACGCACGGCACGACGCAGGCGTAGGACGCGGCCGCGGCCAAGATCCCCGCCAGGTTCAGGCTGAATCCTCCCGCCCGGTGGTCCTCCGGGATGAGGTTGACGATGTAGACCGGATCGGTGAAGACCTTGGCGACGACGGCGGCGATGCGGAGCCCCTTCACCAGACCGTCGGCCAGCTCCTGTCCGGGGAAGATGTCGGTCACATAGTGCATCCCGGCCCAGAGCGTGAGCTGGACGACCTGCTGGCGCAGGTCCGGGTCGTCGGGGAACCAGGTGACCGTCGGGAACTGCTCCTCGGGGACGACCTCGCGCAGCACCATCGGCAACGCCAGATAGAGGTTGCCGACCCCGGGCCCACGGAAGATCGCGCTGTCGCCTTGCAGCCTGTCGGCGAGGAAGTCGCGTAACGGAGTCCACTGGTCCTTCGCCAGGCCCTTGTAAAAGCCGCTCACCAGCGTCAGGGCGTCGGCCAGGCCAATCTTGGGCGGCGGCAGCGAGACGGAGGCCTTGGCCCCGAAGCCGAAGACGCGCAGGTTGGCGGCCACTTCCTCGAAGAAAGGGAAGCCGAACGGCGGGATCGAGTTGGGCAGCACGTACATGAGCTCCTGCATGTCCACGCCGAAGCCGAAGACGTCGAACCCCACGTTGAACCCGATGTCGGCCGCCACGCCCATGAAGCCGGGGAAGGCCTGTTTGTAGGCCAGCCGTCGGAAGTTGAGGATGAAGGCGGGGTAGAGGTCGATCCGCAGTTCGGGATTGGCGGTGATGTCGAAACGGACCGCACCCTGGTTGATGATCGCCGCCGCATTGAGCGTGCTCGTCGCCGGGCTGGTCAGCTCGAGACGCAGCGCCAGGTTCAGGTCGCCTTCGCTGGTGACCTTGATCCCCGGCAGGACCAGGGTCCCGCGCGCGCCCAGCAAGCTGAAGGCGAGCTGCATCTGCGGGTTGAAAACGCACTGGAAGAAGACCTTGGTCTTGCCTGTGTCCTTCTCGACGCCCAGGTTCGTATCGAAGACGAACGGGGTGTCTCCGCTCGCCCCGAGGATGGCGTTGAGCGGGCGCAGCATGCTCAGCACGGCGTGGCCCGAGACGGATGTCTCCTTGGTCGTCTTGTTGCGCTTGACCTGCAGGCTGCGCAGGGCGACCGAGAACGGCAGCTCGAACTCGGTCCCGGGTATCGGGAACCGGATCTCCGGGAAGTCCGTGGTCACCTTCAACAACACGTTGCCCGCGGCGTCGACCCCGACGACCCCGACCAGCTCCTTCCCACCCAGCGGGCCGAACGTGTCCTCGTCGAGGGTGATGCCGACCGCGGCCGTCACGCCCGTCGTCCGCTTCTGCGACGTGGAGTTGTAGCTCGAGCTGATGCCGACGCCCTTGGCCGTCACCGTCATCCCGGCGAACTCGGGCAGGGCCCCCAAACCGCTCGAATCGGCCCCCTTCAGCTCGAGGGTTGCGTTCTTCTGCCCGTCGACGGTCATCGCCAGGGCGCCGCTATAGCTCTTGCCGTCGACCTCGACCGAGGCCGTGCCCGAGATGCGGTAGCTCAGCCCCGCATGCCCGGGGGTACCCGTGGTGCCCGGCAGGCGGCCCACGGAGAGGCCGAACTTGCTGATGCTAACGCGGGCGTTGCTGCCCAGCGAGATCGTGACGACGACCGAGGGGGCGACCGAGAAGGCGAAGGACTGCGTCAGGCCGTCGAACGTGGCCGAGCAGGGCACCGTCTTGCCGTCGGCGTTGAGTCCCGCTCCCAGTCCAACGCCCCACGGGCTGGCCTTCGACAGCCGCACCGTGTCGATCGTCAACCCGAGGTTCTCCAGCACCTTGAGCTCCAGGGGCGGCGACAGCGTCGACGAGAGCGAGATCCGGCGGCCGGCCCCGCTCATCGCCACGTCGACCGTGCGAGGGAGCTGGAGCCACTGCCCGACGTCGTGGACCGAGCTGGGCATCGTGACGCGGCCCGACCCCGAGTAGCTCCAGACCCGAGTGTCGCGGTTGAAGCCAAGTCCCAGCGAGGTCACCTGGAACTTCCCGTTGTCGGGGATCGTGGCCGCGGGGATGCCCCCCTGCAGCTCGAACGCAAAGCTCGACGGCACCGGCTTGCCCGTGAAGCGCCCGAGCACCTTGGCCGTCTGTCCGGCCTCCATCCAGGGCGGCTGGAAGACGCACCCCGCCGTGATCCCCCACTCCGGCGACTTCCAGCCCGAGCTGAAGTCGACGCTGCCGGCCAGGCTGCCCGACTTGACCGGGCACTCGTCGGGATCGCCGCCGCCGCAGAAGATGGGCCCGGAGAGCTGTCCCCACACCGCTCCCGAGCGGCGTCCGAAATCCAGATCGAGGCCCAGTTCCAGGTTGGAGCCGTCCATCTTGCCGGAGTCGGGGCCCCAGTCGACCAGGCCACCCAGCTTCAGGCCGTCGTACCAGGCCCGGCCGGGCTCCTTCTCGAACTCGAGGTAGGCCTGCTGCAGGCAGACGCTGCCCACATGGACGTCCGACACGTCGGCCGCGAACCGCCAGGACTCGGCGTTCTTCTCGATGGTGCCAGTCGCCTCGGCCCAGGCGTCGGTCTCGGGCGGGCGGAACCCGACCGACAGCGTCAGGGCCCTGGGGCCGCTGGTCACCCAGGAACCGCGCAGACTCTCCATGCGGAACCTGTCGCTTCCAATGTTCTGGAATTGCAGCTCGGCCATCGTGTCGAACCGCGGGGCGACGTTGCTGCCGTAGACCGACGGCCCCGGAAAGAGCTTGGAGAGGAACGGTGCGGTCGCGGGAGTGGTCGTGTTGACGGGGGCCGTCGACTTCCAGGACGTATTGAGGCTGAGCAGGAAACCCTTGGCCGCGGCCTCGTCCGCGGGTTGCTCGGCGGCAGCGTCGGCCGACGCCGTCGTGGTGCCCGACCAGATGGCGCCGGCGAGCGTGCGGGTCCGGGTCACGACGCGGCCCTTCTGCATGGCTTCCAGGACGACGTCGAAGTTGGTCAGATCCAGCGTGAAGGCCGTGTCGCCGTTGCCGACGTCGAAGAAGTCGCACGCGTCGATCTTGCTGCGAAACGACAGGAGGCCCAGCGATCGGAAGACCGAGCGGTTGGTCATCGTGCCGTCCGGCAGCTTCTCGTGCGTGAACGTCCACTGCCCGCTGGCGGCGCGCCCCTCGGTCCAGCCCCACTCGGGCGGGAGCTGGTAGCTTCCGCTGATGCGGAAGGACCGGACCTCGGTCGGGCCGTCGTCGCCGTAGACCTTGCTGAACCCGACCTGCAGCGCCCAGGGGCTGGGGGTGCCGCCTTCGGTGCCGACGTTCATGTCCTCGTAGGCCCCGCCGCCCTCGAGGCCGTAGTCGGCTTGCTCGGCCCACTTGCCCTCCTTGCGAGGCCACTTCCAGGTGCCGTTGCCCCACAGGGTCAGCCGGTGCGCGCCCCGGTTGTCGAGGTCCTCGAGGCGGGCCACCGACGCCAGGCCCACGGCGAGCCCCGCGGCGTCGATCGAGAAGTTCTCCTTGAGGCCCTTGGAGACCTCGCTGGTAATCTTCGAGCCGAGGCTCGAGAAGCCGGCGCCGGCGGGCTGTCCGCCGAAGGTGGACTTGAGGGACCGGGCCATGTTCGCCATCCCGGACGGGTTCGGGTTCATCACGTCGAACATGGCCTTCGACTCCAGGCTGGGCTGGACGTACAGGAGCAGGTCTTCCCAGTACCCCGCGTCGGTGTGGGCGAAGTTCTGGGCCCGGAAGCTGAAGACCGGGGTCAGCTTGAGCGAGAGGCCGGCCCCCATCGCGTCGGCGCGCTCGGCCTGGTTGGCGCCAACCTGCCGGATGGCCTTCGTCCCTTCGAGCGTGACGGTGGGCATGATGCCGAACTCGAAGGCCTCGGCCGGATCGTGGAAGCTGAAGTTGAATTCTCCGGCCCAGGCCTGGAGCGAGACACGGTCCGAGACGGCCACCTCGACGAGGCCGGTCGGATAGAACGACGCCACGGTCCGCTTGTCGTTGTCGACGCCCGCGAGTGGGATCGAGGGCGCGAAGACCGGCAGCCAACTGAAGCGCAGCTTGACGGTGCTGACGTCCGACCCGTCGACCGAGCTGACGGTCTGGCCGTCCGTCGACCTCAGCGTGGCGGCCAGCGACCTGTCCTGCCAGGACGACGGGCTGGCCAGCTCGAGACGCTTGGCCAGGTCCGGACCGTGCTCGAGCCAAAAGCTCGTCGTCGCCCAGATGCCGGTGACAACCTCGCTGGCCGCGGCACCGGAGGGCATCAGCCCCGAGGAAGGCGCCCACCGGCGGAAAGCCCGGGCCTGCTCTCCCATTGCGACCTGAACGTCCAGCAGCGGTCCGGAGCGGGACTCGGTCGTGCCGTCGGTCCGGATGACGGCCCCGGTCGTGGACGGCGTGAAGAAGAGCGAGACCGGCGCGGCGGGCAGGGTGACGTCGTCGGAGGAGGCTTGCCCGCGTCCGCGGCGGGCAGGCAGGAAAGTGCGCGCCTTGCCGAAGAGAGCGCCGTTCCCGTCGATGACGAGCGCCAGCGCGGCGCTGGAGACCTGCAATGGCTGGTGGCTGGCCTGGCCTCCCGCCGAGAACCGAGTCACGCCCAGCACTTCGAAGGTCTGGGCCTTTGGCGAGGCCTCCTTGGTGAACCCGATCCGCACGGGCACCGTCCGTGGCAGGTCGGTCATCGCCAGCAGTGAATCCGGCAGCGTCAGCCGCCCGATCCCGGCCGTGACCTTGCCGTCGGCCGAACGGTAGCGATACTCGCTCAGCGTGTAGGGGCTGTCGGGCGGACTCGCCGTCGTCTGCGGGTAGTCGCTCAGGTTCACGGCCTCGCCCTTCGGGTCGCGCGCCCCGTCAAGAGGCACCTCGGCCTGCCGCGGAAGGCCGGCCGGACCGGAGCCCTGGCCGGAGCCTTGAGCTCCCATTGCCACGGGAGCAGCGGACTTGGTCTTCTGCGCCGGCTGGGAGCGGAAGACGGCCCCCGGCGGCACCGCGTCGGTCCCGGGGAGCGAGCCGGCCTCGTCCCATCGTCCGGCGTCGAGGTTCCACTTCTGGAGCGGGTCCCTGCCCCGGGTGAACTTGCCCGTCGACTCGAGGGCGTCCAGGACTTCCTGGACCGTGAGGGTCTTCTCGGTCGAGGCGCCGAAGTACTCGTCGTCCAGGCCGGCAGCGAGCTGGTCGTGCCAGTCCCTCGAGGCGGGCGTCCCGCGGATGGACAGGGTCACGGGCCGCTCGAGCGTGAGCCTGACCACCAGACCCGCCAGGCGGCGTTGCCCCGCGTTCGCACCGGGCCGACCAGGGTGATAGCTCTGCCATGAACGGGCCGCGGAGTCCCACGACTCGACGGCCGCGGCCGAGAGGATCTCGGGACCTAACACATCCACAACATCCATCGACTCCACCGGAGCGATCGGCAGGGTCAGATAGCTCGTGCCCGCCGGGAGGCGGATCTGGAAGATGCCCAGGTCCGGCAGGAACCCGACCGGACCGGGCGCGGTCCCCCAGACGGTCCCGGCCAGTAGCAGGACCGCGGCGAACGCGACGGTGGGAAGGACCCGGAGCAAGGCCCGGCCAGCGGTGGTCGGGCGCGGTCGACTGATTGCAGTCATGGTCACTTCTCCTTGCCGGTGGCGGTCAGGTCCTTTTCGAGTTCGGCGGCGCCTTGCCAGAAGGCCTTCTTGACCAGCTTGCCGCGCGCGTCGAACACGTGGAGGTAGGGCAGGACCGGGGCCTTGAACGCCCGGCGCAGCTCCCCGGACGGATCGGGCACGGCCTGGGCGACGGCCCACTCGCGCCCGGGCAGGTAGCGCTGGTACTCGAGAATGGTGGCAGCCGGGTTGACCAGGATCACCGCCAGCGCCATCTCGGGCCGTTGCCGGACCCCGTCGGCCAGCGCGCCCAGCATGTCGCGCGTCATCCCCTCCGTCACGTTGCCCACCAGCACGGCGGTGCGCTTCCCGGCGAAGGCGGCGGCCGCCACCGGCCTGCCCGACACGTCCCGAGCGTCGAGCGGCGGCATCGGCTCGCCCACGCGCAGCTCGGGCTGGGTGAGGCTGACCAGCGGCGTCGTACGCGCGCTCCGGGGCGCCGCCCGGGCCGGCGCTCTGGGCGGCCCGGCGGCGGCCTCCCCCAGGCCGGTCAGGGCCTCGAAGAACTGGGACATCCCACTCGCGAAGTCCTCGGCAGGACGGCCTTTCACCGCATCGAACAACCTGGGCAGCTCGGGGAACGGCTTGCCGGCCAGGACAACAGGACGCAAAGGCTCCACCGAGGTGACGCGGGTGGCCTCGAGGCTGACGGCGAGGTCGATCGTGCTGCGCGGATCGGGGAAGACCTGCAGCCTCGTGACGCGCCCCAACGAGCTCCCGGCCGCGTCACGGAGCTCGTACGTATCGAAGCGCAGGCCCTCGGCGTACCGGTCGACGCGGCGCACCGCGGTCACGCTCAGCGTCCCGGCCGCGCTGGCCGTGGCGAAGCGGCGGGCGGCGAGGCTGAGCAGGGCCGGCTCCGGATCGAAGGCCGCAGTCGGTTCTGCCCCGGCCGCGGGCTGCTGGACAAAAACGCTCGACGCCAGCAGGATCAGCCAGAGCATCCCCCACCCCTGCCTTCCCCCGGAGGGGGAGGGGGGCAACCCGGGCGCGACGCGAGGGCAGTAGGGCCGGCGTCCCTGCCGGCTTCGACCCGGCGCCGGCAGGGTCGGCAGGCCCAGCGTGCCAGGGGAGGTTCTCGAGAAGTTCATCGCAGGCTCCTGGTCCGGCGGCCGTCACTGGCCAGTCAGCACTTCCTGGGTCCCGGCCTTCTTGAAGGTCGCCGTGGCCCCCGTCGCGCGGGCGACCGCGCCCAGCAGGTTCTTGAAATGCTGGGTGCTCGGCGCGGGCAGGGTCTTGTTCAGGCCGGGTCCGATCAGGTACAGCTCCCAGGCCTTGAACATCAGCTTCTCGGAAGCGGGGAAGAGCGGTTTGACCTTCAGACGGTAGTAGAGGCCGGAGGCGACGCCCGAGCCGGTCCCCGAGAGCTGCTCGAGCATCGTCGCCACGTTCGTCAGGGCCGAGGTGACTTTCTGTTGTGCGACGCTGCGGGTCGAAGGAGTGGCGGCCACGAGGCCGTGCGACATGCCTCGCGGGTCCCACTTGAAGGTCAGACAGTCGACGTAACCCGGTGCCGTGGTCAGGCCGCGCAGGTCCGCCGAGAGCGCGTCGAGCGCGTGGCTGCCGGCCAGGTACTGGTAGACACGCGTGTCACCGATCGTCGTCGGCGGCGCGAAGGCCTGGCTCTTGCCCGTCCACCACCTCTGCGACCAGGCATTGGCCTTGCCCTCGGTCGCCAGCGCCCGCACGCGCGCGCTCTGCTTCGGGATGGCCGAGAACTTCCGTTTGGGGTAGGTGACGGCCGTCAGCAGGTCGTCCGCCGAGTCTTTCGTCAGGAGGTAGAAGAGCGTGTCCGGCGGCAAGGTGGGAGGCTTGCTCCACTCGACCGAGCGGCAACCGCCGGGCCCTACCAGTTCCCGGATTGCCAGTTGCAGACGGCTGCCGCTGAACTGGCCGAGGAGGTGGACCAGGGCGTTGTCGGCAAAGGCCGCTCCGGTCGGCATCGCGGTCAACGCGCGGTCGAGCCAGACCAGGTCCGGTTCGCGCGTCACGTCCGGCGCTCCCGACGGACCCCGGCCCCCTCCCAGGCGGGTCAGGGCCGCCGACACCGAGAGGGGCCGCTCGCCGCGGGTGAACCCGCCGGCCAGCAGTTCGACGAGCTTTCGGGCAAACTGCGGCTTGGCGCTGCCCGCGGCTGCCGTGCTCACGCTCGCGGGGAGCAACGCGGTCAGGCCGCCCCCTCCGTCGAGGGCCCCCACCAGCAGCTTGCAGAGCTGGTGGTCCAGCAGCTCGCCGGCCGGGAAGAACCCGTCGCCGGCGACCCCGCACGGGGCGGCTGCCTGGGAGCGGCGTTGCGCAAAGGACGGGTTGTTCACGCCGCCGCGGGCGTCCTGGATGCGGACGTCCAGTATGGACATGTCCAGCAGGTCGAGCCGATCGGAACGCCCAATCTGGACTTTCGGGTCGAGCGCCACCTCGACGGTCTTCCAGACCAGGTAGTCCCAGAGCGGCTCGTTGAGGCGCAGCAGGGTCTGCGTCATGGGTGTGCCGGGCGCCGTCAGTATCTGTTTCCAGCGCCAGCCGCGGACCAGGTGGCGCACCATCGAGGCCATCAACCAGTTGTAGGTGGTCGCCGGAAGGGGTGAGAGCAGCACGTCGATCCGGCTCGAGCCGGCCGCCGGCAGCGCGAACCCGTCGAAATCGGCCACGCCGTCGGCCCGGACGAACGGATGGAGGCTGATCTGGTAGTCGGCGGAGGTCGTCGGCAGCCCCACGGACGTGCTCAGATCGAGCGCCAGGTTCGTCCCCTGACTGCCCGGGACCTTTCCCAGCCAGAGCTTGGGTTTCAGCAGGTCGGACTTGCGGTTGGCCAGGATGTCCGCGAGGCCGCCCTTGACGACGGTCGTGGTCGCGGTGGAGCCGACGTACGACGAAAAGTAGTTCTGACCGCCCTCGGTCAGCTCCTTGTACGGCGACACGTCGTTGATCGCCTTCACGGCGGCCACCTTGTCGAGCACCCGGCGCCGGCACAACTCCTGCATCATCGCAGGAGGAATGCCCTCGAGCTTCGCGGACACGCTCGTGGTGATCGAGTCCGGATACGAGGTCTTCATCGCCAGCAGCGTGAGCTCGTCGGCCAGCTTCGCCGGCGCGGCCATGAACGGCACGGGGAAGATCGAGCTGAGGTCCCTGCCCTTGGCCCCGACCACGGCCATCCCCATCGCACCGAGCCCCAGGTCCAGCCTGACGTTTCGGTACGTCTGGGGCGCCGCCGCCCGCACGCGCGCCTTGAGACCGGAGGCCCTGAGCGGGGTCAGGCCCAGCACGAAAGCCCGGCACGGGACCCGGCTGTCCTTTGGCATCAGTTGTCCGAAGCCCTGCGAGAAGTCCCACGTGAAGTCGTCGGGCAGCACGCTCTGGACCCGCGAGGCCTCTTCGGAGTTGAGCGGCCGGAACTCGCGGAGTTGCACCGGCAAGGTCCCGCAGAAGCCGCTCTCGGTGATCGTCGGCCTGGTGAACAGCCCCACGAAGTATTCCGGCAGGGCCGTGTCGGGCAATTCCAGCGCCGATGCCAGGCTCGCCGAGACGAGGAGGATGGCGCAGACGACCACGGCAAGTGCCAGGCCGCGAAAGGGAGCGCCGGCGACCCTGCGCCGCGCCGGATGCGCGCGCGGTTCGTGGGTTAACAGCCGCAACTGGCCTCGTGAGTGGTGTAGCGCGGGGGCTTGTCCCCCGCTTGTGGAGCTGCGACTCGACCCGAGCGGGCCACAAGGGCCCGCGCCACAACTCCTTGAACCACGCATCCGATAGTGCGGCTCCCCGCGAGCTACGCTCGCGCCACGCCGCGTCAGCGAAGTTGCAGCAATGCTCCCGGTCGATACACCCATCTCAGGCCACCACCTTCGTCGCGTCATGACCGCATCAAGAGACGTCCTCGGTTGGCCCACGACGCACCTCTCGTCCAGTCCGATTCAGTAGCTCCCGCCGGGAGAGTAAGTGTCGTGCCGGCCCAGGTATCGCACGCGCCACTGGCCGGGCAGGGTCGCGCCGGACGGTCCGCGGAGCACCGGGGATTTCAGGTCCAGCTCCGCGCCGGCCATCCAGAGTGCCTCCAGCCAGACACCCCCTCCGGGCAGGGGAGCCAGCGTCGACTCCTCCAGCCCAAAGGACGAACCCGTCGCGGGCGAGGTCCCGCCGGCCCCCGCGAGAGTCCAGCTCGTCAGGGTCGAGGCCACGGCCCCGCGGGTGGTCCCGGCGCACTCGAGGTGCAGCTCGAGGTACTGCCCCGCGGCCAGTTGCAGGGCCGACGGTCCCAGCGCGGCCGCTCCCTTGGCGACGGTCAGTTCGTCGGCCTCGGGCAGCGCGGGGCCCGGGCCCACGCGGTCCACGAATGCCCGCGGACTATCGTGCGGTCGGACCCTGCGGAACACGCCCGGCACCGCGGGATCGTCCGCGTCGAAGAAGACGGTCCACACGGCCGTGGCCGTCACCCCGGCGGCGGCCGACGTCGTCACGGAGCAGACCTGGAGCGAATCGGCCGCCAGCTCCAGAGTGACGCCGGCAATGGGCGGAGCTTCTTCCGAGGCCTTCCAGCGCAAGGTCCCCCGGACGTTCGAAGAGCCCGCGTGCGCGAGGACGGCGGTCAAGGTCAGGGCAGACTCGGCGGCGGCCGAGTCCAGCTCCGCGTGGGCCAGGGTGATCCAGGTCTGAGGCAGCGCGGGCCCCCCGTCGACCACGTGGACCACGGCCGGCAGCGGGGAACCCGGCTCGAGCGATAACGGCTTGCCGCTGGAACCTCCGCCCGGCGGGCGCACGTCGAGCCGCAGCGGCGTGCCGGCGGCCAGGGCCTGCCGCACCGCGTCACCGGGCCAGTTCGCCGAGTGGTAGCGGCGGCCGCCTTCGCTCGTCAGCGACGTCGAGACGGTCGCCACGCTCCGGCCGGAGTCGTCCTGGAGGACGAGCTCCAGCGTGGGCGGGGCGGCCCCCAGCACCTCGCCCCACATCAAGACCGGCGCCGTCGTCTGCGCCCCCGCGGTGGCCGTCCCCAGCAGCACGGCTGCCGCCACGAGAGCGGCCCACGGCCATCCCGAACCTCTTGCCCAGTCGATTGCGACGCGCATGAATCCTCCGTGAGCAGGGCTTCGCCCCGCGCCCCGAGCGCGCTCTCGTCGTCTCGCGACCCGACGAGGATGGCGCCTCCAGGTCGGGTTCTGTCATATCACCGTTCTCGCTCTCCCGCAATGGAGGAGTTGGAAAGGCGGTCCCCGGGGGGCATACTCTGCGCATGGGTAGTCTGATGGCTCATCCAGAGCCGGAACCGGTGGCCGGTGACAGGCAACCGGTTGCCAGTAGCCAGTGGCCAGTAGCCAGTAGCTACCGGCCACCGGCTACTTGTTCCGGCCGCACTCGGAAGACTACCCATGCGCAGAGCATGCACCCTTCCCC
>JACQZL010000182.1 GCA_016213865.1 Candidatus Rifleibacteriota bacterium
GCCACGACCACCAGATCGGCCCAGTCCACAGCCTCGGCGTTGCGCAGTGTCTCCCGGAGGCCGAGGGAGCCGCGCAGCGAGTCCGCGCGCTCCTGACGCCTTGCGGTGGCCAGCAGGTTGTCGGTGGTCACCGCGCCCGCGGCGAGCAGTCCGCGGATCATGGCCTCGCCGATCTTGCCGGCGCCCAGGAACGCGAGCTTCTTGGTCTTCAGGTCGGGCATCAGAACATCGCCTCTTCTTGGTACTCGCCGAACACCTCTCGCAGGACCCCCATCATCTCTCCCAGAGTCGCATGAGCCCGCGACGCCTTGAGCAGCGCTGGCATGGTGTTCTCTGGCCAGGAAGCCGCCTGACGCAGGCGCTCCAGTGCGGCGCGGGTCGCCGCTTCGTCCCGGCTGGTGCGGAGCTCCTGCAAACGCTCGAGCTGGCGGGCCTCGACGGCTGCGCCGATCTTGAGGGTCTCGGGCGGGGGCTCGTCGGTGACATAGCGATTGACGCCGACGATGACGCGCTGGCCGGTTTCGGTCTCCTTCTGATAGCGAAAGGCGGATTCAGCGATCTCACGCTGGAAGAACCCCTTCTCGATCGCGGGGAGCACGCCGCCCAGCGCCTCGATACGGCGGAAGTAGTCCTCGGCGCCCGCTTCCATCCTGTCGGTCAGTTGCTCCACGTACCACGAGCCACCGAGCGGGTCCACGACATTGGCGACGCCGCTCTCGCAGGCCAAGACCTGCTGGGTCCGGAGCGCGATCCTCACGGCCTTCTCGGTCGGCAGGGCCAGGGCCTCGTCCATCGAGTTGGTGTGGAGCGACTGCGTGCCGCCCAAAACGCCGGCCAGGGCCTGGATGGTGGTCCTGACGATGTTGACCTCGGGCTGCTGGGCCGTCAGGGAGCAGCCGGCCGTCTGAGCGTGGGTCCTCAGCATCCACGACGCGGGCTTCTTGGCGCCGAACCGCTCGCGCATGATGCGGGCCCAGAGGCGGCGAGCTGCCCTGAACTTGGCGACTTCCTCGAAGAGGTCGTTGTGGCAGTTGAAGAAGAACGACAGCCGGGGCGCGAAACTGTCGATCTCGAGACCGCGGTCCAGCGCGGCCTGGACGTAGGCCGCGCCGTCGGCCAGCGTGAAGGCCAACTCCTGGATGGCCGTCGAACCGGCCTCGCGGATGTGGTACCCGCTGATGCTGACCGTGTTCCAGCGCGGCACGTGACGGGTGCAGTACTCGATCGTGTCCGCCACCAGTCGCATGGACGGCTCCGGCGGGAAGACGAACTCCTTCTGGGCGATGAACTCCTTGAGGATGTCGTTCTGGAGCGTGCCCTCCAGGCGATCGAAGGCGACGCCTTGCCTCTCGGCCACAACCAGGAACATCGCCAGAATGGGGGCCGCCGGGCTGTTGATGGTCATCGACACACTGACGCGATCCAGCGGAATCCCTCCGAACAGCACTTCCATGTCCGCCAGGCTCGACACGGCCACCCCTTCGCGCCCGACCTCGCCTCGCGAGCGCTCGTCGTCGCCGTCGAGGCCCATCAGCGTCGGCAGATCGAAGGCGGTCGAAAGGCCCGTCTGCCCATGCGACAGGAGGTAGCGGAACCTGGCGTTCGTCTCCTCGGCGGTGCCGAAACCGGCAAACTGCCGCATCGTCCACAGGCGGCCTCGGTACATCGTGGGATGGATTCCCCGGGTGAACGGGAACTCCCCGGGCAGGCCGATGTTGCCTGCCGCGTCCGCCGCGTCAACGTCCAGCGGCGTGACCAGGCGCGGGACAGGGAAGCCCGACGTCGTGGCGAAGGTGGGATGCCTTTCAGCGCGCTTCTCGAGACTCCGGGCAAGCGTCGTGCGGGTCCACTCGTCGTATCGCTCTTTGGTGCTCACGGCAGGGTCCACTCCTCATTGCCCTCGGCGGGCACGAGCAGGTCGGCCGCCTCGTAGGGGTCCAGTTCGCCACACTCCACACGGCGGCGCAGTTCGGGCCAGTCGGGTCGGGCCAGGACGCGTCGGCTGGCGTTGCCCAGGGCTCGGGCCTTCAGCGTCTCGGCCAGGTCGGCCAAGCGGCGCTGCCCGCGAGCGCGATCGCGCAGGTCGCGGCCGTCGGCGTAGGCCCAGTGTCCACGCACGTGCTGCAGCAGCTCCGGGACGCCGGTTCCCTGGCTGGCGACCGTGCAGACGACCGGTGGCTCCCAGTCGGGCGGGGTCGGGTTGAGGGCGAGCATCGTCGAGATCTGTTCCGCCACTCGATCGGCGCCCGGGTTGTCGGCCTTGTTGACGACGAAGATGTGGCCGATCTCGAGCACTCCCGCCTTGATCGCCTGGATGCCGTCGCCCAATCCCGGCACCTCGAGGACCAGGCAGGTCTCGGCCTCCCGGACGATCTCGACCTCGCCCTGGCCGACGCCGACCGTCTCGACCAGGATGACGTCGAACCCGAAGGCGTCCAGGACCTTCAGGACCGAGGCCGTGGCGCGCGCCAGGCCGCCGAGAGCGCCGCGGCTGGCCATGCTCCGGACGTAGAGTTCCGGATCGTCGGCCAGCGACCGCATGCGCACGCGGTCGGCCAGGATCGCACCGCCTGTGAAGGGACTGGAGGGGTCCACCGCCAGGACCGCGACTCGAAGCCCATCCGCCCGCAAGGCCGCGGCGAGTCGGTCGACCAGGGTGCTCTTGCCGGTCCCGGGAGCGCCGGTGACGCCGACGGTGCGGGCGCGGCCGGTCTCGGTGTACAGCTCGCGAAGGGCGGCCAGTCCGAGGGGAGTGCGGTCCTCGACGTGGGTGATCAGCCGGGCCAGGGCACGGCGATCTCCCCGGCGGAACTTCTCGAGCAGTGGCTCCATGTCCGAAGGTCGCTTCTGCTTCACTCGCGGGTGCGCACGTGGGCGCGGATGAAAGCCACGGCGTCGCCGGTCGGGGTCCCCGGGCCGAAGATCTCTTCCACTCCTTGGGCCTTGAGGCCCGGGACGTCCTCGACGGGGATGATGCCACCGCCGAGCACGAGCACGTCGTCGATCCCCTGCTCGGCCAGCAGCCGCGTGATCTCCGGCAGGAGGTGGTTGTGGGCGCCGGACAGGATCGAGACGCAGAGGCAGTCCGCGTCCTCCTGGACGACGGTCTGCACGATCTGACGAGGGGTCTGGCGCAGGCCCGTGTAGATCACCTCCATCCCGGCGTCCCGCAGAGCCCGCGCGATGACCTTGGCCCCACGGTCGTGCACATCGTTCCTCCTGAGCTGCCACGGGCGAGCGACGCCGCTCCGTGAGGGGGTCTTCAGTGCTTCGGGTTGAGGAGGTTGGCGGTGATGACCAACCGCTGGATCTCGGAGGTGCCCTCGTAGATCTCGGTGATCTTGGAATCGCGCAGGTGGCGCTCCACCGGGTGGTCGTGCATGTAGCCGGCACCCCCATGGATCTGGACTGCCTTGAGGCCGCAGCGCTCGGCCGTCTCGGAGGCGAAGAGCTTGGCCTGAGCGGTCTCCATTCCGAAATACGGCTGGGTGTCCACGGCCACCGCGGCGCGATAGGTCAGGAGCCGCGAGGCCTCCAGCTCCGTCTTCATGTCGGCCAGCATCCACTGCACGGCCTGGAACTCGGCAATCGCCTTCCCGAATTGCTGCCGCTCCTTGGCGTAGCGAACGCTGGCATCCAGGCACGCCTGGCCGATCCCCAGAGCCTGCGCGGCGATCCCCACCCGGCCGCCGTCGAGGGTGTACATCGCGATGCCGAACCCCTTGCCTTCCTCGCCGAGCCGGTTCGATGCCGGGATGCGCACGTCCTCGAGGACCAGCTCGCTCGAGAGGGCCGCGCGGATGCCCATCTTCTTCTCGATGGTGCCGACGGAAAAGCCCGGGGTCCCCTTCTCGACGATGAAGCACGTGATGCCCTTGGTTCGCTTTGCCGGGTCGATCGTGGCGAAGATGAGGACGACGTCGGAATTGGGCCCGTTGGTGCAGAAGCACTTGACGCCATTGAGGACGTAGCTGTCGCCGTCGCGCACGGCCACCGTCCGCAGGCTGGCGGCGTCGGAGCCCGCGCAGGGCTCCGTCAGCGCGAAGGCTCCCAGCTTCTGCCCCTTGGCCAGCGGCACCAGCCAGCGCTGCTTCTGTTCTTCGGTGCCGTACTTGAGCAGGGGCGAGCAGACGAGCGAGTTGTTGACGCTGACAATGACGCCTGTCGACGCGCACACGCGGCTCAGCTCCTCCACGGCCATGACGTATGAAAGAGTGTCGGCGCCCGCGCCTCCGTAGGACTCGGGGACGAAGACCCCCATGAAACCCAACTCGGCCAGCCGGCCGACGATCTCCGACGGAAAACGTTGCTCGAGATCGAGCGTGGCTGCCAGGGGGGCCAGCTCGGTCGACGCGAAGTCACGCGCGGTGTCGCGGATCAGGCGCTGTTCTTCGGAAAGATCGAAATTCATCGGGGTTCCTCCGTGGGTCGACGGCACGCGCTGCCGGTGTGAAGGTGGGTCTTGGCGGGTGAACGGGCGGGGGCGGGTCGAGCCGCGGCGCCGTTCGGGAGGTCGGGTGACTTGCCGTGGGCTGGCCCGCTTCGCGGGCAAGGACCGGCAGCGACGCCGGTCCTACTGCCCTCGCGTTGCTCGGGCTGCCCCCATATGCTGCCAGAAACGCGGCAAAAAAACACGCGTTCGACGATGCCGGGGGGCGGGTGCGTGCTATGATCAGCAAGCGCCGATGCCCGCTCTGCCCGATGCAACGCTGATCTCCCGTGTCCGGGCCGGTGACGCCGATGCCTTCGAGGGGCTGGTCACCCGCTACAAGGGCCTGGTCTACAGCACGGTTGCCCGCATCCTGGCCGATCGGGACGCCGCGGGAGATGTGATGCAGGAGGCCTTCGTGAAGGCGTATGGCGCCGTCGGCGGTCTGCAGGACCCTGGCGCCTTCAAGGCCTGGCTGCTTCGCATCGCGACCAACGAGGCCCTCCGTCACCTGCGAGAGAAGCGCCCCGAGCTGCTGTCCGACGAGGCGCCTGCCGCTTCGCAATCGGCCTGGCAGCGCGGGGTCGGATCGGTGGAAGATGCGATCAGCCGGCGCGTGACCGGCCAACGGATCGAATCGGGCCTGGCCCGGCTGCCGGCCATTTATCGCGCGACCCTGGTGATGCGCTTCTACGGCCAGCTTCCCTACAAGGACATCGCGCAGTCTCTCGGCATCACGCTTGCCAACGTCAAGTTCCGCATCCACCACGGGACCCGGCTCTTGCGAGGGATCTTGAGCGCGGACGGCGACTGAGCGCGAGGGCGGCACTCGGACCCGAACCCCAGCAGCACAGCAGGCAGACATGCGACGGGACAGCGACAGCGTCATCGAGGCCAAGAAGGCACGGCGGGGACCGCGCGGCGGGGTGACGCTGGTCGAGGTCCTGGTCGCGATGGCCATCCTGGGCGTGCTCTTCATCCCGGTCTTCAACCTGTTCCGCTCGGGCGTGGAGACGACCCGCTACACCGAAGACCGGCTCCGGGCCTTCTTGATTGCCCAGCAGCAGCTCGAGATCCTCAAACATGCCTGCACCATCAACAAGTACAGCATGGACCGCCTCGTCGCAGAGTACTTCAAGGGCCGCAATCCGCATCGCTTCGTCGTCGAGCGGCGCTACAACGTCACGCTGACGGTCGACCCCAAGTTCCAGGTGGCCGCCGAGGGACGCAAGGCGCAGGTGTGCCACGTGCGGGTGGACGTAGATTTCGATCGGGTCTATCGCTGAGAGCCCGCCCGAGTAGGCGTCCGTCTGGCGGACGCGACCGTGCGAGCGATGGCCGACCGAGCCGAAGTCCAGCCGCCTGCCTGCGCTCCCCGTCCCAGTTCGGGAGGCCGCAGGTCGCAGCAGGGATTCGGGCACCGGTCAAGTCGGACCGATTCGGTCGAAGGGACAGTCCGCAAGGTAGAAGCGGCATCTTGCCGCTTCCAAGGTAGGGTCGCCGGAGCCCTGAAGCGGCTGGAAGCCGCTTCTACCTTCCAGGGCCAAAGTGTGCGGGAGGTCGTGGCTCGATTGATCGCAGCCGGAATTCGGGAGTGCGCTCCTTCTCACCGCTCTCACATGGGTGCACACGTGTCTTGCTGGTCCCCGGTCGTTACCGGCCTCTCGAGCGCTGTAGCGCGGGGCACCTTCGACAGGCTCAGGAGATGCTTGTGCCCCGCCAGCGGCCTGCACTCGCTCGGGGAGCGGGGGACAAGCCCAATGGCATTAAGTCGTGATGGTTCCCATCTCCTGCCATGGGCTTGCCGGCGAGGCCGCAACGCTGGCCACGCCGCAAGGTAGAAGC
>JACQZL010000183.1 GCA_016213865.1 Candidatus Rifleibacteriota bacterium
CTGGATGCCTACGTCCCGGCCGGCCTTCTCGCTCAGGTACCACTTGTGATCGAGGACGCAGGGCCATTCCTCTTCGGCCGATTCCTCGGTGAGCTGGACGCCCGCGAGCCGGGCCAGCAGCTTGACGTAGAACTGGTCGCTTTCGCCCTCGGGGATGGGCCGCACCACGAACGAGCGGTACGCATCCACGGCCGCCTCGAGACCGTGCCGGAGGGTATCGACCACGGCCAATCCCTGGCGCTTGAGGTTGGGGATGTCCAGCGACTGGGCCCCTTCGTACGGGTGGATCGCGAACGTTCCGCAATTGCGGCACGTGATCCAGATCTTGCCGGGCTCCTTGGCCTTCTCGAAGTACGAGATACCCGGGTAGTTTTCGGTGCCGCACTTGGAACAGATGAACATGGGAACTCCAGTCTTCGATTCGGAAATGCGCCGCGAGTATAGGGCGTCGGCCGCCCACGGTCAAGCCGGGGCCGTGGAGGGGTGCATACTCTGCGCATGGGTAGTCTGATGGCTCATCCAGAGCCGGAACCGGTGGCCGGTGACAGGCAACCGGTTGCCAGTAGCCAGTAGCCGGTGATGCCGGATCGCCGGCAGGCTGCGGACGGTTGGCAAGGGGATCATCATCCAGCGGCAGCCTCGCGCTCGCGTGGTCCCATCTGCGGGCTCGTTCGGCGTCCCCTGCGAACCAACCAGCAACCCATCTGGAGCCTGGCATCGAACCCTCGCTACCGGCTACCGGCCACCGGCACCCTGTTCCGGCAGCACTCGGAGAACTACCCACGCGCAGAGCATGCACCCGGGCGGCGGGAGCATGTCGGTAGCCTGGTAAGCCACCGACAACACCGGAAAAACGTAGGGGCGGGGCTTGCCCCCGCCCGCAGGTCGGGCGGCTACAAGTGCTGCCCCTGCACGGTTCCCAGGCCAGGGACATGCTCCCCCGGGCGGCGACGCGCTTGACTTGAGCGCGGTGCTCGGCTACACTCTGGCGCGGCTGGGCCCTTAGCTCAACGGATAGAGCGCCGGCCTCCGGAGCCGTAGATAGGCGTTCGATTCGCCTAGGGCCCACCACCCGATTCCGGACCGGGGGGAAGACTGGGGGTTCAGCGACCCTCTTCGACGAGCGCGAGCTCGCGCGGCCGGGCCTTGGCCGTCACCCGGTCCCTGGCGCTCCTGCCGCTGGCGGCGATTCCCCCCGATTCCTCGGCGACCGATACGACTTCGCTGGCGGCTTCGCTCCGGAATTCCACACCGATGGCATCGGCGGAAGCCTTGAAGAGCATTTCGACCTGTGAGCCGGTTCTCCGCGTGGCGGCCTGCGCGATGAGGGCGATGAGGGCGATAATCAGGAGCCACTCGACAGTGCCTTGTCCTTTGCGGTTTCTGTGAAACTTGGCGGTCACCGTACTCACCTCGAGAGAAGAATCCAGGGCCCTCACAGGGCCTTCCAGTTGGGGGACCAGAACGCGAAGGTGTCGACGACCCAGCGGCCATCTTCCTGGGTCATCTCGAAATAGCCGTTGGCGTGCCCTCGCTCGAAGGACATCTGGTACGAGAGCTGGCAGCCGGTGCCAAGGAGCGAGGCCGAGCTGCTCGTCAACTGGAAGGAGTTGAGCTTCCCGAGCTTGTTCTGCAGCAGACGGATGTCTCGATCGAAGCGGTCGGGCGGCTCGGCTTCCTTCAGCCAGCTCGAGAAGAACCGCTCGCGGCCCCCTCCCCAGGTCGAAAGGCTGCCGGCCCGCAGGAACTCGCGGGCCGAGGAGCCGGCGGCGGTGGTCAGCTCGCGCTGCTGGAACATCACGCAGGCGGCCAGCACGGCCAGTCCGGCGGCCAGGGCCCGCCCCAGCTTGGCCAGCTTGCGCTTGAGCTGCCAGGCTCGGCGGACCTTGGCGGCGTCGTTGATGACCGACGGAAGGCTCGACGCGGTCACGGGCGCCTCCACCCTGGAGTTCGCGGTCCGGCTCGCAACCCGCCAGATGCGCCGGTGGGGCTCGGCCGCTTCGATCCGGCGGATCTCCTCCAGCAGCGAGCGTCGCCGTCGAGGTTGTTCAGATTCCGGACGCGCTGTCCTGGTTCCGTTTCTGCCCATCTGCACGCTCATCGTCTCGCTCACTGGTCGGCCTTGCCTTTCTGATGCGGATTCTCGAGGTTTTGAAGGGGTTGTGGCTCTCTCGACGGGCCTTACAGAAACAATCCCCGTGCCAGCTCGCGTTCGACATGATTCCCCGGCGAAGGGCATGAGGAATGGGCCCCGCGGAGAGACGCCACCCGCCGCGGGGCCCCAGCGCCGGGCCTCAGATCGCCGGTCGCACGGCCTGCAGCTTCATCTGCAGGATCTCCCTGCCACCCCAGACGTCGGGCTCCAGGCGAAAGGCCAGGTCGAGGAGCGACGTGGACTTCATCGCGTCCGCCACGTCCGTTCCCAGGTTGAAGCCGACGTTGCCGACGTTCCCGGGGAACTGAGGCGAGTGGAGCCGCACGTGCTTGCCGGCACCCCCCAGCCGATCGACGCGCGAGACGGAGACGCGCCGCATCGCCAGGAGCGGAGCCGGATTGCCCTTCCCGAACGGAGCGAGGGAGTCCAGGTCGGCCTTGAGCGCCTCGACGAGGACCTCGGGGGTGACGACCGCGGCGATCGCGACCGGCGGGACGGGGGGCTCGGCCGTGAGGTTCGCGGAGACGGCGGCCGCCTCCAGCGCTTCGGATAGCCGATCGAGCCGCGCGCAGTCCAGGGTCAAGCCCACGGCCATCGCGTGGCCTCCGTAGCGCGTCAGCAACTCGCGAGCGCCGGACAGGGCCCCGACCAGGTCGAACCCCTCGACGCTGCGCCCGGAGCCCGTCGCCGTCTTCCCATTCGAGGCGAGCACCAGGAACGGCTTGTGGAACTTCTCGCGAAGGCGCTGCGCCACCAGCCCCATCAGCCCCTTCTTGTCGGTCTCGAGCACCACGACCGGGAGCGTCCGTCGAGTCCAGTCGTCGCTTCGGGCCAGGGCCCGGTCCAGCAACTCCGAGACCTGCCGGATCCGTTGCAGGTTGATGCCGTGCAGCCTCAGGGCGATCTGGCTCGCGACGTCCGCCTTGCGCGCCATGAGCAGCTCGAGGGCCACGCGGTGGTCGTCGATCCGGCCTGCCGAGTTCAGCTTCGGGCAGATCTTGAACCCGACGTGGTCCACGGTCATGCGCACGCCCGCCAGCCGCTCCAGACCCAACAGGGCCTTCAGCCCGGCGTGTACGGTGTGCCCGAGCTGGCCCAGCCCTTCGCGCACCAGGATGCGGTTCTCGCCCAGCAGGGGCGCCATGTCGGCGATCGTGCCGATGGCGACCATGTCCAGGCAGTTGGCGAGGAAGCCGCGCGCCGCCTCGTCCTTGTCCGGGAGCGCCGACGTCGCCAACAGGGCCTGGCCCAGCTTGAAGGCGACCCCGACGCCACAGAGGTCGGGGAACGGATACTCGCGTCCCGGCAACCGGGGATGGAGGATCAGCGTGTCGTCAGGCAGGGTCTCGGGCAACGTGTGGTGATCCGTGACGATCACGGTCATCCCCAGGCCCCTGGCGTAGGCCACCTCGTCGACGGCGCTGACCCCGTTGTCCACGGTTACCAGGAGGCGCATGCCGCGCTCGAAGAGTTGCCGGATCGCCTCGCGGTTGAGGCCGTAGCCCGCCGACATCCGGTCGGGAATGTAGACCTCGCACGTGGCCCCCAGCCGTTTCAGGACCCAGAAGAGGAGCGTCGCCGCCGTCATCCCGTCCACGTCGTAGTCGCCGTAGACGACGATCGGTTCCTCCTCGCGTATGGAACGGTGGATCCGCGCGCAGATCGCCTCCATCGACGGCAGAAGGAAGGGGTCGTGCAATCCCTCCAGGCCTGTCGTCAGGAAGCCGCGGGCGGCCTCGCCGTCGGAGAAGCCCAGTCCGTCGAGGACGTCGGCCACCAGGCGGGAACAACCCAGTTGATCCGAGAGCCGGCGGCTCCCGCTGCTGGGCCCCGCGGGGAACTTCCATTCACGTTCGGGAGCTTGCACGGCCATCGCCAGCTTATCAGACCGTAGGGTGGCCCCCTCCGTCCGTCCTTCGAGACGCGCTCCTGACACTGAGGAATGCTGGTCAGTTTCTGCGGAGCGCTCCTCAGGACGAACGGAGGGGGATAAACCCGCCATCCAGTCTTGTTGGCGGGCGCCCGCCACGGTAGGTCGAAGGGACCTCTCCCGGGCTCGATGCTCGACCGTCGGGCCTGGAGGCCGAATCGAAGGCAAACCGTCCTGCGGCTCCGGGCCGCGGGGCTTCTTGGGCGCCACGCACTCGCATCCATGGAGAGTCATAACGTCCACCTCACTTCACTTGCACGAACGGACGCAGCGTCTCGCCGCGGCGGCCCGACAACCCCTTGATCCGCTTCAGCTCCGAGAAGGTCCGGAAGGGCCCGTGCCGCACCCGATGGGCGACGATCCGGGCGGCCAGCACGGGACCGATACCCGGCAGGGCCGTCAACTCCTCGACGTCCGCCGAGTTCAGGTCCAGGACCGGGGGCGCCGTGGTCCCCGGACCGGCAGCCGCTCCGGAACGTGGGCCGGTCGGTCGCTGCGCGCGCACGACCGGTGCCCCGGGTCGGTGCGGCGACTCCGGCGCTGGCGGGCGCTGAGCGCCCCCGCCACCGGAGGCCGCGGCCCCCGTGGGCCGGCACTCCAGTTGTCCGCGCAGGCGTTCGACGAGCTTCGGGCCGACGCCCCGGACCCTCGACAGCTCGCCGGCCGAGCGGAAGTCGCCCCGTTCGGCGCGATCGGTCAGGATGGCGTCCGCCAGCCTCGGACCGATACCCGGAAGCGCCAGGAGCTCGGTGAAAGTGCACGAATTGACGTCCACGCCGGCCCAGACGCGCGTCGCCGCGCAAAGGACCACCGTGAACCGCAAGCAGAGCCGCCACATGAAGACCTCCTCGGATCGGGCCGCCGTCGTGGCGGCCACGCGAGAAGGCTAGGCCGCGGCCCCGGTGAAGAGCGCTGAAATGCGCTGACATCGGCTGACAGCCGCTGACACGCGCTGACATCGGCTATTAGCTGCCGGCAATACCACTGCATGAGTGGTACTTCATTTCCCCACAGGCACCTCGCTCCAGACCTCACCAAGGGATGCAATCCCTGGGTCGGGGTTCGGGGGCAAAGCGGGAGCGTCTCCGGATCATGGGGCGGAGAGGACCAAACACAAGGACGCAAAGGCGCCAGGAAATGCTGATCAATAGGAC
>JACQZL010000163.1 GCA_016213865.1 Candidatus Rifleibacteriota bacterium
CGAGGAAGTAGCGGTCGCGGAAGGCGAGGATGGTCCCGAGCGCCGAGCTGTCGGTTCCGGAGGCCTTGAACTCCACGGTGAGGAGAGAGGTGGGCTCGATCGGCAGCAGGTGATGGCGGATGACGATGCTGCCCTCCTCGTAGTCGGCGTCGTAGTCGGTGCCGCGCTCCAGACGGCGGCCGTCGAGATAGACCTGGTCGGAGCCCTGCACGACGCGGATGTTGCGGTGGCCGGCGCTGTCGGAGAGCACGAACTCCTGCTGACTGCCGTTGCCGGGGAAGGTCTGGCGGCGCTGGCGCCCCTCGGGGCGGGCGGCGGTGAGGGTGACGAGATGGTGACGGCCGACGAGACCGGTGACGGTCGCGGCGAGGGCATTCTTGTTGTAGAGCAGGAACGCGGTGTCGTCGAGGGCCAGCCCCATCCGGCCGGCGGCGGCATCCCAGCGCTTGCCGTCGATCGAGACGAGGAGCTTCTGGTCTTCCTTGCGTTCGAGGGAGTCGTCGAACGAGACCTCGAGCTTGACGTTCTCGAAGAGGGTGCCGTCGACGTCGAGGCGCAACGATTGCTCGAAACCGTCGCCCTGCAGGAAGAGAGGGTTCTCCTGCAAGAACTGGTTGAAGGACCCGCTCTGGCGATAGCCGCGGTAGCGGAACTCCTTCTGGCCGGAGATGTCCAGCTCGGCGCGCAGGGCGCCGGCGAGGAACGCCAGGAAGAGGAGCGTGAGCGCTACCGCGCGGCAGGCGCGGCGAGTCCACGAGAGAGCAAGCCACGGAGGGCTTTGCGACGGCATGAGTGCGAACGAGTGCTTTGGCTGGTGAGGGTGCGCTGGGTTGTAGGGGTGGTGGCTGGGCTTGCGGTGGTGTGGGCGGGGACCTCCTCGGGAGTGGTCAGGGGTCGGGTGTCGGGTGTCAGGGGCCGGATTGCGGCACCTTCCGGCTGAGCGGCTCGGGCCTCGGGCCTCGGGTCTCCAGCCTCCGGCCTCGAGCCTACGTTAACTCCTGCGTTATCGGGCTGAGGTTGAGATCCGACAGGCGGATCTGCTGGGCCAGCTCCTCGACGGTGAATCGGTGGCCGTGGGCCCAGAGGCTCTTGAGGAACTCGCCCGCGGCCGGGCGGCTGTACCAGCGCTTGCCGAAGCGGTTGTTGACGATCTGGCGCAGCTCGGCCTCGAAGATCCAGGCCCGCAGGAAGTGGGAGCCGTAGAACGAATCCTCGACGTCGTGCAGCGCCATGGCCGGATCGGCCGGCACGTGCAGCGCCTTCTCGAGGGCGTCCCGGTACTGGGCGCCCAGACGGGGGAAGTCGTACTCGTCGCCGGTATGGAGCTGCGTCTCGAAGAGGAACTTGGCGGCGTAGCGGCGCAGCAGGTAGAGCTTGCGAAGCTGGTTGAACTCGAGGAAGTCGGAGTCGGCGGGGATCTTGAGGAAGTCCCAGCACCAGTCGTCGTTGAGGGTGAAGTACTGGAAGAGGAACGCGTAGGTCTCGGTCATCGCGTAGTCGCCCAGGTACTTGAACTCGAACGCCTCGTCGGGGTTGGTGAAACTGTAGTGGAGTGCGTGGCCCACCTCGTGGAAGAGCGCCAGGCAGTCGTTCAGCCCGCCCTGGGGCCGCATGTTCAGGTAGATGCGGAAGGGCACCACGACCGGCGTGCAATGGGCATCGGGGCTCTTGTTCGGACGGTCGACGCTGTCGATCGTCAGGTTGCGCATCTTCTTGAGGTCGATGCCCAGGCCGAGCAGCGTCCGCTTCAGGATGCTCATCAGCTTGCCCTCGGGGAAGTAGGCGTCGTAGGGGCTGCCCCGGAACAGGAACTTGGTGTCCCAGAACCGGAGGTCGCTCGCCGGCACGCCCAGGTGGGCGCGGGCGAACCTGTCCAGCCGAGACTTGTAGTAGGACTCGGACGCGCCGAGGAAGGCCTGGAGCTGTCGGGTGAGCAGTCCGAAATCGACGCGGAAGAGGAACTGGTACAGCTCGGCGTAGGAGCGGCCGGTCATCGCGCGGGCCCGCTCGTGCATCTTGCGCACGCGCTCCAGGTGCAGGCCGGAGAGGTCGGCGATGACGCGCTGCCGGCCGAGGTAGGCCTGCTCGCGAAGCGCCCGGTCGGGCTCGTTGGAGACCTTCACGGAGGCGGAGTGGAAGCTCAGCTCCTCGCCGCCGACGCGCAGCGCCTGGCCGGTCTTGATGGCTGCCAGTTTCTCGTCCTCGTCGAGCACGCAGATATCGATGGCGTTATCGACGGCGAAGGCCAGGAGGTAACGCAGACGTTTTGCATCCTCCGGGGCAGCCTCGCGATGAAGCGACAGCAGCTCCTTGATCGACTCCGGGGAGAACAGCGTCTCGTACTTGCGGTAGATGGGAACGAGTTCCAGGCCGGGCTTGAGACCGGCCGTGTGGCGGTGCTTCTCGAAGTTGAACTCCGAGACGAACCGCTGGGCATCGTCGCGATAGGCTTCCAGATCCATCGGTGAAACCTCCTGCTGACGGAGTGGAGCCGCTCCCATGACGCGGGCGCCACTCCGAACTCTACGCCCGCGGGTGGCAGAGCCGGAACACGGCGCGCAGATTCTCGCGCGTGAGGTGAGTGTAGATCTCGGTCGTCGAGATGTGAGCGTGCCCGAGCAACTCCTGCACGAACCGGATGTCCGCGCCGTTGTCGAGCAGGTGTGTGGCGAAGGTGTGCCTGAGGGTATGAGGCGAGATGGTCTTCAGGATGCCCGCGGCGCGGGAGGCGGCGCCTACCATCTTCCAGCACGACACCCGCGACAGGGCCCCTCCCCTGGCGTTGAGGAACAGCGCCGTCACCCGGGGCCTGACCGGGAACTCGGGCCGGGCGAAGGTGAGATAGCGATCCAGTTCGGCGCGAGCGCCCTCGCCGAACGGGACGATGCGCTCCTTGTTGCCCTTGCCCACCACCCGCAGCGACTGCTCGTGCATGTCCACCGTCTCGCGGGTCAGGGAGAGCAACTCCGAGATCCGCAGACCACACGAGTAGAGGAGTTCCAGGATGGTCCTGTCGCGCTGGCCCAGGTGGATCGAGACGTCCGGCACGGCGATCAGGCGGTCCACCTCGTCGGTCGTCAGGAACACGGGCAGCTTGCGCTTCGGCTTCGGAGCCCGGAGCAGGGCCGCCGGATTGGTCGACAGCACGCGCTCCTTCACCAGGAAACGGAAGTAGCCCCGGAGCGCCGCCAGCTTCCGGGCTATCGAGGAACTCTCCAGCTCGAGCCGGCCCAGTTCCTCCAGGTAGCCGGCGAGCAAGGCGGGCGCGGGCGGCCCCTCTCCTGCCCCGGGGAAGTTCAGGAACTGCGCGAGATCGCGGCTGTAGGCCTCGACCGTATGAGGGGAGTAGCCGCGTTCCACCGCCAGGTGGGCCAG
>JACQZL010000164.1 GCA_016213865.1 Candidatus Rifleibacteriota bacterium
CGGCCGGGGGCGGCGCGCCGGAGGGGTTCGGAACAGGCTGATTCCCCGGCCCTCCGACTCCTGCCTGCCCGGACTGGAAGAGGTTGGTCCCCTGCGAACGCTGAGGTTCGGCCTCCTGGGCTATCGAGACCGTGATGACGTCCTCCACTTCCCGTCTCTCGCCGGTCAGGGTGTACTTGACCCGTACCTGCCGCGGCAGCTTGCGCTTGAGGGAGTAGTCCCACGCCGTGGACCATGACGAGCCGTCGTAGTAGCCGAACTCCCACTTCTTGACGTCCTCCAGGACGATCCGATCGGCCTTGTCTTTCGACAGGTCGCTCGACAGGAAGTAGTACGGGTGCGCCGAGACGGTGTGCTTGCCCCCTGGAGTCGTGCCGAATTCCACCCATGCGATCGGGCTGATCGGCACCGGTGGACTGGTCGGCAGCGGAAACGGCGTCGAGAGCGTCGTGAAGGCCAGCTTGCGCGACTCGCCCTTGAAGTCGGCCTTCGTGTTGGCCACCTGAGGATACGGACTGGCGCCCTGGACGGAGTTGATGAACCCTCGCCGGAAGTGGATGACCTTGAGAAAGACGTCGAAGCGGCCCATCACGCGGTTCATCGACCGGCTTGCCGTGGCATAGCACGCCCAGGTCGTCACCAGCAGCGTCGTGAGGAGCGCCGTCGAGATGAGCAGCTCCAGGATGGTGAACCCGGACCGTCGGAGACGCGTGGCCATCATCCTCCCGCGGGGCGGGTCTCCCGATCGCGCAGATAGCTCACGATCCGTATCGAACGCACGGGTCGGGTGTCCCACGTGACGACGACCTCCAGGCGCCGGAGGCCCGGGACGGTTTCCAGGAACGGCAACAGGCCGACCTTGCTGACCTGGTACCGCCACGCGTACCCCGGGGCCTTCTCGAACACGCCGTCCCTGGAGTCGCCGATGTTGACCGACGACTTGGCGTTCTCCAACTCGGTGAACTTCTCCTGCGCGAGAAAGCCGGCCAGGATCGTGTCCTGGGCCACCCGGAACATCTCGATCGAGTGGAAGATGCTGGTCAGCAGCACGACCAGGCTCGAGCCCAGGATCGCCAGGGCGATCAGGATCTCGATCAGCGTGAAGCCGCCGGCCCGCCGCCACTCGGCGGCAGCGACTTGCAGTCCTGCGTTCATCCTCGCCACCTCACACCGCCTGCTTGTTCAGCTCGTAGATCGGCAGGAGGACCGCCAGGACGATGAACCCAACGGTGAAACCCATGCAGATGATGATGACCGGCTCGAGCAGGGACGTGAGCATCTGGATCGTCCCCTCGACCTCGCGGTCGTAGTCGTCGGCCAGCCTCATCAGCATCTTCTCGAGCTGGCCGCTCTTCTGGCCGGCGGCGATCATGTCGATGACGATCGGCGGGAAGAGCCCGGACTGCCGTAGGGGCGTCGCGAGGTTCGAGCCGTGGCTGATCGACTTGCGGGTCTCGTCGAGCGATTCCGCAATGACGGCGTTGGAGACGACGTTGCGCACGATGTCGAGCGCTTGCAGGATGGGCACGCCGCTCTGCAGCAGGATGCCCAGCGTTCGCACGAAGCGGCTGATGGCGATCTTGCGGAAGAGCATCCCGAAGACGGGCATCCGCAACTTGAATCCGTCGAAGCGATAGCCGCCCGTGTCCGTCGAGGCCCAGCGCTGGAAGCCCCAGTAGCAGACCAGGGCAATCGCCAGCAAGCCCAACCACCACCGGCCCAGGAAGTCGCTCGTGCCGAGCAGCAACGTGGTCGGCAACGGCAGGTCCCGGTTGCTCTGCGTGAAGAGGACCGTCAACTGCGGGACGATGTAGACGAGCAGGAAGGCGACGATGGCGAGGCCGACCAGGGTCATCAGGATCGGATAGGCCAAGGCCGTGAGGACCTGGTTCTTGAGGCTCTCCTTCTTGTCGAGGTAGTCAGCGAGCTGGAAGAGGATCTCCTCGAGCCGGCCGCTCTTCTCGCCGGCGTGGACCATGCTGACGAACATCCCGCTGAAGAGCTCGGGGAACATCTCCAGCGAATCCGACAGCGACGAGCCCTCGCGCACCTTCTCGCGGATCTGGACGACCACCTCGCGCATCATCAGGTGCTCGATCTGCTCCGAGATGGACGACAGCGCCTCGACGACCGGAAACCCAGCGCTGGTCAGGGTCGCGAGGTTGCGCGTGAAGACCGAGATCTCCTTTTGCGTGATCCGGTCGAAGAGGCCCCCCGCGGGGCCCGAGCGGGTCCCGACCTTCACCCGGGTCGGGTAGAGCCCCATCGCCCGGAGCTTGCGCCGCGCGTCGTCCTCGGCGTCGGCATCAATGACCCCGCCGGCGGTCTTGCCCGCGCGGTCGAGTGCCTCGTACTGATAGACAGGCATTTTGAGGAGCCCCCGCACCCCGGGGCCGGTGAGCCCGGCCCGGCCGGCTCACTCGATGTTGTACTTGAGCGTGACCGGCCGCGTGTCCCGCACGACCGTCACCTCGACGTTGGTGCTGTTCTTGAAGATATTGTAGAGCTGGAAAGCGTTCTGGACGTTGTCGATCTTCTGGCCGTTGACGAACCTCAGGATGTCCCCGTTCTGGACGCCGACCTGGTCGATGAAGGAACCCGGACGGATGTTGGTGAGCAGGAAGCCCGAGGGTTGACCCGCGTCATAATAAGGCTGGATGCGCATGGATGCCAGCAGTCCCGCCAGGTCCTGCAGGTTGCGGTCGACCTGGGCGCGGGGCACCTTGCGCGTCTCGATGCTCTCGGGCATCGGTACTTCGCCCTGTTGCGTGTAGACCGGACCCGGAGGGGCCGCGGGCTCGACCGGTGGTGGCGCCAGCGCGGCTACCTGCGCGCTCTTGCCGGCCCAGTCCTTGAACTCCACCTCCAGGTTCAGGGTCTTGTTCTTCCAGCGGATCGTCGCACGGTTCCTTTGGACGTTGAGGACCGTTGCCTGTTCCCAGGTGTCGCCGATACGGACGGCGTCCTGCAGCGTGCCCTTTTCCAGGAAGGCCATCGACCAGTCGCCGACGCCCGCCAGCGTCCCGACCAGCTTGAACGGCGGCTTCTCTTCCGGAGCGGTCGGTTTGGGCGGAGGGGCCACCGGGGGAGGTGCGGCG
Organism: Candidatus Rifleibacteriota bacterium; assembly: GCA_016213865.1. Next base: position 3,099 of record JACQZL010000164.1, read on the forward strand.
ACAGGGGCCGGCGGCGGAGGGGGGGGCGGCTTCTCGAGCTGGACGCCGAACAGGTTGCTCTCGAGGATCGCGCTCGAGTCGGAGGGCCCGGGCGCCGAGGATTCGGCCGCGGGAGCGCCCCCGGCACCGCTGGGCGGAGTCTCCTGCCCGACGGTCTGGACCCGAGCGACTCCCAGGGTCAACACCAGAGCCACCAGGCCGACTTTCGATGCCAGCAGGAGCTTGCTCGCGGCAGCCAGCACCCCGGGACGTCGCTCGGCGCGGAAGGCGAAACTCGGCTCGATGGGGCTCTTCATGTCACTCCGGCCTGCCAAGTTCACTCCTGCGTGACGCGCGCCACCTCTTCGAGAGTGGTCATGCCGCTGTCGACCTTCTGGATGCCGTCCCGTCTCAAGGTTACCATCCCATTCTCGACCGCGAGCGTCTTGATGATGCCCGAGGGCTTGCGGGCGGCGATCATCTCTCGGACGCTCTCGTCGACGGACAGCAGCTCGAAGATCCCCTTGCGGCCGGAGTAGCCGGTGTCTCGGCACTGGTCGCAGCCCCGGGCCTGGTAGACCGTGTCGCTCTGCAGGCCGTAGGCCGCCTTCACCTCCGGCGTGACGGCCTGGGGCTGTTTGCAGTGCGGGCACAGCACGCGGACCAGCCGCTGGGCCAGCACTCCGATGACCGAACTGGAGATGAGGAACGGCTCGACCCCCATGTCGGTCAACCGAGTGACGGCGCCCGCGCTGTCGTTGGTGTGCAGGGTCGAGAAGACGAGGTGGCCCGTCAGAGAGGACTGGACGGCGATCTCGGCCGTTTCGTGGTCGCGGATCTCGCCCACCATGATGACGTCGGGGTCCTGGCGCAGGATGGACCGCAGTCCCTCGGCGAACGAGAAGCCGATCTTCGGCTTGACCTGCACCTGGCTGATGTCGCGGATCTGGTTCTCGATCGGATCTTCGACCGTGATGATGTTCTTCGTGCTGGAGCGGATGGTCACCAGAGCCGAGTAGAGCGTCGTGCTCTTGCCGCTTCCGGTCGGCCCCGTGACCAGGATGATCCCGTAGGGGTTCTCCAGCAGCTTGCGGAACTGCGTCAGCATCCACTCGGAGAAACCCAGGTCGGTCAGATGAAGGACCGTCTCGCTCTTCTCGAGGAGGCGCATCACCACGCGCTCGCCGTAGGCGGTCGGCAGCATCGAGATGCGGATGTCCAGCCTGCGCGTGCCGGCGGTGATGTTCATCCTGCCGTCCTGCGGCAGGCGCGTCTCGGCGATGTTGAGGTTCGAGAGGATCTTGATGCGGCTGGTGAGGGCCGCCTGCACGTGCTTGGGAGGCGACGGGGCGTCGTAGAGGATGCCGTCGATCCGGTAGCGCAGCTTGATGCCCTTCTCGTACGGCTCGATGTGGATGTCGCTGGCGCGGGCCTTGACCGCCTCGTAGATGAGCGAGTTGACCAGCTTGACGATCGGGGCCTTGCGCGCGATGTCGAGCAGGTCTTCGCTGCCCTCGCCCTCGTCGACCGACTTGCCGGTGCGGCTGTCGTCGACCTCGTCGATCGCTTTCTGCGTCAGGTCCTTCTGCGCTTCGAAGAAGGCATTGAGCGCCCCCAGGATGGTGCGCGGCGAGGCGACGACCCCGACGACCTCGCGCCCCAACAGTCGCCGCACATCGTCGAGTGGGGCGACGGCCAGCGGGTCGGCCACCGCCACCCTCACGGGGTCGGGCGCAGGCGTCCGGAGCGGCAGCAACTGGTGGCGTCGCAGGAACTCGAGCGGCACCAGACCCAACATCTC
>JACQZL010000165.1 GCA_016213865.1 Candidatus Rifleibacteriota bacterium
CAGGCCGTTGGAGTGGAGGAAGTCGTCCAGGTCCTGCTCCCAGGGCTTGGGGCGCTTGTCGTCCTTGGGGAACTCCTGGATCAGTTCGAGGAGGTCGCAGCCCAGCTCGTGGGCGAAGATCTCGCGCAGGCGGGCCGTGGGGAAGACACAGCTCGCGACGCCGAAGGAGCTGTAGTTGCGTTCCTTGCCCTTGAACTGGCCGTCCGTGATCCGGAGGAACGCCTTGGCCGGGATGTTGGCCATGACGCTCTGCTGGTCCTTTGTGAGCGCCGTGCCCATGATATGGAAGATCTGCTCGGCCGTGACCCTCTGGAGCAGCACGCGGTCGTTCACGTCCACGTCGCTCACGAGATAACAGAAGGTGAAGGGCTTCTCCTGGCCGGTCTGCTCCGTGACCTTGAACGAATCGGAGTAGGCCGCCTTGAAGGGCTCCTTGCGGTCCATGAAGAAGTCCAGCTCGCGCAGGGCCGCGGCGCCGTTGGCGTTGATGCGCTCGTTCTCCTCATCCGTGCGGCCGGCCAGGGCATCGGGCATGAACAGGTACCCCTGGATGATGGCCCGCTTCTTCTCCCGGCGGAAGACCTCGCGGACGATGTAGGCCAGGTCCAGGAACATGCCGCTGCCGGTGCCGCCGCCCACGCTGGTCACGATGAAGACGTTGATGTCGACGTCCTTGGCCTTGGCCATCCGGAACGGCCCGTCGGCGTCGATGTGCTTCTTGTCGGTGATGCGGCGCAGTCGGTCCTCAATCAGCCCACGGATCGTCTCGACATTCTTGAAGAGCCGCAGGCGCCCCACCGCGCGGACCTGGCCGGCGCCCGGGCCGATCGCCTCGCGGACGGCGTGGGCCGGGTACCACCTCTTGATGTACGGGTGCTGGTCGATGTTGGCGACGACCGCACCCACGTCGGCGGTGATGTAGACCTTCTCTTGCGTCGTCAGCAGGTCCTCGCCCTTCTCCTCGACGTTGGGGTCCTGGTCGATGGTGAGCAGCCGGACGAGCTCCGGGACCGAGTGGCCGAAGTAGCTGCTCTCGAGGAACTGCCGCTTCAGCATCTTGACGACGTGGTAGCCGGTGCCGCCAAGTCCGATGACCAGACTCGGGATCAATTCCTTGGTTTCAGGCGCCATTGAAACTCCCTCCCGCTAGGGGGCAATCCGTGCGGAATCGTAGCGACGCGAACCGCCCAAGTCAACGGGAGATCACGGGGGGGCGCGCGCGCGGTTCCCCGGGGAGCCGCGTTTTCGAGTAACCGTTCGCCCAGCCATGGCGGGGTTCCGCCCACGAGACTGGATCGCGGGGTCTTCCCAATCCGTTCGTCTGAGGAGCGCTCCGCAGGAGCTGACAAGCGCTCCTCAGTGTCATGAGCGCGTCTCGAAGGACGGACGGGGAGGGCCGTCATACGGTCTGAGTCGCCGAGCGTAGCGAGGCGAGTCGAACGCGCAGTACCTCGGCCGGCTGCCAGGCCCACGTGGACTCCTGGCTGCTCATGAAAGGTAGAATGGTCGTGAAGATGGACGACGGCATTTCGAGAACGCCCAGGGTCAAGGGAAGCCACTCGTCGGGGTTACCCGGATGGGCCCGGCCGGAGCTCCTCGAGGCATTCGAGGAGCGCAAGCTCGCGCGTTGTCGGGCCATGACGCCGGAGCAGAGGGCCGGCGACCTGGAGATGCTCTGCGAGACAGCCCTACAGCTCGTCGGTTGCAGACCGGATTCGCGCGAGGTCCTGCGCCTCGAGACGCCGGTTCCGGAGAGCACCAGACGGCTCTTGAAGCGTCTACGACAAGGATATCGCTGGCGTGGAGTTCAATCGTAGGCTCCTCGAGCTCGCACGACGACTGGGACTGGCACTCGACGCCGCGGGCGTCGATTACGCTCTCGGCGGCGCTCTGGCGTTCGGTATCTGGGGCGAGCCACGTGGCACCAAGGACATCGACCTCGCCACCTATGTGCGCAAGGAAGAACTGGAGCGTGTCTTCTCCACGCTGCAGCAGACGGGCGCCGAGGTCGACAGGTCTGCCTGCCGCTGGGAGTTGGAGAACTGGGGGCACTTCGAGGTGGACCTCGAAGGGATCCGTGTGGACGTGTTCCTTCCGGACTTTCCACTGTACGACTGGGCGCACCCGCGACGGCGCCAGATCGCCGTGGGCGAATCCCGGCTCTGGTTCTGGGCGGCCGAGGACATCCTCCTGTTCAAGCTCCTCTTCTTTCGCGCCAAGGACAAGCTCGATATCGAGACCTTGTTGAAGGTCCAGAGAAGAGACCTCGACCTCCAGTACATCCGCAAGGCGCTGCGAGAGATCTTCCAGGATGAGGAACGTTCAGAGTGGCTCGAACACGCTGTCGGCGAGATCCTCGGGCCCTGAACAGGGCGGGCCGGGCGCGAGCCCGAAGGGACCGAACCGCCGAGTTCGCCGAGGACGCGGAGGAGAGGCAGAAGTGGCCCTGAGAGGGCCGTCTCGCATTTTCTCTCCGCGTTCTCCGCGTTCTCCGCGCTCTCGGCGGTTCACCTCGGACTCTGTACGGAGACCAACCAGAGCTGCTCCTGACCTGCGGCTCGGATCTGGCGCTATTTCTCCAGCAGCACCACCGCCTCGACGTGGAACGTCTGCGGGAACATGTCGAGCGCCATCGCGCGGGCGATTCGGTAGCCGCCGCCGCCGAGCCGTCCCAGGTCGCGGGCCAGCGTGGCGGCGTTGCAGCTCACGTAGACCAGCCGCCTGGCGCCCAGTCCGAGCAACGGCTCGAGCGCCTCCGCGGCCCCCGAGCGCGGCGGGTCCAGGACGACGATCTGCGGGCGAGGCAGACTGCCGACTGCCAGGGTGCGGCCGACGTCTCCACGCCGGAACTCGGCGTTCGTGAGGCCCCACGTCCTGGCGTTGCGCCGCGCGTCTTCGACCGCCCCGGCGCTGCGCTCGATCCCCACGACCCGGCCTGCCACCAGCGCCAGCGGGAGGGCCAGGTTGCCGGCGCCCGCGTAGAGGTCGAGGACGGTGTCGGCCGGTCCTGGAGCTGCGTACTCGACGACCCGTGAGACGAGCCGGCGGTTCTGGGCGTGGTGGATCTGGCTGAAGGAGCCCGGGCGGACCTCCAAGACGCGTTCGCCACGCGCGGTATCGAGCACCAGGCGGCATCGCAAGTCCGGGTCCGTCTCGTGACGCACGCGTCCCCGCGCGTCGACGATCCTGCACGGGAAGCCGGCCAGGGCGGCCCGATAGGCGTCAGCGCTTGCCTCGACCTGCAGGCCCGCGTGAACCCGGCCGTCGCCGACGGCGGTCAGTTCCAGCTTGAACGAACCGGCCGGCCAGCGGCGCGAGGCCAGCTCGGCCACCGCTCGGTCCAGCTCGGGAAGCAGTACGCGGCACGTCCCCGGCACAGGCACGACCTCGCGAGAAGCGGCCGCCAGAAAGCCGAGGGAGGCCGGTCCCCCGTGGCTGCGCCCTCGCAGGATTGCCCGCGAGCGGTACGCCAGGTCCTCGCCCTGCGGCGCTCCCAGCGGAGGGTCCCAGCTCTCGACCGCGACCTTGCCCAGGCGCGTCAGGGTGTCCGCAAGTGCCTGGGCCTTCGCCTCCGTCTGCGTGGCCCGGCTCAGGTGGAGCCACTGGCACCCGCCGCAGCGGCCGAACGCGGGACAGACCGGGTCGACGCGCCCGGCCCCTGCCCGCAGCACCCGTTCGACCACCGCCTCGGCGTGACGCGCGTGCACGGCCGTGACGCGCGCGGCGACGCGATCGCCAGGGGCGCCCGGCGTGACGAACACGACGAGCCCCTCGTGCCGGGCCACGGCAGCGCCGCCGAAGGCCACGCGGTCGAGCTCGAGCTCGAGTGGGTCACCTGGGGTCAAAGGTCGCGAGGGCTTTCTTCAAGGAGTTGTTCGAGAAGCAGGCTATGCAGGGATTCGTCTCGACAGTGACGCGTGCGGCGCAAGGGCGGCGAGCGGGCCACGGTGGACATGAGCAGCCGCCGGGCCTGCGCGCAAGCCTGGCAGAGCCTGCCGGCGGCCAGCCGGCTATCTTGCCTTCTTCAGCCGGAACTCGATGGTGACCACCCAGAGGCTGCCTTCCTGCTTGCTGTCCTGTCGCAGGATCTCGTAGTCGGCGCCAGTGACCGTGCCCTGGACCAGTCGGGTGGTGGTGCCGTCGGCATTGCGGGTCACCTGCTCCCCGTACAGGGCGCGCGCGACCTTTCGCTGGAGGTCCATCTGGGCGATGCTCCGGGCCATCGACAGGTTCTTGCTGCGCCCAACGGCCGTCTGGGGTTCGCTGCTCACGGGACCGCGGCCCCCGTCGACGTCACTGCGCGGAGAACGAGTGGGGTTCGGCTCCAGCAACTCCAGGTGCTCGGTATGGTCCTTCAGCCACAGGGCATTCGCGTAGTTCTGGAGCAACCCGTACAGCACGCGTTTCTCTCCGTCCAAGAGCTCCTTGCGCAGCAAGGGGACCTCTCGGTTGATGCGCAAGAAACCGTCCAGGGTGGGCTCCTTCAGGAAGTCGAGCAGGAGCTTCGCCACGTCATGCGAAGTTGGCGCCGCGACTGCTCCCGGGTTCCCCGCCTCGGTGTGGGAGAGCCGCTCGAAAGAGGGAGTAGATGACTGGGCCAGCGCCGGAGCGGCCAGGACAGTAAGGGTGACCAGAATTGTCAGGGCCAGGACAGCTTTCATGGGTGTCTCCTAGACTCGTGAACTCGCTCCGGCAGGGCTCCGGAGTTCATGGGGCATTCTATCTCGACTGTCTCGAGTTTCAAGCAAGTAGGCTCTGCGGGGGGCGACTGCACCTGCTCCAGGTCCACGCGCCCGTCGAGGCCCTTCTCCCGCTGGCGCCGTTGGCCCTCGACGAGCCCGGCCTGTCTGTCCCCGAGCGGCTGGCCACCTATCAGGCGCTCGCCCCCCTGACCGTGGTGGACGCCGTCGCCACGGCCTACGGCCTGGCTTTCCCCTGGGGGCACCAGCTCTCCCGCCGGATGGGGAAGACGTTCAGGATGGTGGACCCGCCGCAACCTGCAGGGATGAACAACTACGCAAGGAGTAGGTCTTCCGCTGCTTGCGTGCGTTGGAGTGACGGGCCGTTCCGTTCTGGCGTCCGATGTCCTGAATTTGCTGCTGCTGGCCGGCCTCCGGCCGTGGTCCATCAGGCCGCCTGCTGCCGAAGCAAGTACGACGGATCTGGTGGTGGAATGGGTGCATGTCTCGTAGGTGGTCCCACGCCTGTTTGGGAAGGCCCTGGCTTGACTCCTCGACACGGAGCCACAGAGAAAGAGAGACCGTGAGTGGCGACGTCCATCGGATGACAAGACGAGGGAGACTCGAGGGGTCGCGGCGCCTGCGAGCGAGGCAGAGGGAGATCCCTCTGTGCCTCTGTGTCTCTGCGTCTCTGGGTTTCTCCTGCAAGGGGGGGCCACCCACGGGACACGCACCCGTGGTGGAATGCCTCGGTTGCCAAGGCAGCGGCCGGCTGCTAGAATCCCAACCTGATGATTCACACCCGCTCCGTGCCGGTCGGTTGCAGGATCTTCGCGAGTTCGATCCTCCAGGAACGCGCTCCCGGGGAAGCACCTGAGAACCTCGGCTCCGCCCGGCTAGGTGTCTCTTCCAGGCACAGCCCGTGCAGGCTCGCGAGCGGCCCTCCCGCTTGCCGTCGCGATTCCTCGCACTGCGTCGCGTAGGGGACGGACGCAAGGAAGGGCCCGACAAGCGAATCCTGTTGCCTATGTCGACGAAGCACCTCGATCTCGGATGCGGCCCCTCACCGAGAAATCCATATCGTTGTGAGGAGACCCACGGCATCGACCTGGCACTGCCTGCGGACGTGAAGCTCCCGTTCTTCGTGGCCGCGAACCTGTCTGTGGAACCGATACCACACGAGGACTCGACGTTCGACTCGGTGTCCGCCTACGACTTCCTCGAGCATGTCCCGCGGGTATTGCCGGGCCCGGACGGGAGTGGCACGCGCTTCTCTTTCGTGGAACTGATGAGTGAGATCCACCGCGTGCTCAAGCCGTCGTGGCGTTTCTACGCTGTCACCCCGGCCTTTCCCCGTGCCGAGGCGTTCGTCGACCCGACGCACGTGAAGGTCATCACCGAGCGGACGCATCTGTATCTTGCTGGGGAGACGCCGGGCGCCCACCAGTACGGTTTCCGGGGTCGGTTTCGGGTGTTGCGCGCACACTGGACCCGCAAGCGCCTCAGCCAGGACTACGAACCGGTGACACCGGATCTGGTGCACCGGCTGCGCAGGCTCCTGGATGTGCTCAAGCGCCGTCGGCACCACATGCTCTGGGAGTTGGAGGCAGTCAAGTAGTCCCTGTTGACTGGTGCCATTATCTTCTGTTCACTCATGCAGACCGCCGGAGTGCGCCAGGGATCGGCCAGCACGCAGCCTGCGACTTCTCCCGGTTCGGTGCGTGCGCTCGACGTCGGCGCCCGCTTCGAATCGCCCGTCGCCTGGCTGCTGACGATTTATGCCACCTCTACCTTGTTCTCCACGGCAGCCCTGAGCATCTCCCTGTGGTCTTTGGTGCTCATCTATATCTGGCTCAGGCTCTCGCGGAAGTGCGGCGTCCTGGACTGGAATGTACTGCGCAGTGGCCCCCCGTTGGCGCTGTACGTGATCTGGTGCCTGCAGGGTGTTTTCTTTGGCACGAGTCCGGGCACGACTTTCAGGAATCTGGGCGAAGTCCAACGCTTCTTCGTCCCTATGCTGATGCGGCCTCTTGGAGCTGGAAGGTCCGTTATGACGAAGGTCGTGCCGGCTCTCTTCTGTACCTCCGCCCTGGCCGCCGCGTACGCGATTGGCCAGGCCATGGCTTTCGGAGTCGATCGTCCTCGTGGCCTGAGCTCCGGCCCCACGTTTCTGGCCGCGCTGCTCGTGACGACGGCATCAATGTTCGTAGCCCACGTGCTTTTCGACAGGAACGGGTGGAGATACTCGTTGTGCCTGTGGTCTGGACTGGCCATCACTGTTGCCGGCGTGATCGTCACGCAGACACGGTCGGCTCTGCTCGGCATCGCGGCGGGCGCCGTCGTCGGGCTGTGCTTGCCTGAACGGGGGAGAGTGCGGTTCGTGTGGCCGACTGCGCTGCGAGTTGCAGTCCTGCTCGTCGCCGTCGCGGTCGTCGCGATCGCCGCGCGGAACGGGATCGTGGCCAGGCTTCGGGCGGGAGCGAATCTCAACGAGCCGGGCACCCAGTACCGCCTTCTCGCCTGGAAGGCTTCGCTGCTGATGATGCGCGATCACCCCCTGGCCGGCGTCGGCAGGTTCTGCTTCACTCCGGCCCACGAGCGCTACAGCCGTCCCGAGGAGGGCCGCAAGCCCGATGCCGAGTGCAACGTGGTCACTCTTGGCGCCGAACTCGGGATTCCGGGGATCGTCGCCTATGTCTGGCTCATGGTCCGGCTGCTCGTGACGTTGCACGGCCGGACTTCGCTCTTCCCGGAGCCTGGACCCGAGCGCGCTTTCCTAATGGGCACAGGGCTCGCGACCGTGGCGTTTATCGTGACGGGAATGACTATCAACAACTGGAGTTACTTGATGGCTTCGTCGCTTTGGTGGTTTCTCCTGGGCCTTGCGTCACGGATCGGCGAGGAAGGGGACTGCGACACCCCTCCGTCCGCCACGGACTTGGAAGTGAGAAGGCCGTAGGCTCTTCGCAACCGTTCACGGCAATCTCGCGAGGAGCAGGCGAAACGGCAAGTCTGGAGGCCTTTACACCACGAAGACGCGAAGCACGCCAAGGGAGCACGAAGGTGAGAGTAAGACAGAGAAGTCAATCTTGGTGCCCACTTCGTGCCCTTCGTGACTTTGTGGTGGACGCCGTCGCCACGGCCTACGGCCTGGCTTTCCCCTGGGGGCACGAGCTCTCCCGCCGGATGGGGAAGACGTTCAGGATGGTGGAGGTGACGGAGATCTCCGGTACCAACAACTACGAATGGTCGGACTTCGGCGGGAAGGAGATCCTCGGCTCCGAGGCAGAACTGGAGGTCCCAAAGCCCGCAGCCCCGTAGCCCCTCCATCGCCCGCGTTGACACTCGGATCCGGCTGCCATAGTATCTCGATTGCCCCCAACCTGGTGGGCAGGGCCGCCCTCATGCACGTAGACGAAGCTTTCCGGGATTCTCTGCAGGACGAAGAGACGCGCGACCGCATGCTGATGACGCTGCGGATCGTCCCTCTCTTCGTCAAGTTCACGGTCCCCGAGGCCGAGGAGGTCCTGAGGCTCGCCAAGAAAGTCCGATTCGAGCCGATGGAGGTGCTGTTCGAGCAGGGAGGTGACGACCGCAAGCTCCACATCGTGCTCGAAGGGTCGGTGCTGCTCTATCAGAGAGCGCCGGGCGGCGGCGAGACGATCGTGGGCCAGAAGACCCTGGACACGTGCTTCGGCGAGATCGCCTTCATCACGGGCCAGAAACGCAACACGGGCATGGGGAGCAAGCCCGTCGGGCTGGACTGGGTGCCCCCGCTGATCGGCCTGGCCGCCGGCGCGGCCGCCGGGGGCGGCGCCGGCTCCGCCCTGTCCGCGTGGTTGCCGAAGGCGTATCCCGTGACAGCCAAGGTGCCCTGGGTCGGCTCGGCCAGCGTCTGGGGAATGGCGCTGCTCCTGGCCGTGATTGGCCTGTTCGCCGGCTGGTTCCTGGCCATCCTGCAGATGAAGCGCCAGCGAGGCGGCGTCGGCCCCCGCTGCTGCATGAACTGCCAGTTCGTCGTCTGGGAGGGGGTCGAAGGCAAGTTCGGGTGCGCCTATTCGGCCATGAAGTTGCGCGGCAAGGTGGTGAAGCCGGGCAAGGACTACGACACGCCGACCGACTGCCCCACGTTCCAGTACCGCGAGATCGCCAGGCTGGGCTGAACCGCGGCGCCGAGGCCATGTCCGACATGACGCCAGAAACGCCGGCCGCGCCCGTGGAGAAGGAAGTCACGGTCACCTCCTCCTTCTCGGCCGGCCAGATTCGGGAAGGCCGGCAGGAGGCTGAAGGCCCGACGACGCGTGCTGCCTCGCCTCTTCTGGGGCTCGACGAGAAGGGCTTCTGGGGGGTCTTCTCGCTCAGTTGCGCCCTGGCTTCGCCACCGCTGGCGTGGCCCGCGGCCCTGGCCGGGGTCGGACTGCTGGCACTGGTCTGGTATCGGGCGGGTCAGGCGCGCTCTCCGGAGGCCGCGGACGACGTTGGCTTCACGCGCTTCTTTGTCGGGGCGTCGCTGGTCGTTTATGCTGTCTCGGCCTACACGGGATGGGCCGTCGGCCTCTGGGTCATGATGCTCTGCGGTATGTTCTTGCTCCATTGCACCCGAAACCTCATGGTCGTCGAGAGGGTCCTGCGGCGGTTGCCGCCGCCCGAGCCGCAACCTCCCGCGCGCGAACCCCAAGAGATGCTGGAGCAGGTCTCGTGCCGGCTCGCCGAGATCGCCTGCCGGCAGGCCGCGGCGGGGCGCGCCGACGCCTCGACGGACCGCGCGGTCGGACGGCTGCGTGCGCTCGCGAAGCGTTACTTCCTGCTCCGCCAGCGAGGGGCCCTCTTCCTGAGCGAGAAGGGGCCGCCCAGCCCGCAGACGCTGGAGGCGGACCTGGCGCGCGCGCGCGCCGCCCTGGCCGCGGAGACTGACGCGATGCGTCACAAGGTGCGGGAGCTGGAGGTCACCTCGCTCCAGCGCATCCTCGAAGCGTCGAGGCGGCCGGAGGACGCCGTCCGCGCCTTCCGCGGGACGCTCCTCGCCGTGGAGGACGCCATCGACAGCCTCGACGCCGAGTTGGACGATGAGGTCGAGTCGCTCGAGCTTCCGGAGGGCCTGGACGCCGAGCTCGCGGTTCTGGAAGCGACCCTTGCGCAGGCCGAATCCGACCTCGGCCAGCTTCTGGACGCCCCGTTGGACGACCCAACGACCCGGACGGAGCCCGAATGAACCAGAACCTGGAGAGCCGCATCCAGCAGCGCGTCGCAGGCCTGCACCAGCGCTTCGAACGTCGGGTCTCGCTGGCTGCCTTCGTGGGGTGCTGGTTGCTCGTGGCCGGGACGGTGGTTTCCTTCCCTCCTGCCGCGTTGCCGGTGGGGTCGCCCCGCTGGTGGCTCCTGCTCGCGCTCGGTGCTCCGGCGGCGGCCTTTGCGATGACGTTCATCCTCAGGATAGCGATGGCACCGTTCGTCGACGGCTACTACCGCCTGACGCGCCTCGCGGTCCACACGCATCGAGCGGTCGGTCAGGTGCTGGGAGAGCTGCTCGAGAGCCGCGCGACCGGGTATCTGGAGACCGCCCGCGACCTGCTGCGGACGTACCAACCGCCACCCTACATGGTCGCTCCCGAGGCCCGCGAGGCCTTCAAGAAGCTGCTCGACGCAGGGTGCGCGCAGGAGGCGCTCGACCTGGGTGAGCGCCTGGGGCTTCCCGCAGATGTGCTGAACCAGGCCCGACGGCGGCTCTTCGCGACCTGGGAGAGCGTGACCGAAGAGGCGAAGGAGGTCCAGGAGGTCCGCAAGGCCGCCGAGGCAGTGCTGGCGGTCCACGAGGCAATCGAGGGGCTGGTCGCCGGGCTCATCGCGGGTGAGCTGGCGGCCCCCGGTGACGTCGTCAAGCTCCTGGACGGCTACGCGTCGCGGCTCGGTCCGCTCGACCCCTGGCCCTCTCAGGCGCTTGCCAGGTTCCTGCCGGCGGCGACGCTGTCGCGCGTGGCCCGCACGCACGCGCTGCTGGGCCAAGCGTATGCGTTCGGCGGCGAACGTTATCTGGGGCGCCACCATCTGGAGCGGGCCGCGGAGCTGGACCCGTCCGGCCGGCAGACGCGATTGCTCCTGTCTCGCGTCTACTACGACCAGGAGAACTACCCGATGGCCCTGGCGACGATCGAGGCCCACCTGGCGCGATTCCAGGACGACCTGGTCGCAAAGCTGCACCGCGACGACTGTCTCCGCCGGTTGGGACGGTGAGTTGTACTATTCGCCGATCGGGAGCTTCGCCCCCGAACCCCGACCAAGGGATTGCATCCCTTGGAACCCGCTATGATTGCGGGGTCCAGGGGCGAGCATCGCCCTTGTTGAAGTCCGGAGCGAAGCTCCAGTCGGGAAATGAAGTACCGCTGATTCAGTAGGTGTTGCCGCCAGGCCAGCCCGCAGCCCCGGCTACCGACTACTGACCAACGGCGACCAGGTGCTTGAACTTCTCGGGCACCGCAAACGGACTCAACGGAGGCAACGGGTCGCCGGACAGGCTGACGTGCCGGGCGGCGATCCGGCCCAGGCCCAGCAGCTCGGCGGCGGCCAGGTGCGCGATGCCCGACGGGTCGAGGCCCGCGACTCGGGCTGCCGTGGCATCGACCGCGGCCAGGTCCTCACCGGCCAGCAGCAGCCCCACTTGCCGGGGCCGTCCCTCCAGCGGCCCGTCCCCCTCCATCGCCACGATCCCGTCCACGAGCGCGAACATCGGCACCTCTCGCCGCAGGGTGCCGTAGATCTCGAGGATGCTGCGCTCGATGACGTTCCAGTGCAGGACGTTCTTGGGCCAGCCGTACTTGGCTCCGGGAACGCAACCGAAGAGGTTCTTGAGCGAGAGAGTAACGCCGACGTGATGGTGGGTCTTCAGCTTGGGCATCGACACCACCAGACCTGCGCGCGTCAACGTGCGGGGCAGCGACAGCCGCGGCAAGAGGGACGGGGTCGCCATATCGCTCAGGGTCTCGGTCTTCAGTCCGTCCAGGTCGTCGTAGTTGAGGTCGACGAACCTCAGGTTGTCGCGTCTCAAGCCGGCTGCCAGGCCGCTCGCCTCCAGCACCGGCGCCAGGTCGTTGCGGTTGCCGGGCCCCTCGGCCACCACGACCTCCCGGGCACCCAGGCGCCCCAGGTGGCGAGCCACGGCCAGGATGAGCCTGGCGTCGGTCTCGACCGGCCGTCCCTCGAAGTGGTCGACGAAGTTCGGCTTGAGGACGACCGTACGGCCGCTGGCTGCCGGCAGGCCCGCTGCCTCGAGCAGGCGCGGTACCGCGCGCTCCAGCAGCGTGTCGGTGTAATCCGGGCAGTGAACGGCGCCGACCGCCGACCGTCTCGGGTCCAGCCAGCGGCCGACGGTGCCGAAGACGCCGTACTGATGCGCCAGCACGAGCGTGGCGCCCGCCAGCAACGAACGCCTCAAGAAGCGGCGCCGGCCCAACGGCTCACTGGTCACGAGACCCTCCTGGCTGCTGGCCGCAGTCCAGCGGATTGCGACCGTGCAGGGCCCGCAGAGCACAGACGGCCACCGCTGTCACCCAGGGGCTGGCCTGGCCGAAGGCCCCGGTCGGCTCCTGGCGGGCGGCCAGCCACCTCGAGCAGATCGCGAGCTCCTGGAGGTTCGGGAGGCCCGTCGAGAGCGCCCACAATCCCCAGGCCAGGTCGAGGACCGGCGACTTCTCGTCGAGCGTGGCCCGCAGGAACGACACCGACCGGATGCGGGCCTGGGTGAGCTTTCCCGCACCTGCCTGGGCTGCGGAGAGCGAATCGAAGGCCAGGAGCACCAGCGACGTGTGGTACGGGAAGGGCCGCGCCTCGTAAAGGCTGAACCCGCCGACCCGGTTCATCTGGCTGGCCAGGTACTGGGCGGCGTCCTGCACGCGACTGGCACCCGGCTCGGCGTCAACCCCTCGCAGTGCGATCAGGGCCCACGCCGTCGGCTCGACCCAGGGGGCCGTTCCGGGGGTCCAGGGCCAACCGGCCGCGGCCTGACCCGGCGCCCGATAGGCCTGGCACCGTTCGGCCAACCACCTTCGCCCCGCCCCGGCCGCGTGCGAGTCCTCCGCAAAGCCGGCCAGGGCGGCCACCGCTGTCGAGGTCATCCACGATCCGTCGGGATCGCCCGCGCAGACCGGCCACGAGCCGTCCGACAGTTGCTGGCGCTTCAGCCAGTCGAGTGCCCGCGAGCGGACCGGCCCGGGACCGAGAGCGAGGACGGCCAGGGCCGTGGGGGCGGTGAACGAGGCTCTGCCCGGGCCGTAGGCAAACCCACCGTCGGGGTTGGCCGCGCCTGCCAGCCACTTCTCCGCGCGAACGGCAGTTGCGGCCAGGGGGGCCGGTGCCGTGGCGAGGATCTGCTCCACGGCCGAGGTCGAGACCGGCGGCGCCGCCGTGCAGGTCGCTGCCAGCGCCAGCAGCAGCCATCCCGTAAGGTGCCGTTGCCCGAGCATCGACGGATAAGGTAGCACGCTGCTCCCGGGATGTGGACTTCGAGAGGCCCGCCCTCGCCGCCCGGCCCGCGCATGAAACCTCTCGCGCGCCCGCGAAGTAGTGAGATTGACGCGCCTTTTGTCGGACGGCTTGCCTTTCCGCGTCTGCCTACCTTGAGGATGTGGTGTTCGTGAAGACCATCGCTGGTGTCCTGCTCGCGCTGCTCGTGACTGCCGGGTCGGCCTCCCAGGCCCTGGCCGGTCAGTTGATGACCTTGAATCCGCGCCTGCGAGACGCCGGCTTCCAGGTCTCGAGCTACGTGAAGAAGCCGGTATTCACCACGCTCTCGGTCACGAAGGACTTCCTCGACAAGACGTACCTCTTCGGTGCTCTGGCCGAGGCCAGCACAGACAACTACCTCACGATGGGTGAGGGCGCGGGCCCGTATCGGATTCGCTGGGAGGTCGAGGGCAACTCGGCGCTGATGCTCCTGGACCAGCGGGAACTGGTCCCGGCCATCGGCGGGTCGTCCCAGTTGGCGATCAATCGCTTTCCAATGCGCGAGGTGGGGGACGAAGTCGAGCTCGACCTGGCGCACCCCGAGGTGAAGGGATTCGGCCTGGTCGTCGACGGCACCGCCTACAAGGGAGAGCGGCCGGGCGCCATCTACGACCTGGTTTCCGAACCCGGCTTCGTGAGCTGGGGCGAGAAGTTCCTCTGCCAGGCCGAAGGCGAGACCGACGGCCCCGCTCAGTTGACTCTGGCCGTCAAGTACTTCCTGAAGGAGGCCGGGGCCCCGACCGCCTACCAGGCCAAGCTCTACTCGGACGACGACGCGCGGCGGTACGGTTTCTTCACGATGTCGAAGCTGGCCCGCCAGGAGGACGGCACCGCGGCCGAACAGACCTTCGTGACGCGGTGGGACCTGTCCAGGAAGGTGGTCTACCTGCTGCACCCGTCGATCCCGGCGGCCTACCGGCAGACGTTTCGCGATTGCGTGCTCTCCTGGAACAAGGTGTTCCTGCAGACGAACGGCGTCGAGCCGATCGAAGTGCGGGACGGCACGGACGACCAGTTGCCCGGAGACCTTCGCAACCACGTCCTCTACTGGGTCGACTATCCGACGCCGTACGGCAACGGCGCCATCGGTCCCAGCCTGGCCGATCCGGATACCGGCGAGATGCTCGACGGCGACGTGATCTTCTACGCAGCTTCCTACCGGGACACCATCGCGCGGTTGCGCTATGAAGCCGCGAACGATCCCAAGGCCAAGGGGCGCTGTCGCGGCTCCGTGAAGCAGGCGCTCGAGGGCCGCAAGGGCCGCGGCAAGAACCCGAAGCAGAACCGCGGGTTCGAGCTGAAGCTGGGTCCGGCGGGCGGCCTCACCTTCCGGGCCAGTTGCGCCTGCCCTTTCAATGCGGCGGCCAAGCTGACTGCCAAGGCTCAACTCGACGTGACCACGATGACCGACGAGGAGCTCTTCAAGCGTCTGATCCAGGAGACGATCCCGCACGAGGTTGGTCATACCCTCGGCCTGCGCCACAACTTCAGCGGTACCGCGGACGTGAAGAACGCCAAGGGCGCCGACTCGACCTCCTTGATGGACTACGAGGTCGATCTGCAGGCCCTCATCGAGCCGGGTTCCTACGACACTGCCGCGATCGCCTTCGGCTACGACGGCAAGGCCGCACTCCACGAGAACCAGAGCTTCCTGTACGCCACGGATGAGGACCTGGAGGTCGACCCGCTTGCCAACCAATGGGATTCAGGTGACGTCCTGGCCTTCTACGAGGCACGCTACAAGCACTTCTTGAAGCTGCGCGACGGCGACTATTTCACCTCGTTCCAGGAGTACGCCGGCAGCCAGGAGTCGAACCTGCAGGTGCTCCGCAAGTTCGTCAACCGTGACGAGAAGCAGGGGCGCAAGGCGTTCGACTTCCTCGTGAAGATCCTGCTGTCGCGTCCTCCCGAGCCACCCTTCAACGCGGTGGAGCGTCTGCTGGCCATGCAGGTGCTGACGACTCCGTCCGAGTCGCTGGCCCCGCTCGACGACAAGCAGTTGTCCGCCGTGGCAGAGGCCTTGGCGCAGAACGTGGCCCCCTGCTCCGACGACGATTTCGACTTTCGCGTGGCTGCGATCGAGACGCTGAAGCAGATGAACAACATTTACGGCTACCAGGCGCTGCAGACGGTCGCCGCAGCCTTCAAGAAGGCCCGGACGGGCAAAGCCGGCCCCCTGGAGCCGCGCGACCAGGAGCTTGTCCTGCGGATCGAGCAGGCCCTGCCCGGCTACTTCGCGAAGTAAAGGGTGCTCGCCGGGTCACCTCCTCCGGCGCTCGGCCGCTCCTCGTTCGACCCCGAAGAAGACCGGAACCTGTCGACCTGGGAGTGAGGCGACAAAGGCCCCCGGGCATCACCGCTCACGAGGCCAGTTGCGGTTGTCAACTCACGAACCGCCAACGCGCCCGGAGGGTGGGGCGCGACGACGGATCATGGAGAAGATGAACCTGCAAGACCCCAAGACGGGCATCGGCCAATCCCAAGGCTTCCTTCCGCACACTCCGAGGTCCTTCGGAAGATGGTGATGAAGTCGAGATCGCTTCAGGCGGGTCTGTCCTTCGATACGCGGCCTGACGGCCGCTACTCAGGATGCACGGGCACCCG
>JACQZL010000166.1:0-4589 GCA_016213865.1 Candidatus Rifleibacteriota bacterium
GTGCACTTCCCGGCGGGCCGGCCGCTGCCCTTCCTCCCCAGCCTGTACGAGTACAACCCGTTCGCCGACTTCGCCGCGGCCGGTCCTGGAACGATCCCGGATCGCTGGCTCAGGTGCGGCCCCCACACGCTCGGCACCGGCGGCGGGAACTGGGTGCTCGAGCGGCTCTTCACCACGGACGACCCGTCGGCCGTGCCGCCGCGGGGCAACTGCTTCGTCTACCGCAACACGGTCAGCCAGGCCCTGTTCGCGTCGTTCCAGGCTTTCGGCGAGGCAGGCCGGCAGTCGGATCGCACGCCGGTTCCGCCCCTGGCCTACGTCATCGAGGAGTTCATCCGGAACTATGTCGTCAGCGTCCACAACCCGGTGCTGGCCGCCAAGCGGATCGTCTTCAACAACAGCAGTGGCTCGCTCTCTCCGGTAGTGCCCTCCGCCACGGCCAATCCCAGAGACGTCGTGGCCTATCCCTCCGCCTCGGAGGGGTTCACCAATCTGACGACCAACAACCAGCCCGCGGCGGATGCTCAGCTCGTCGGTATCAGCGAGGACGGCCGCACGGTAGCCCTCCTGTCCCAGGATCGGTCGAAGGAAGGCGGCGCCTCGTTCCAGGCCCCGGCCGCGAGCCTGTTCTCGCTGACGGACGACGCGATGAGGCTGCTCGCGAGGGCCAGGACGGTCACGGGCCCGATCGTGGAAGCGACCCTGGCCAGGCGCGGCGGCAGCGCTGCCATCTCCACGCTCTCCGACCTGGGCGGGGTCAACGGAGGCACCAATCTGGCCCATCGCGCCGTCTTCTACCTGGACGGCACCTCCGGCGCGGCCACGATGCTCACGACCGGCGGGTCGGCGGCCGCCGACTCGATCGAGCCCGCCGTGGGGCAGGAAGGGAAGGTCGTGGTCTTCAGCTCTGCCAACATCTACGACCAGGCCGACGGGGCGGTGCCTGCCGCCTTCGCCAATCTCAAGACGCTTGCGGGCGGGGGGCGCGGCATCTTCCGTTACTCGGTCGGCGGAGGGGCCAACGCCTATCGAAACGGGTGGGTCACGAAGTCGCTCGGGGAGGAACCTGTCTGCGGGAAGCCGCGTTCCGCGACCGAAGGCACCTTCGTCGCCTTCCAGGGACGCCAGCTCACCTACAAGGGCACCCTGAACACGGTCGACCAGATCTATCTCGCGGTGGCCAATCCCGGCGCCGGGACGCCCTGGCTCATCGGGGCCATCACGCAGGATCCGGCGCTGTCCTCGGGCAACCTGTCGATGGCGGAGGGCGCGGTGGGAGTGGGCAGCTTCCCGCCGCTGGTGTTCGAATCGGCCGGCGACTACCGGGGCCGCCGCCCCAGCGCCGTGGCGCTGACCGACCCGACCTTCTCGACCGGCGCCACCGCGGCCGGCAACCTGAGTTTCCGGGCGATCTACCTCTTCCCTGGGAGCTTCTCGGAGAACCTCGTGCTCGTCGCCAGGGGTTCGGACGCCGATTGCCTGAATCCCCGCATCTCTCCGGACGGGACCGAGGTGGTGTTCGAATCGGCGGCCACGCAGATCCTGGCCCCCGTCAGCTCCGGTCCGCCCGAACTGGAGCACCGGGTGGTCAACGGCTCGAAGCTCAACCGGATCTATCGCGCGCGGGTCAGGACGCTGGCCACCAGTCAGGGCTCTCCCTCGTCCATCGTCGAGCGGATCACCCCGGAAGGGGTCGACGTGGGCTCACCCGCCCGGCCCGCCATCGCGCGCTGAGACTGGCGAGTCCAGAGTCCAGAGTCGAGAGTTGAGAGTCAGGCCGGGCAACCTCCGACTGGCTGCCCCGGTAGTAGCGGGAGGCACCCGTTGTGGTGTCCGTCCCGTCTTGGCCTCATTTCGTCCCGATCTTCGATACGGAGGTTCCCATGCTCACTCGTGCCGTGCCGTTCTGCCTCGTGGCCAGCCTGCTGCTCTCTCCGTCCAGCGCCACGGCACAGGATCTGTTCAGCGATCTCATCTCCACTCCGGGCTCCCGGTTGTTCCCACCGGCGGCAGTGAAGGACCGGGTGTCCGAGAAGGACAACAAGAGGTACGTGACGGTCATCCCGGGCGATACGTTCGCGTCTCTGGCGAAGGCGCTCTACGGCGACGAGAGCTGCTGGAAGCTCCTGTGGTGGGGCAACAAGGCGAAGCTTCCCAACCCGAACGATCCCAACGCACTCTTCCTGCCGGGGGAGAGACAGAAGACCTTCGTCGTGCCTCCGCGCAGCCACGTCAACCCGGTCTACACGCTCAACCTCACGGGGCCGGAGCAGATCGGCGAGAAGGAAGCGAAGGTCATCCTGCAGGCCATGGGGCTGATGAACGGGGATCGCTCCTTCCAGAAGGCGATCAAGGGGCTCAAGTACGGCTACACCTACGTGAACAAGAGCGGGACGTTCAACGCCGAGGTGAAGGGCTACCTCTTCCGCGAATACACGCTGCTCAAGAAGGCGCTCGATAGGTACGGCGATCATCCGACCATCTCGGCCGAGGAGACGCCGGAACTGTTCGATAAGTGGATGAAGGCCGCCGCCGGGAAGCTGACGGCCCTGCCGGTCAAGCAGCGCTACGCCCTGATGAAGTCTCTGATGACTCAGGAGACGGGCAAGACCCACTGGGTCGATTTCACGCCCGTCATGGGCTCCAGCGCCGACACCGGTTTCGGCCAGTTCATCCCGGCGACGGCGATGGCCGTGGGCATCAATCCCTACGACCCGGCCGAGAACATCGCCGGCATCGCCATCCACCTCAACGGCCTGATCCGCTCCTTCGGCCTCAAGGAGGCGCTGGCTCGCTATAACGGAGGGAACGAGCCGCCGGCGGTCAGCTATCGCTACGCCTCCAGCATCATGAGCCGGATGCAGCGCTACATGAAGTAGGGCCGGGAGTTCGAGGAACAGCCGAACTCGGCGGCGTCTTTCCGGGGACGCTGTCCCCGGACCCCTGCTGGAGCTCTGCTCCAGGCCTCGCCAGGGTGGGAGCCCCACCCTGGACCCGGCAATGAGAAGAGGAATCGAGGCCTGAGCGGCACTCTCGAGGACTCTGACTCGCGAGCGTGGACACGACTCACTCCAGCCATCGGGGGGTCCGGGCGAGCACTTCTCCCCTGGTGGGGGTTCGGGGGCGAAGCCACCGACTGAAGGACTCGAGTTCGAATCTCGATGAGAAGGCCCCCGGAAACGTCGAGTTCCCGGGGGCCTTCGATCTTCCTCTGTCGAGCCGTTCCGCTACGGCTTGGCCGGCGTGACCGCCCCGGGGGGCGGCAGTTCCTTGGTCAGCCCCGGCACGGCCTCGGGGGCGGCCGGCTTCACGGGCTCGACCGCGGCGGGGGCCTTCGGCTCGGCGGCGGCGGTCGGTGCGGCCGGTGCGGCCGGTGCGGCCGGCGTCGTGGGCGTCATGGCGGGCGCGTTGCCCGCCGGGGCCGGAGTCGCCTGACCGGTCACGACCGGCGTGGCGGGCTGGGCCGCCGGCTTGGCAACCGGCGTCGCGTCGTCGGCGGCCACCAGCTCGGAGGCCTTGTCCAGCGGCGCCTTCTCGATGGTCCCGATGCCCGTCTTGCCCTCGAGCTTCACGTAGCTCTTTCCGCCGGCCGTGGCCAGCGAGCACTTGTGGGCGGGCTTGCCGTCCTTGGTCGTCACGGTCACCTCGAAGGCCGGCTCGTCGAAACCGGAGGCCTTCAGCGCTTCCTTCGTCTCGGCCTCCCACGCGGCCGGGGCCAGGTGAGGCAGAGTGCCCGCGAAGGCGCGGATCTTGTCCTTGAGCGGGGCCACCGCTTCCTTCTCTCCCGATAGCTCTTCACGAGCGCGTCGATGGTCGAGGTGAACTCTTCCGTCGTCACGATGACTGCCGGGTCGTCGCCCAGCTTCACGAAGCGGCCCTGATCGACGGTCTTGCCGATGATGGCCTTCAACTCGATTGGCTGCGGCGCTGCGGCGCCCGTGGCGGCCGTCGTCGGAGTGGCGGCGGCGACCGAGAGCGTGAGCGCGTAGTCGGGCTTCTCGAGGCCGAACTCTCCGAGCTTCACGTCGCTGCCGGTGACGAACCTGGCCGCCTTCAGCTCCTTGAGCTTGTCCAGGAGCATCGTGAGGGACGAGCCCGGTTCGGTGGTGCAGCGGGCGGCCTCGAACGACCACTTGCCATCCTTGCCCCGGACCGCGGCGACCTTCTCACCCTGCTTCTCGACGGAGAGGGCCGTGATCTCGCGGCCTTCGAGCGCGAAGACCGTCTTGTCCCGGAACTCGATCGGCTTGTTGCCGAACGCCTTGATGAGCGTGGCGTCGACCAGGTAGACCTTGGGCTCCGATTCGCGCATCGCGTAGATCCGGTTGGAGTCGGTCGGCTTTCGCTTGCCAAAGAGCACCGTCTTGGTGGCTCCGTCGTCCTTGAGCACCAGCTTGGCGACGAACTCGGGCTTGTCGAGCCCGAACGGCGAGAGGTCGGCCGTGGTTTCGGCCGTGAACTCCTCGGCCTTCAGACGGCCGAGGTCGCCGGCCATGTCGCCGATGATCTGGGCGTCGCCGGGGGCCTTGAACGGCTCCTCGACCGTCCACTTGCCGTCGGCGCCGTGAACGAAGCGCCACTTCTCGCCG